>JAIPFV010000132.1 GCA_021736475.1 Spirochaetia bacterium | reverse complement strand
AGATTGGCGCAGATAGTTTTTCTCTGCTCCTTGGCCTAAATCAAATTGGACTGTAGTAAGCAGCCCCGCGGTCTTGCCGCTTAACTTCAGCAGCTGCTGAATAAAATAGCTGGTGGTGCTTTTTCCGTCGGTTCCGGTTACCCCGATAATCGTCATTTCTGAAGAGGGATCATTATAAAAACTGCAGGCAATCGGCGACATAGCCCTGCGGCTGTTCTCTACCCGCAGGTAGGTCACACCCTGGGCATAGTGGGGTAGGGGATCGCTGTGGACCACTGCTGCCGCACCCTGGGCAATTGCCTTTTCTACGTAGTCGTGGCCGTTGCTGTGAAGCCCTTTTAAGGCAAAAAATAGACTGCCCTGGTGTACCTCGCGGCTGTCATAGGCAAGGTCGGTGATTGGAGGATCGGAGGGTCCGTATTGTTCAATTATATTGATCTTTGCAAGTAAAGCTGTTAGTCTCTTTCCGGTCATGCCGGAATGGTATCAGGCCCTCAGCCTTTCGACAAGTGATGGGGCCTTTGTTTCTACAGATTATCTCACCCGTCAGCTAATTGCCTACATCGGCAACAAAAGGCGCATCCTCGGTTTTTTATATCGCATATTCTCCCGGCTTAATGAGCAACATCCTATCACCCGGTTTATCGACCCGTTTGCCGGTAGCGGTGCGGTTGCCAGAATGGCTCGCCAGATGGGTTTTCAGGTAGCGGCCAACGACTGGGAGGAGTATTCGAGAGTAATAAACAGCGCTCACCTAACCTTAAGCCCGGCGGAAGCGGAGGCCCTGTTTTCCGGTTTTGGCGGGCTGAAAAATGCCCTTACCGAACTAAATACTTTGCAGGAGTATTCCCAAAATCAACCTCAGCGGCCTTTGATCAGCCGTCATTACGCGCCATCCTCCACTGCCGAGGCAGACTACCGTACCGAACGCCTGTTCTACACACGGGAGAATGCCCTGTTTATCGACCTGGTACGCGAGCATATAGACCGGTGGTTTCCGGAGGGGGGCAGGGCCCACGACCTTCTGCTGGCCCTGCTGCTGTATCAGGCGGCCACTCATGTGAATACTTCCGGGGTGTTCAAAGCCTACCACAAGGGCTTTGGCGGGCACAGCCGCGATGCCCTGGGGCGGATTATGGCACCGATGCAGCTTGAATACCCTGTGCTTATAGATGGGACTGCCGAATGCGAAGTGCAGCAGCTGAATGCTGCCGAGTTTCTTTCACAGCGCAGTGGCGATCTCTGCTATTTAGACCCCCCTTATAACATTCATCAGTACGGCAGCAACTACCACCTGCTAAATACCATTGCGCGCTGGGATTTTCCTCAGGTAAATGAGGCGATCGGGGCGGACGGTAGATTAGTATCAAAAGCCGGTATACGGCCGGACTGGCAGGAAACCCGCTCGGACTTCTGTTCACGGGCAACTGCCCCCCAGGCACTGAGGGATGTGCTGGAAGCCGCGGATGCTCGTTGGTTAGTACTGAGCTATAATAGTGAGGGGATTATCCCCATGGAGCAACTGATGGAGATCCTGAGCACAGCCGGCCGAGTGGAGATTAACAGTCTGGACTATATTACCTATCGCGGGGGCCGTCAGAGCATGAACCGCCGTACTTATAACACGGAGTTTCAAATTGTGGTGGAGCGCTACAGCGAAAGAGGAAGTGCCTTCAGTCAGCCGGACCTTGGCCGGTTTCTTCCTGCCCACCGCATTCAAGCGATGCTGCAGGGTTCTTTTGTACCGGAGCGGCTTTCGAAAAAATTTATTACCCGGAATACCGAGGTTCTGCTTGCGGGCAACGAAAGCTGGGGCCGGCTGGCCACCGAGAACTTATACCGGTTTCATGAGATTCCACGGATAGATGTGTTGCAGAAGCTCGCGACATCAGAATTGAAACGGATTGAAACTTTGCTGGAAGAGGCGGCCTGCACGGACCGGCAGGAAGAGCTGAATGTAGTGCGCCGGCTGATGTGCAGCGCCGACACCCAAGCCCAGCGACGCCGGTATCAGAAGAAAGTACTCCACATTCTTAAAAAGTTCACCCACAAAAAGTACCGACAGCAATGGGAGATAGAGGTTAAAAAGCTGCAGGAACTGCTGGAGCGCGATGGATCGCAGCTGGAGATACTGCGACAGGGGCTGGCGGACTTAATAGATCTGGGTCACCGACGATTTGAGGGGTGAAATTGGAGGGGTGCGTGTCCATAAAAAAACCGCGGGTTCCGATTACTCGGTTCCCGCGGCCACTTTATGCAATTTGTGCCGATTTATTCGACAGTTCCGTCTTCGTTGTATAAATACTTAAAGTAATCCATGTCGGTGGTAAGGGTTTTTGTAAACTGCGGCATGGTTTTGCGGTACGATTCGATCGAACGCCAGAACTCAAAGAACTCCGGGTCCTGCTCATACGCCTGGGCGTATATCAGGGTTGCCTCTGCATCGGCCTCACCACGAATCCCTTCGGACTCTTGGTACGCTTCCGACAATATTGTCTTGCGTTCATTTTCAAGCTTACCAAGCCACTCGGCCTTTTTACCTTGTCCGTAGGACCGGTAGGCCTCGGCGATCTGGTTTCGCTCTTTGATCATACGGCTGTAGACACTTTCGGTAAGGTCGTCGGAGTAGCGTATCTGACGCATGATTATATCAACCAGCTCAATACCGTAGTCGGGGGTTAACTCAGCGGCCAACTCGAACATTTCCTGGGAAAGCTCTTCACGACCCCGATTCACCTTCTCATACGATTTCTCAGTTTGGGTCAGCTCTCGCAGCTCCTCTTCGTCCACCTCTTCATCCTGCTGCTGCAGAATTTCCGTGGTGGCCTCCAGCTCGTTGATGATGTTGGTGTTACGGACTGCTTCCCGCAGATTGTTGCTGGTAATGACCGTACGGATGGTCGAATCGATTACGTCGTCAAGACGAGCCCAGCCCTGTTCAAGGGTAGAGACTGCCTCGTAAAATTTCTGGGGATCGGAAATTTTCCAACGTGCCGTGGCATCAACCCAGATAAACTGGTTTTCTGCAGTGGGCACTCGTTGCGCATCTCCGTCCCAACTCAGGATTTTCTTTGAATATTTTACTACATTGTCGATAACCGGTACTTTAAATTTCAGGCCCGGTTCGGTGTTTGTAGTAACTATCTTACCAAAGCGGGTGACAACGGCCTGTTCACCCTGTTCTACGATGTAAAACGGCCCCAGAAGTACAAATATCACCACGATAATAAGCAGCACTACTAAAGTTGTTACTAATTTTTTCACTGTGTGCCTCCTTGTGCTGTCGGCAGGCCTTTGAAGGGAATAAAGTTCTCCAGACCCCGGTCTATCAGCTCGGTGCCCTCTTTCTCCTGGAAGAGTTCCTCAAGGGTTTCGATGTAGAGACGGGTTCGGGTTACCTCGGGGCTTAACTCATACTGGTCGAGCACCGATACAAAGCGGGCTACATCACCTTCTGAATTATTTACACGCTCCGCCGCGTATCCCTGGGCTTCCTGAATCATCTGCTGGGCCTGGCCTCGGGCTTTGGGTATTTCCTGGTTGTAAGCCTCTTTACCTTCATTGATAAAACGGTTCATATCCTGAACAGCGCGGTTTACGTCTTCAAATGCGTCCTGTACTTCGCCCCGCGGGGGTACGATGTTTCGCAGTTTGACCGTAGTAACCGTGACTCCAAGACCGTAATCGTCAAAGCGCTCCTGCATCTTGTCCTGGCCCTGCTGCTCGATGTTTGCTCGCTCCGAACCGATTACATTCAGTATTGCCCGGTCGCCTACCAGCTGATTGATAATCGACTGGCTTATGTCGCGCAGGGTTTGTTCTCGAAATTCCACATTAAACAGCCAATCTACCGGTTCGGTTACCCGATACTGGATGATCCATTCGACATCAATTATATTAAGGTCTCCGGTCAGCATAATTGACTCTTCAGGAAAGTCTGCGCCGGAGTAGGCGGTATTGATACCTGCCTGCTGGGTGCGAAACCCAAACTCCATTTTCTGAACTCTCTGGGTTGCTACGTTGTAGTTCTTTTCGATTCCCAGGGGAACCTTGAACTGCAGGCCAGGGCCGACAATTCTGTTCACCTTACCGAACCTAAGCACTACTGCTTGCTCGGTTTGGTCGACGACGAAGAAACTCGACATGACCACGGCAATGACCACAACTATAATTACCACGGTTACTATAAATTTCGGTTTTATCGAAAAAGGTAGTCCCGGTGGTGATACGTCACGTTCGGACATATGTCCTCCTTTGTTTGATTCTTTAAAAAGATTCTCACTTTAAGGGTACCCACAGCGGTGGTGTGAGTCAAGGTAATTTTCAATCAATGAGACAAAACCGCGGCCCCAAGGGAACCGCGGTGAAGTAGGTTATCTGGCAACTCTATTAGTTCACCGCAAATCCAGTAGTATAATAGAAAGTGAAAATGTCGGTTTTTATGCCGTCGAGGTCCGTATCTTGGGGCATATATGTATCCCACTCGCCAAAGTCGGTATCGAAACTAACGATTCTGTTGGCTCCCAAATTTGTAACCACCTCAGGGTTAATGTTGGGATTAATTTCATCAATCACATAGATCTTTTTGTTGCTAGTGGCCAAAAAGCGGGAAGGTCCGAAAAATTCGCCTTCTGCTGTGGTTCCCGTGAATTCAGTTGCTGCAAATCCGAAACTGTCCACCAGCTCAAGGTCTTTATTCAGCTTGAGAATCTGTTCTCCGTCGGGTCCTGCCCGGTTCGTCACATATATATGCCCATCTTTATAGAGGAGGTCGGGGTAGTCGTAAGGTCCAGTAATAGAGTTGGTAGTAATTTCCGTGGATGCTACTTCGCTACCCGGTGAATCAGGATCTATCTTAAAAATTTTATCTACCTCAGAAACATCTACGCCGGTAAAATAGATATACCCCTCATCATCTACGGCCAGACCGAAGGGGTTAATTGAACCTATGTCTAAGTTCTCTGTTGTATTTATTGGTACCGGCTCTACCGGCTTTGAAAAAGTTTCATCAGTTATATCAAAAGTTGTCTCAATTTGACTAATAGCGTAGCCATTAAGGTCAGAAATATAATACATATAGTTGTTGTACCGATCGAAGGCGAGTGATGTTACAGCGGGACTATCAGTTATTGGTATTGGTGTACCCATTGTAGAAATATCAGGCCGTACCTCTAAAAGAATTGTACCCATTTCACCCTTTTCATACCCGACCCATATTCGGCCAGAATTATCTATGTCCATATCCATTGGAAGAGACCCAAGGTAATCGCTTGCCTCCCTATTGGGGCTATCGGAATGAAAGTCGGTGATTTGAACTAATTGCTGGCTATAAGACATGTAATCGCCGCCGTAATCCGGCACCAGTATTTTGGTCTCGTAGGGGCCCATGTTAAAGTTTAGGTTGGTTTTTTTTCCGGCAACCAGGTCGGCATACAAGACGCCGCCGTAGGAAAGAACCGGGCCTGTGTAGGTGCCGCCGAGGGTATCCAGTTGGGCTTCTACCTCAAAGCGCACATTATCCGCTTCGGGAAGGGTGAGTACAATACTGTCCTCCTCCTCGGAGAAGAACCACTGCTGGTCAATACCGGGGCCGGTAATATTGAGCTTTATGTTTCCCAGCACATCTCCGAAGCCCCTTGAGGCAGAGTTGAAGCTAAGCTGCGGAGTAACCGTAGCGCCGGCCTGGGGCTCTACATTACACGAAACTATACTTAGCAGCAGGAACATACCAAGCACCGCGCCAAGCTGTAGTGCGGCGGCACGTGCATGAGTTCCCCGTCTAAAATTGAAATTTTGATTGCTCATTGCACTCCTCCAAAATCCCAATACAAATTAAGAATTATAGTTGCAAATTCGGGATACTCTTGTTCTAAAAATGTCACAACCGCATCCTCATCCAACGCGCTGGGATCAAGATCAAAAACCGAAGAGATAGCATCCTCCACATTAGAAGGTACGGAATAGCCGTCGGTACTGCTTTGTTCGCCCCTGCCTACCGTGCGTACCTGGCCCAGATTGTTGCTTAGGGATACTTGTCCTTGCTCTACACTTAAAGTGTACCCGTCGTATACAAAAACCGTACCACGTACCGCAGCGGTCGATTGGGCACTGCGCAGCTTAAAGTTGTTCTGAAGCCCTGCGGAGGAACGCACATTTGCCTTTATCTTGCCGACCTTGAGGTTGAGCTCGGTGTCGATGGTTCCCTCTTTCTCTATTAACTCCTCCAATTCCATTCGGGTAAGGGGCTTTACTTCCAGAATGTTGTTACCGATAGCAATTTTTGCATTGGCACCAAAACCTGTTGAAACGGTGGTTCCAAGGCCAATCTCCATTCCAACTTCCGCTTTCTGCCAGCTGCCGCCGGAGGCCTTCAGCTCTACCTTGCCCTTTGTCTCCTGTATCACCGCATTGACCGAGTATGCCGGTGCGGCGAGCAGCAGAAACACAGCAATAATCAGTAAAATAATTGGTATTGTTTTATATTTTCTCATTGGTATCCTCACTTCAAAACCTGAAAGAAGCATCAAGGCGGACAACCGACTGAATGTTGTCGTAGGCTTCCATGAAAACTGCTTCGTTCGGAATGAATAAGCCTCCGGAAAGGCTTATTCCCACATCGGAAAGGGGCCTGAATTGCAGGGACAGGTCAATTTCGCTTCCAAGATACGACTCGTCGGATGTAAGGTCGATGCCTGCTTCCGAAATAGCTCCTCCGGTGTTTCTAAAGAAGGTGAGTGCCGCCAAAGTTGTTTGGAATTTTTCAAGAGAACGGCTGTTCGATTTGAAGAAAGGCCTCATAGAAAATGATAACTCACCAAGCGATATATTTCCAATTTGAGGTGAGAAAACTATGCCCGATTGAGGAGAGGCGGATAGTGTAATGAAGTGGTTTGAAGTATCCCCGCCCCCATACCCGCCGTAAAAGAAATTGTGGTCGTTATCTCCGGAGGAATATAATCCCCTTACTTGAACTCTGGTAAAATAGAAGTCCTGATTGTAGTAGCTAAGGCCGCCGCCGAACAGCAATGCCGCGGTAGCATATTTGCCGTGTCCGCGGTTCAGATACAGAAACAGGTTCTGGTACAGCGACGGTGCAAGTCCGCCCCGTAAGCCGAATCCGATGTGTTCGCTGTGTATGCGGTCATCCGGGTTTGTAAAGTTTTCTTCCGGCTGCAGATCCTGCTGAATCACTACATTGAGAATCAGCTCCTGCTCAAAGGCGAGTGCGGGAATAGTCATTTTCAAGGTTTCAATTATCTTTGGAGAGCTTAGCTCGTAACCGTGGTCAGCTACATTTTCCTGCAGGTCGTAATCGCTCTGGGTAAGCAAAATGGATGAACTTGGCACAAAAGTTAGGCCGGTATACCCGGCGGAGGCCTCGAAGGAGAGGGCCGGCAGTTCAAAGTTCAGCCGAAACCCGTCCAGATTGTGGTTAAGCACGTAGCCGGTAAACTCGGAGAAGCGGAACCTACCCAGGGAGTAGCGCATAA
>JAIPFV010000131.1 GCA_021736475.1 Spirochaetia bacterium | reverse complement strand
CGGGCAAAACCCGCCGGGTTGGTAAACAGTGAGTTATACCCGTGTGCAACAGCGGTAAAAGAGCCGCCCTGCCCGATTACCTCGGGTGTCATCGGCGCATACACCGGACTGTCGATTATCTCGCCCGCCGCCAGTGAGCCCAGACCGAATACAGTAAATATAAGAAGAATTATTATTGCTTTTCTCATTCTGTACTCCTTAACTAAAACTCAAGCCGGCGGCATCGAGGAGATTAATCATACCATCATAGTAGGCATCACTAGTCGTGCTATCAAAGGCATTTGTTGGATCGTCACCAGTAAAGCTTAAACCATTCACAATGTCTCTTAATTTTTCACTCTCGTCAGAAGTCGTTGTTGTTGAAGTATAACTACCGTTTACAACACCATCATCTAATGAATCTAGCGACGCAAGAAGGACAACAGATACAGCTCCATACTGTACTGCATCACCTATTTCTGCATCTGTGATATACGCGGGATCACTACCGATATTATTTCCTAAAGCAAGGTACGCATCTGCACTTTTTAGAAAGGCATCTACCATGTCTTGAAATGCATCCGGATCATTCTTTACAGAATCAGGCACAATCGAACTAAGAAATACTTGAGGATCATTAACACCTGTTTCACTTGTCAATTCATCATAAGAACCAATTAGATTCTTAGACAGCTGATCTGCATTCGGGTCGCTTTGGATCGCGATTTTTCCGGCTAAGGCCGCAGCCTCTTGCTGAGTTTCATCGTCTATACTACCTGAAGTATCAGAATAAATCTCTTTCAGTTTAGCTACAACAGTGCCACTTTTATCTTTATCATCTCCTAATACATCAGCGGCATACCAGTCTTCCACATCGCTTAAAAAATCATCAGCTCCTGTTTGATCGGTCACATCTTTATTGCTGATTTCATCTGCCGAAGGCACGTCCGGTTTGTCCCACTCCATGAAGAGGTTGCCGGAACAACCGGCAAGCGTCAGGAGTATCAGTAGGGATACGGCTATTATTGCAATTCGTCGCATCTATTCCTCCTCTAGTTTTGCGCATTAAAAGCGCCTCTATTTACTGTTTGGTTGTTTTTGACATTTTATATAGAATATAACACTGTTTTGCAGAATTAACAACAAAGCAATGCTGCATTAAGACAATTTTATCACATTTTTCCCGAAAAACCCATAACAGTCAGCATCAATATGAAAACCACTATAGTATCATTCTGTCAAATCATTTACCAAAATGCTATACATTCTGTTGAACCATTTAACAGAATGATACTATTCCAGCCGGCCGAAGATGTGTTCGTCCGCCGATTCTATTCGAACGGATACAATTTTGCCGTGCATGCCCCGCCCTCCCGTTGAAGGCTTGGTTTTCGATTCTGCGTTTGGTGTCCAGTCGCTTGGCAGCGTGGCGGCCAGAAAATAGTCGATGGGAATGTCGACTCTGAGGTAGTTCTCGGATAACCCGCTCCAGTACTCATGTCCATCGATGTTGCGCTGCTCTTCCAGCAGAACGTGAACCTTTCGACCAATCCAACGCTCGGCGTAGGCGGACTCGAGTTCTGCGGCCAGCTCGCGGAGCGCATCGGCCCGCTCGCCGGCTATTCGCTCCGGGACGGGGTTAGGGGCATGGAAAAGTTCGGTGCCTGGCCGCGGGGAAAAAGTAAAGATATGCAGCGCGGCAAAGCCACATTCTTTGATAAGGTCGTAGGTAGCCTGGAAATCTTCATCGGTTTCACCGGGCAGGCCAACGATTACGTCAGCCGCCAGAAAGGGGTCGTCTGTAACCCCGCGCAGATCGGCCACCGCTTCACGGATGCGGTTGGCGGTATAGGGACGGTATACGGCTTTCAGGATGCGGTCGGAGCCGCTCTGCACCGGGATATGAAAGTGGGGACACACCCGGGGGTGGGCCACCGCCTCCACCAGTTCGCGGCGGATCATCTCCGGCTCGAGGCTGGAGAGGCGTATACGGTACTCCTCTTCGCGGCCGGTAAGCTCATGCAGCAATTGGGGCAGCCCGTAGCGCCGGTCGTTCGGGTCGCGGTAGGCGGTTAGATTTACACCGGTTAATACCAGCTCGTTGTAGCCGTGCCAGTACAGCTGTGCCGCCCGTTCGGCAACTTCGGCCGGTGACAGGCTGACTGAAGCGCCTCTGGCAAGGCGGACACGACAGTATGCGCATTGGTGGTCACAACCATCCTGTACTTTGAGGAAGGCTCGGGAGTGAAAACTATAGGTGTCGGCGGCAAAGCGAAAAATTCCGCCCCGCTCTACCCCTTCGGAGGCAAAGCCGGCGATGCACGCATCTACCGCCTCACGCACCGCATCGGCAGAAGCTTCGGTGGAACAGCCGCCGGAGGCTTCTAAGCACTCCGCCAACTCGAGCAACTGGTATTTGCGCTCATGACCCAGCACCACTACATTCGGCATCAGCGCTTCCAGAGCCTCATGGTCAAGCTGAGCGTAGCAGCCTGTAACTACTATTACCGAGGCGGGGTTGTCTCTGGCAAGTCTACGGATAATCCGCCGAGCCTTTTGCTCGGCTTTGCTGGTGACTGTGCAGGTGTTTACTATAAATATGTCCGCCCCTTCCTGTGGAGTGGCGATAAAAAAACCCCGGCTCTTAAAGGTAGATGCCAGGGCTTCACTTTCGCTCTGGTTCAGCTTACAGCCCAGAGTGTAAAAGGCAACCCTCATCCTGTTTTCATTTTCTCCTGGACTCTGCTTTTTCCGCGCTCCGCATCGTTTAAACCGGGTCGCAGCCGCAGAGCCTCGTTGTACGCCTCCAGGGCGTAGGGGTAATCTTCAGCTTGTTCACGGGCGTATCCCAGCCGGGCCCACCACTGGGCCACTGAAGAGGTATGATACAAAGCGGTGGTAATGGCAATATCTGCGTGGTGGTACTCACCCAGACGGATGAATATTTCCCCCATCATATAATAGGCAGTATCGATTCTCGGACCGGTGGGAGACAGAACTGTATATTCCTCAAACCACTCAAGGGCTTGTAGGTTTCGTCCCTGATAGTAATGCACCTCACCCACTACTTCCACTATTCGCGGATCGTACCGGGATATTTCCAAGCCCTGCTGGGCATAATCCAAAGCTTCGTCATAGCGGCCTAAGCGCACAAGACTCCAACACAGTACGGCGTAGGAGTCCATGTTCTGGGGTGTTTCCTCCAACTCTTGGAGACACACATCCACGGCCTGCGAATATTGACCATTATTATAGAGCCTCAGGGCATCAGGCCTTTCTTGCGCAAAAAGTACAAGACTTGGGAAAAGCATCATCATCAATATTACATTACGCGTTCGCATTCGGCTTTTCTCCCTGGCTCAGTTCAGTTTGCGGAGCTTCCATCTTGCAAATACCGTTGAACTTGCAGCCGCTTTCCATAATCACATCGGGTGCGGTAATATCACCATCTACCATTGCAGTGGCGAATAACTCAACCCGGGTATGGGCATAGACATCACCCTTAATAGTACCTTTCAGCGAAACAATATTGGCCTCGACCCGTGCCTTCACTTCCGCCCCGCTGTCGACATACAGGTTGCCAAGTGCTCGGATATCCCCTTGAAAACGCCCTTTTATCATCAAACTGTCGTCGAAACTCAATTTACCGTCGAACGTAATGTCCTCGGTTAATATGGTAACTATATCACTCTCGTCTACTTCACGTATTTGTACTTCAGACATCTCCACCCCCGTATTCTATGGCAATCCTACTCAGCGATATTGCCGATGTCAAGTCTGGGAACTTATCAGCAGGGTTATTCAACATCAGGTTCCAACATGTCCAGGGTATGTTGAAAAGACTGAAACACGGCATTCCTCATTTCGCCGGTGTAGGGATTGTAACGCTGCAGATCGTAAAACAGCTGCAAAGGATCGTTACAGGTCTGTTCAACAATCTCCAGCAGCTTTCGGTATCCCATAGTGCCAATTTCGCTTTCCGGCAAGTTCAAGCCCTGCAGAACCCTCCCGATAAAATGGGTAACTCCCTGGGTGTAGGCAGCCTGATGGTCATGCTCATCCGGACTCATCTCAATAACCTGCATTCCATAACCCTGAAAACATTTCTTCCAGAATTCGAAAATAGCAGGCTTCGCTGAAACCGGCGACATTACCATGGGTAATCCCTGGGGACCATTTTTTCCCGAATCAGGGCCGAACATGGGATGAGAGGCAATTGAGTTTACACCCGCCGGCAGCTCATGCTGCATCACCCTCGCCGGATGCACCTTTACCGAACAGGTATCAAAGATGGTCATTCCAGGTTTCAGCAGCGGGCCAATGTCCCTCAGAACCCCTTCGAAGGCGGAAATGCTAACACACATAAACAGTGCATCCGCCTGTGAAATTTCTTCTTTGCTAACCGGTTTTATTTCAGGGGGAAGATTGTGTTTTTCTGACCGGCTATACCCGATTACTTCGTATTTTTGTGCCAACAATGATGCCCAGTAAGTTCCGAAACGTCCAAGTCCATATACACCAACAGTCATAGGGCGATGTTAATTGATTTTTCTCAGAAGGACAATAACGGGGATAAAAATATGGAAGTTTTGGGGCTTCTCTGTTATTCTAATGGTAGTACAGAAGTACAATTATATAGGAGTTACTATGACTTTTTCAGAAAAAATGAAAACAAAAGCAAAATCAATGCAAAAAAAACTGGTATTGCCCGAATCTCTCGAGCCGCGTACCCTGCAGGCAGCCCGTATCATTGTCGATGAGGGCCTGGCATCCGAGGTATTTCTTGTTGGGAAAAAGGACGAGATTGCAAAGGCAGCCCAATCAGTAGGGGCTGATCTGACTGGAGTAAAAATAAGCACCCCCGAGGAAAGCGAACAGCTGAACGAGTATGCCGATGAGTTCTACGAACTACGTAAACACAAGGGCATTAGCCCTGAAGATGCCCGTTCAAAAATAATTGAGCCCTTGAATTGGGCGGCTATGATGGTTCGCAAAGGCACGGCCGATGCAATGGTAGCCGGAGCGGAGAATGCTACCGCAGCGGTTCTGCGGGCTGCCATGACTATCATCAAAACCAAGCCGGGAACCAAATATGCCTCATCCTGTTTTGTGATGTCCCTTGAAGATACTAAATGGGGGGTCGATGGTAATTTCATTTTTGCCGACTGCGCTACTATCCCGGATCCAACCCCTGAACAGTTGGCGGAAATTGCAATAGCCTCTTCAGATTCCTGTAAAATCTTTTTAGAAGCCGATCCAATTACTGCGATGCTCTCTTTTTCTACCCAGGGTTCGGCTCAGCATCCGATGGTGGAAAAGGTTACCAAAGCACTTTCAATTGCTCAGGATAAGCGTCCCGACTTGCTGATAGACGGAGAGATGCAGCTGGATGCAGCGGTTATAGAAAAAGTTGGCGCCAAAAAAGCGCCTAATTCAAAGGTGGCCGGGAAAGCCAATACCCTGATATTTCCCGATTTGCAGTCCGGAAATATCGGTTATAAGCTGGTCCAGCGCCTGGCCGGAGCTGAGGCCTACGGACCCATTCTGCAGGGCTTTGCCAAGCCGGTCAGCGACCTCTCACGGGGCTGCAGCATTGAAGATATTGTCACCACCTCCGCCATTACCCTGGCCCAGGTATAACAAATCGAGTAGGGTACGAGAGGGAAATTGCCCCCTCTCGTAGCCCTCTCACAGAACCGTACGTACGGACCTCGTATACGGCTCCTGTATTCACTTATTCCCTATACTCCGGAAACAGAGTAACCGGTTTGAATTGACGACATATCAAACAGCCCCAAGTCATTAAACCACACCTTTGGCATGGCCATGTGTGCAAGGGTACAACTCGAAGTCCGCCAGCTTTGCATCCTGATTTTCTCAAAAGAGCCTTTGTACCCCATTTTCCTAAGCTGTCTGTGGAGCCGATCCGGCTTTTTCCAAAGTTGCATTTGTTTTGCTCGTAGTCTATGCCGAATCCAGCACATCAGCTTTTCAAGTTCTTTCTGACAGTTTGCCACTCTAAAGTAATGAGCATAGCCACGTAACAGGGGATTAATATCCGCTATCACTTTCTGTAGATTTACCTGAGAGGTTCTTCTGGTAGCTGCTTTCACTTTGGCCTTAAAGGCCTTTCGCTTCTTCTCCTGCACTCTGGTGTATCCACCGTGGATTACCACTCCGAGAAACTTCACGCCTTCTCGTGCAGTAGTCAGCTCCGTCTTCTCTCGGTTCACCACCAGCTTCAGCTCTTCCTCGAGAAACTTCACTGCTTCACTCATTCGCCTCTGCGCGCCTTTGGAAGAGGAGGCAAAGATGAGAATATCGTCGGCGTACCGAACTATCCTGTATCCTCGCGCTCTGGTAAATTGATCAAAGGCGTCCAGATAGATGTTTGCCAACAGCGGACTGATGACTCCTCCTTGCGGACTGCCCTCTCTCGTTTCTTCCAGTACTCCCTCCTCCATGACTCCACTTTTAAGAAACTGCATTAGCAGTCTGAGTATACTTCCATCACGCACTCTCGTGCGCACCTGCCTGATGATCAGCTCATGATCAAGTCGGTCAAAGCATTTCGACAGGTCCATGTCCACCACATACGGCATATCGTAACGGCGAATAAACAATTGCGCTTTACCGATCGCCTGGTGGCAGCCTCGACCGGGCCTGTACCCGTAACTCGAGGGATGGAAGTGGGGATCAAAGATCGGTTGCAGTACATCCAGCACCATCTGCTGGACTATCCGGTCTCGAACCGCAGGAATCCCAAGCTTCCGCACCCCGCCATCCGGTTTCGGGATTTCTACCCGCCTCACCGGTAAGGGTCGGTAGCTCTTCTCCTGCAGCTCTTCTCGAAGCTGCCGCAAGTGGGTTCCCAGGTCAGCTTCAAACTGATCAACGGACTGCCCGTCTATTCCGGGAGCTCCTTTTGATCGTTTGACTTTCCTGAACGCCTCTACCAACGCCTTCGGCTCTAAAAGCCGGCCATACAGCGTGTAGTACACTCGCCTCGCTTCGCTCTGTGGTCCATCTCTCATGCGTTTCCTCTCTTTGCCTCGGTTGCTTCGGCAGGTCTTCCGGCCCATTCTAGCCCATGTGCGGACAATTTAGGCCCTCTACTCCTGCTTACTCCGCGGTACGGTCCCAGCCCTCAGCTCCATATTTCTATGTACGCCGACCGGTGGCAACCCAATCCCGTCGAATTGTTTTCTGTACCGGCAAAAGCCTCCTTTCACTCAAGATAGACTGCTTGGTAAATACTTCACCCCTTCGCATCCTCTTCCCCCTTTTGGCGAGCAAGAGTCCTGTATGACTCACTGCATACAGTCACCCGGGTTTTCTCCTCCACCCTGTTACCAGCGCTTCCTCGGCCCGGGTTTTCTCACTACTATGGGCTCATCTGACTCCTCACACCGCTTCACGGTTCACTTGGATTTCTCCTTGTGATCTGCTTACCTTGGTTTTCGGACAGTGCAAGGCCTCCCCAGTTACTGTGCGGTCTCCCTGTAGACGATTCCATCCTCACTCACATCATGCGGCTGATCAGGTATGTGACTTCGCGCTATTTTGCACGCTTATCTCC
>JAIPFV010000026.1 GCA_021736475.1 Spirochaetia bacterium | reverse complement strand
TATTGTTTGGCTGTCAGTACCTTTCGCCATTGCCGCTCGCTTAGTTGTAACGGAAATTTAGGCAAATTTTCAGGGGTGTATAGTGTGTAGTTTTCCAGCATTTTAAATCACTCCTTTATCGCGTTTTTGCGTTCTCTCCGTTGCAGGCGGTGCTGTTTTACATCATCAAAGATTCCGTATAGACAGGGGATAAACAGCAGTGCGGTGATGGTGGAGAAGATCAAGCCGAAGATAATGGTACTGGCCATAGGTCCCCAGACTACTGAGCGCCCTCCGATTCCAATTGCAGTGGGTAAGAGTCCGGCGATTGTTGTCAGGGAGGTAAGGATAATCGGACGAAAACGGGTAGCTGAGGCTTTGAGCACCGCATCGAAGGTACTGTAGTTTTCCTCCCGCAGGTTATTGATAAAGCTGATCAGTACAATCGAGTCGTTTACGGCTATACCCGCCAGAGCTACGGCGGCATACAGAACGGTGGTAGAAAAGGGCGTTCCCGAGAGGACCAGATAGAGGATAACTCCAGCAAAGGCAAAGGGAACTGAAAAGAGAATCAGGAAAGGCTGAAAATAAGACCTGAATTGAGTGCCTAAAATGATATAAATGAGAAAGACTCCAATCAAAAAGATTCTTAAAATCTGAATCAGCAGGTTGTTGAACTCGGCAAATTCGCCCCCGACTATAAAATCTATCCGTGGATTTGCCTGTGAAAAACTTTGTGTGTAAAATTGTTTCAGGTCGGAATTTATCTCCCGGACCCGTTTCTCGTTATATGCTTCGGCCGAAATAGTGACTTCCCGCTTTCCGTCGATACGTTTAATTGAAGCAAAGCCTGAGCTCTCTTCGATTTCGCATACGGAGTTAAAAGGGATCAGGTTTCCGCTGGGTGAGGGGATTTTGAGCTGTTGGAGCTGATAGACCGAATCTATTGTGCCGGCACTGTATTTAACCAGCACATCAATCTCCTCGTTTTCTTTGAAAATGGTAGTGGCGGTCACCCCGTCGATAGAGCTGCGGATGTAGCGTCCCACCGTTGCGGTGCTAAGGCCGTACCGGGCCGCCTGAGCTGGATTCACACGTATTCTGAGCTCCGGAGTTCCGGCCTCCATATTATCTCGGATGTTATACAGTTCCGGATACTCACTTAGTTTTTGCTGAACTGCCTGGGAGATATCTATTAGCCGTTCGTAGTTGTCGCCCTGCAGCCTGAAGGACACCGGAGGATCGGTGGGCGGCCCCGTAGCTGCCTTTCGGTACCTGACTTTCTCCGGACCCGGGATATCGGCACACAGCTGTTCCACCTCCTGAATAATAGCAGTAATAGAGCGGCTGCGGCCGCGGTCCCGTTCCTTTAGGTCGACAATAATTTCAGCCACATTGCTTTTACTGGTGTTGCCGGTTCCCCCTTCGGCAAAACCGATGGTACTATTGACAGCCACTACCTCTCCTTCGCCTATCAGAGGTAAGAGGCGCTCTTCAAACTGGGAGACTACCTGGTCGGTTTTCTCCCGCGGAGTACCGGCGGGCATTTCGATGTCGGTATAGAAGAGGGAGTAATCTTCAGCGCTGAACAGATCCGGCTGTACCGTACCTGTAAGACCAAGCAGAGTTACCATCACCACTACCATTACAATAATGGTGCGTTTTCGGCGTAAAAAGAGGGCGTGGAGAAGCGCTTCGTATCGACTGCGGAGGGCCTCGAAAATGCGCTTTGATTTTGTTTTTGTCTTCCCCGCCCAGTCGGCAAAATGGACCGGGAGGAATACCAGGGCTTCAAAGGTCGATGCAAGTAAAGCTACGGAAACGGTGATCGGGATAACCCTCAAAAATTTGCCGATGGTTCCAGGTAGAATCATCAGGGGTAAAAAGGCGGCCACAGTGGTTGCAGTTGCAGCGATCACCGGCCAGGCTACCTGATTGGCACCTTCAATGGCGGCATCGATTCGCGAGAGGCCACCCTGCTGCAGCCGGTAGCTGTTCTCGATTATTACAATTGCGTGGTCTACAACCAGGCCAAGCACCAGCACCAGTCCGAACAGAGTGTTGGTGTTAAAGCTCTCGCCCATGTATTCGAGAAGTAGAAAGGTAATGGCAAAAGTGACTGGAATCCCGATTGCCGTGATAAGGGCGTTCCTGAAGCCGATAAACAAAAAGAGAATGAATACCAGCAGCAGAAAGCCGAAGAGAAAATTGTTCAACAGGGTGTTGATGCTGTCCTGGATTTGAATAGTTGAGTCGTTGAACACGGCAATGCTCATCCCGGCGGGAAGGGTATTCTGAAACTCCTCTACCACTTCCTTCACCCCGCCGGTAACGGTGAGGCTGTCACCGCCGGAAACTTTAGAAATTTTGAAGTTAATCGATTGCACCCCGTTAAAGCGGGCACGGGTCCCTTCCTCCTCGTACACTTCCCGTACTGTGGCCACATCACCAACTTTCACCGTCCCGGAACCACTGGTACGGACTATCAGCTGCTCAAATTCACGGGCTTCCTTCAGCTTTCCGACAGTTCGTAGAATATAATTACGGTGTGGAGTTTTAAGAGTACCTCCTGGTACGGTGGTATTGCTGCGGCCGATAGAATCTATTACCGCATCCAGGGATATACCCAGGGCCTCCAACTTTTGCGCATCCGTCCGGATAAGAATCTGCCGGTCGCGGTTGCCCACCACTTCGATGTTGGAGACATCGGACACATTTTCTATACGCTCTTTGAGCTCTACCGCCTTCATGTTCAGGGTATCGTAATCGACCTCTCCGCTCAGGATTACTTCGATGACCGGTAGAAAATCGGCGGCGGAAAAATCATCGATCTCAGCTTGCCGGGTACCCTCCGGAAGGCTGACTTTGCCGAAGCGGGTCTGTACCTCCTGGAACAGCTTATCAAACTCTCTGTTTGAAATTCCGTCGTCAAACTCGATGCGCACTAATGAGAGCCCCTCACTGGTAACCGACTGAATTTTTTTCAGCTTTTCAATATCCCTATATTGGTTCTCAATCGGAATAGTAACAGTCTCTTCGACATCCTCAGCTGAAACACCAGGGTAGGGAACCACAATATTTGCCCAATAAAAAGGAACCTCCGAAAACTGCTCCTTCGGCAGCCGAGCTACGCTGAACACCCCCAATACCAGCAGAGTAACCATCAGAATATTTATCAATACCGGGTTGCGGACTGAAAACGAACCTATACTCATTGCCAACTCCCGCTTTCTCCGACTCTAGTCGTCGCCACCGGATCGCCCTCACTCAGACTGGTAATACCCGATATAATCAACAGGTCCCCGGCTTGCAAGCCCTGCAGAACCTCTATTCGATTACCCACCCGACGTCCCAGGCTGATCGGCTGCACCTTCGCAGTGCCCTGTTCGGCGATAAACACCACTTCCTGTTCATTGCGGCGGGCTAAGGCTGCGGAGGGGATAATAAGAACCTCCCTGTCCCCGGCCGGTGTGATAGAAGCTTCGGCGGACATACCCGACTTTACGGCGGTACCGCACTGGTTCTCAAACTCCAACACCACCGGATAACTGCCGGTTCCCGGATCGCTTCCGGCGGCAATCGCGGTGACCTGAGCAGAATAGCTTTGCCCCTCACAGGCGGCCGGTATAGTTACCCTAGCGGAAGAGCCCTCCCGGACCTGCCCGATTACTCCCTCTCCAACCGAGAGCTGCAGACGCAGCGTATCCAGGTTTACTACTTTGGCCACCTGCATCCCCGGAGAGAGGTAGTTGCCGATAGTGGCGGTGGCCTGCTTTTCAGCAATATAACCTGAAATAGGAGCGGTGATTGAACAGTCGTCGAAGGCTTTCTGGGCCTGCTTGTAACGGGCTTCGGCTCCCCGCAAGGCGCTGCGGGCCCGCAATAGTTCGGCTCTTGAGGCCCCACCCTGCTCTACAAGCCTCTGTTTGGTTTGATAGTCGATGCGAGCATTTTCCAACTGCTCACCCGCCTGCTCCATGTTCAGGCGGGCAATCTCTGAATCTACCTGTACCAGTGTCTCGCCTTTTGCCACTTTCCGGCCCAGCTCGAAACTCACCTGCTCGATAATCCCCTGGGTTTGACTAACTACCAGGGCTTCGCTGGTACCGGATATCGTTCCCGAGCCGGTAATTTGGGTGATCAGCGGACCTTTGCTGACCTCCAATGCCTCCACTGCCAAGGGCTGTTGTGCCTGCGGTGTGTCGGCGGCGCCTGTATCCGATTCCGGCGGGCCTGAACAGCCGCTGAAAATGATAAGCACTAGGGAAACAGTCAGAATGAACTCTAGTGAATAAATTGTTCGAGCTTGGGGGAAGTGCTTTTTCTGCATCGGAGGGCCTCCCTGTTTTTCTTAAAATAATAATTGGAAAAACAGGCAAAGGCAAATAGAAAGGCATAAGGCTTAAAAATAATATTTTGCGAAACTCAGCTTAAACTAGTATGATGTAATTTATAGAAGATAATAAAGCAGTGAGGAGTGTGCAGGTATGTGGGATGATGTCAGGGTGACCGCCGATATGGTGAGTCTTGGGGAATTGCAGCATACCCAGGCTCCAAAACGGGTTCGTTTGTACGGTAATTCAAAGCGCAGCCTGTCCTACAGCGGTATCTGGGGCTACGGTTTCGATCATGGCCGGGACGGGAAGGGGCTGTTTCAAAATGCCTATTTCAATGTGCAGCTGCCGCATTCGTATATGGAGGGCAGCTCAATTGAACCGCATGTGCATGTCCGGCTGCTTCCGGGCAGCGAAGCTGCGGCAGGACAGAAACTGCTGTTGGAGTTTGAATATGTGTGGGTAAATGTGAATGAAGCTGCCCCGGCGGATACCACGATTATTCCTGTAAACTATCCGGTAACAACCGAGGACTTACAGGGAGGGAACAGCCTGATTTCATTTGGTTTTATCGAGAAGAGCAAAGCTGCTATCAGTTCTATGTTGAGCTGCCGCTTTTCCCGAATAAGCATTGAGGACGGCTGGGAAGACTATTGGCGGCCGGAGGGCTTCGAGAATGACAGTTTTAAGGGCTTGATGGTGCTGCTTGAGTTTGATTTCCATATTCAAAAAGATGCCGAGGGAAGTAGAGAGCTCTATTCGAAATAATAATTTCAGCAGGAGGGGATTATATGAATTATCGACGTTTGGGAAAAACCGATTACCATATCTCAGAGGTCTCATTAGGCACATGGCAGGTTGGCGGAAAATGGGGAAGCGGTTTTGATGATGCCCATGCTGAAAGTATAATACATGAAGCTATCGATAACGGGGTAAATTTCATTGACACCGCCGATGTCTATGAAGGTGGAAAGAGTGAGGCGGCGGTGGGCAGGGTCGTCCGCAGCCGCCGGGAGCAGGTGTATGTGGCCAGCAAGTGCGGGCGGAAAATAGCGCCCCATGTGTCGGAGGGCTATACTCCGGAGGTACTGGGCGAATTTGTAGAGACGAGCCTGAAAAACAGCGGTCTGGAGCAAATAGACCTGATGCAGCTGCATTGTCCTCCTACCGAGGTATACTATCGGCCGGAGATATTCGAGCTGTTTGACCGGTTGCAGACGGAAGGAAAAATAGGCCGATTCGGAGTCAGCGTAGAGAAGGTGGAAGAGGGGCTCAAAGCGATCGAGTACCCGAATGTAGCCACGGTGCAAATCATTTTTAATATTTTCCGCCAACGACCGGCGGAACTCTTTTTCGAGCAGGCCCAGAGAAAAGATGTAGGCCTGATCATAAGAGTTCCCCTCGCCAGCGGTCTGCTTACCGGCAAGTTTTCCCGGGATTCAAAGTTTAACGAGGGAGACCACCGCAATTTCAATCGCTCCGGTGAGGCATTTGATAAGGGTGAAACCTTTGCGGGTATTGAGTATGAGCGGGGGCTTGAATTGGTTGAAGAGCTGAAGGAGATCTGTGCGGAATGTCCGGAATCTACCCTGGCGCAAACTGCGCTGCGCTGGATCCTCATGCACTCCCAGGTCTCTACAATCATTCCCGGAGCCTCAAAGCCCGAGCAGCTGCTGAGTAATGTACAAGCCTCGGAGCTGCCGCCTATTCCTACGGATGTGTTTAACCAGATAGAGCAGCTGTACATGCACAAGGTAAAGCCGCTGGTCCACCATCGCTGGTAGAGGTTAGGCGGGGAACTCCAGCTTTATATGGAACCCCGGCGGTTCTTTTAGCTCCAGGGTACCACCTATTTGCTGTACAAGATTCTGCACCAGGGTAAGCCCGAGTCCCTCTTCCGTATCAATTTGAGTGTCCTTGCTGTGACCCGGAAGTCCGGGTCCGTTGTCCCTTACCCGCAGGGTAACGGTGCCGGCCTCCTGCAGACCGTGTACGCTGAACCGGATTGGCTCTCCCTCCGGAGGCTGGACATATTTGCTGCTGTTGGTAAACAGTTCTGCAAGGATAAGCCCAACTGGAATAAGGGTGTTCGTGCTCAGTAGCACCTGTTCACTGATATCAACTTGGGTGTGAACTTCAGTTGCGCCGGAGGTGCTTTCAAGGGTAAGAAGTAAATCGCGAATATACTCGTGGAGCGACACATTCTGGAAGTCGCTACTGCGGTACAGTTTTTCATGGACCATCGAAATAGAAAGAATCTTCCCACGGAGCTGTTCCAACATCTCCTGAATGGCCGGCTCTTCGGTACGGTAGCTTTGCAGGTTAATCAGGCTGCTTATCAGGGAGAGGTTGTTCTTTATGCGGTGATGAATCTCTTTCAGCAGGGTGTCCTTCTGTTGGTTCGAGGCGGCTAATTCTTCCTGAGCCCTCTGTTTGGCCTCCAGCTCGGCATTGAGCTGCTCGTAGAGTTCGCTGCGGGCAAAGGCGATGGCCGCTGCGTGGGCAAAGGGCAGAAGCTTCTCGGCAGTCTCCTGACTGTAAACCCCCGGATCCTGATCCTCTATACTGAGCAGCCCGTACACCTTGTCCGGAGTCAAGATCGGCAGCAGCAGAAACGAGTGAATATAGCTGGTTTCAGGATAAGCAATCCAGCGTGGGTCGGTTTTAGTGTTCTGTATAACTACCGGCCGTCTGGTCCGGATGGCCTCTCTCTGCAGAGGAAAGTCGTCAACCGGCATTTTTAGAGTGGAGATAAAACCAGCGGCCCCATACTCCTCGTATCCCCGGCTGCGCACAATATAGGCTGTGTTGCCCTGCAGTAGTCGGATGTTGCCCGAGCTGTATTCCACCAGGCGCTGCACCTGTTCCAGAATGGTATCCAGCAGAGGGTCGCGTTTTATCCGGCTGGTAAGGGCAATGGTGATCTCCTGCATTATTTCTGCGTACAGCTGTCTCTGTTGGATCTCATCCAGCAGTTTAGCCTGATGCTGCTCTCTGTGAATACGATCGGTTATATCCATCATACTCACCAGCACATGACCGGCGGTTTCTCCCTCATCGATTATACTGATGGTAACCATCAGGTGGATCAGCCGGTTATCTAGGGTTCGGTTGATCGTCTCACCCTCGAAATAGCGTTCGCCCTTCCATAGGGCAAGCAGCTCTCTGTGCAGAAAGGGCAGTGTATGTGGGGTAAGAACCTGTTCTATCGAACCAATCAACTCTTCTTTGCTAGACGCTCCGAACATCGAAACGGTAGCCGGGTTTACATCGTGTACCTTTGCACGGCCAATGAGAGCAAAAACCCGGTTGGGATCGGTTGTGAGGTAGGTGTCCAGTTCTTCGACCGAGGAGACTTCCAGTTGATCCAGGGCAGCCATCACTTCCGTGAAGTCTTCCTCCCAGATAGCTACCTTTGAGTGGGAAAACATGGAGTGATAATGGGCCCTGCTGAGGCGCAGTTGTCGATTTTCTTCTTCGAGACGTTGAATAGTATGGTTGTTTTTCGGGAAGTCCATAAATGTGCCTCAACTTTCTGTGGATAACTATAGCATATACTGAAGTGGAGTACAATTGTAAGCTTTCTCCATTTATGTAAAAATGAGCCTATGATAGTAGATATTCTTGTAGCGGTACTTGGTTCTGCGATAGTTGTGGCGGGTGTGATCGGCTGTATTGTTCCGGTTATTCCCGGACCGCCGGTTGCCTTCATAGCCCTATTGTTAGTCTCCTGGGCGGGGGGATGGAACGTGTACCCCCTATGGGTGCTGATAGTAATGGCGGCGGCCGCTGTGGGGGCTGCGGTGCTCGATTCTATCCTGCCGATTGTCACCAGCCGCCGTTCGGGGGCCGGGAAAGCTGGAATCTGGGGCAGTGTACTTGGGATGCTGATCGGAACTGTCTTTTTTCCTCCCTTCGGTACGGTAATCGGGGCTTTTCTTGGCGCCTTGGCAGGTGAGTTGCTGGTGATGCGGAAGGGGCGGAACCCGATGAGGGCAGCCCTAGGGGTTTTCACCGGTACAATGCTGGCTACTGTTGTAAAGTTGTCGGTGAGCGGAGTAACTGCAGTTTTATTTGTCCGCGGGCTTATACAGCTTTTCTAAGCAGGTAAAGCGAAATAGTGTTAGCTGCAAAATGGAGCAATACCGCCGAGTAAATATCTCCGCCGAGAATCCGCAAGTAGCCTAGGGCAGCTCCCATAAGCAGGGCATAGAGCGGCCAGATAAGCATATTCTTCTGAGGTGGAAAGTGGCTTGCCGCGAACAGGAGGGTGGCGCCGATATAGCCGATGGCCGGCTGAAGAGCTCCGCGGAAAAAAAGCTCTTCTCCATAGGCACTCAGTAAAGCCAACAACAGGATCGATGAGATCCGCAGCGGCCCGAGGGTAGTGTGCAGGGTATTCCAGAATCTGGCTATGGCCGGTACTTTCCGCGGACCCAGGATATCGAAGAGGCTGTGCAGCAGGAGCACCACCAGCACGAGGGCGATTTCATAAGCGAGGTGGTCTCTCCGGAGGCTGAAATTCAGCAGCCACTCCCCGCGGGCAAAGTAAGCCCAGCCAATTCCGATTCCCCCCAGAAGGCTGTAGAAAAGAATCGCCATAAGAACAAATTTTTTCTCCTGCACACAGAGCTCCTAAAATTACTGCTGTAAAAGTGTATCCGTAAGTGTATCCGTAAAAAAAGCGCCCTGCAACAGGAGGATTCCGGTTGCAGGCGAGCTCTCGACCGGCTCAGCTGCGGGTAAACTTTTTACCCGTGGCCAGCTCGACGCATTTATACGCTCCGTCGTAGGTGCCGATTTTTTTATTTTTTATTATCTGATCGCAGTACATCTCCAGCAGGTCATCCTCATTGGCCATCAAGTCGATCGCCTGCAGGGTATGCTCGATGGTCCTGGTTTCAATGGTGCCGTCACCGATTTCGGCGCCCCGCACTGCGCCCCACATCTCATGTCCGCCCACCCGCTTGTTAAAAATCTTCGGGATTGGGTAAAAGGCAAGCTCACTTGGCTTGGTAATCATTACATCGGTTACCCGCATGAGGTAGTTGGTGGCATATACGGCATGAAAGATATTGTCGTGGAGAAACACGTGCAAGCCGTGGACCGGATTCTCTCGAATCGAATCGGTAAACTCACGGGTATCCTCCCAATCGAAATGGCTATGCAGCTGTTCTGTGCGGCCCCCCAGCTGCCCCTGCAGCCACTCCCAGTTATCCTTGTGGTCGCCCAGGTTCACGAACAGACTCAGCTTATCTTCGCGGATAAGGGGCAGGCAGTGTTCGATAACCGCTTTGAACAGCTCCCGCTGAGCTCCGGCTCCGCCCATGGTAATCATAAAGCGGCGAGGTTCCCGGCTATGGACCCGTCGCAGGCGGGCTGCGCAGTCCGCCTCGATGTTCTCTACAAGTTCGTGGTCCACATGGTGGCCGGTGTAGTGGATTGCATCCGAGGGCAGAGGCTTGAGCACCTTGCCCGACTTATCAAAGCCGCGCATGCTGCGGAAACCATAGTAGCCGGAGGGGGACTGTACTCCGTGCTTAGCCCCTTCGGTCAGTTGAAAGGCCATCGGCCAGTTGTCAAACATCATATCGACCACATTTGTCATTCCCCCGGCCACTGCTCCCATGGAGTTCCACATGTGGGCGGTCAAGATAGGCATCTCCTGGGGCAAGGCCTGATGGAGGTTTCCGAAGAGCTCGCTCATTTTGTAGTCTTTCACATTCGTTTTCAGAAAGCGCCACGGCCAGCCTACTATCCAGGAGTTCAGCAGCCAGGAAAGGACAGGCAGAGTGGGCTCGCCGGTGGTAACCGGTTCCCAGATGTATTTTTCAAAAAGCGCACTTTTCTGGGATATTCTGGACCAGCGGCTGTACCATCGATTGCACCAGTTGATTACATCGCTGGTAATTCCGGGGATTGTGAGCAGATCTAACCAATACGGGGTAAACCCCATCGCCCGGGCGGCGGAGGCGCCGGCCATGGCAATTCGGTAATGTCCAAAGCCCATGCGAATGGTACTGATGACTACTCCGGTTTCCGGATCGATGGGTGGAGGCGATCCGGCGGGACTGGACGTGCCTTCGGTCCGCACGATGTTTTTTAGGTCGAAGATCGGCCCTAAATAGGGATTCTCCTGCAGAGTGAGGGAGTAGGCCTCCTGCGGGTCGTAGTTGAACTTCTTGATAAACATGCGCTGCCATTTTTCGGCAGCCCGGCTGTGGCTTTTTTTAATCGGGTTGTCATACACGTAGTAACGTCCGTCTCTCTTCTGCATTCTCTTCTCCAAAATATTATTTATTCGAACCGAGGGTAAGACCGGCAATAAAGTAGCGCTGCAGAAAAATGAACACGATTAGTGTCGGTATAGTTGCAAGCAGGGCTCCCGAGATAATGACCGTCCAGTCCTGCACATACTGCCCTTGCAGAGTTGCCAGACCCGTAGTCACCGGCATCTTTTCCGACGAGCGAATGAGCACCAGCGGCCAGATGTAGTCGTTGAAAATCCAGGTAAACTCCAGCGTGGCAATGGCGGCAAAGGCCGGCAGGGTTAGTGGCAGCATGATTTTGCCCCAGATGCCAAGTTCAGTGCAACCGTCGATCCGGGCCGATTCCATTACCTGTACAGGAACGGTCATCATATAATTGCGCAGCACAAAAGTACAGAACCCGAGCTGGAAGGCGGTGTGGATAGCAATTAGTGCGAAATAGGTATCATAGATCCCCAATGCGTCGGAGAGTTTGAATACCGGCAGCAGCAGAATTTGAAAGGGAAGCATAGTTCCGCCGACAAACAGAAAATAGAAAAATGTACGGCCCTTGAATTTGAAGCGGGCCAGGGAATAGGCTCCCAGGGAAGAGAGGAGCAGGGTGAGTACCAGCGAGGGCATGGTGATGATAAAACTGTTGGGCAGGTACTTATGCAGGCCACCCCGCTGCCAGGCTTCGAAGTAGCTTTTTAGGTCTATAGTTTTGGGCATAGCCAAAAATCCGTGGGACATGATATCGGCATTGGTACGCATACTGGTGATGATGGCAATAAAAATAGGAACCAGCCAGATCAGGGTGACTGCCACCAGAAACAGGTATAGAACAATTTTTACCGCCAGAGGAACATTGTTTCGTTTAGGCATTGGTTTCCTCCCGCGCTATTCTGGTAAGGTAGAACATGATAAACAGCAAGCTGATAATAAAGATGATAACGGCAATCGCGGCGCCATAGCCCATTCGGTAGTTGTTGAAGGCTTCAATATACATAAAGTTTGCCAGCACACTGGATTGGTTGTAGGGACCTCCGCGGGTCATTACCGATACCAGGTCGAAGGCGCGCAGGGAGTCGATGATGCTGATAACGATTACAATCACCGTGACCGGGGCCAGCTGCGGCATGAGTACATTAAAAAAGCGCTGCAGGGCACTGGCACCGTCTACTTCCGCGGCATCCAGCAGATTCTGGTCAACACTTTGGAGTCCGGCCAGGTAGAGTACCATCACGTAGCCCACTTGTCGCCAAATGGCCACGGTTATAACCGCCTCCATGACGACCTTCGGATTGCTGAGCCAGCCGGTAGCTAGGGCTCCGAGGCCGATTCTCCGTAATACCTCGTTAATGAGGCCGCTGTGGGGGCTGTACAGCCAGGACCATACCAGTCCGCAGACTACCAGTGACAGTACCATCGGCAGGAAGAAGCTGGCCTTGAAGGTTTTGGCTCCGGGAATGTCCCTGTTTAAAACCATCGCCAGCGTAAGTCCAAGTGCGATGGGAATAGTCATAAACAGGATAATCCACTCAAGGTTATTGAACAGACTGATGTAGAAGACTTCATCCTGAAAAAGCATCTGATAATTTTTGGTACCGATAAACTCCGGCGCTGTCAAACCGTCCCACTTGGTAAAGCTGAGATAAAAACTGTACAGCATCGGCCCGATAATCCATATAAAATAAATGGTGACCGGTATACCGAGGAAAGCGTAGGGAATGAGTTTGTAACGGGTTTTCGCATTCAGCATGCGATACCTCCTTAGGGTATGAAAAGCCGGCGGCAAGCTGCCGCCGGCGGGTGTGCAAAATATATTGTGAGTTACTCTTCGAAGAGTTGTTGCCTGGATTTTTCCAGTTTTTCGAGTATCTTTTCAGCCTGGTCGGTGTTCTGCCAGAACTCCATAAAACCGTTCATGCCTTTGTCGGCCATTTCGGGGGTAGTGTCCCGATCGTAGAACTGAGCTACGTAGTCGGCGGCGTTTACAATCTCGCGGCCCTTCAGCTGGTTTTCATTATACACCGAGGTATCAACCTTGTTGTTGGTTACCAGTCGTCCAAGCTCTTTGGCTACATACTCTTGAACTTCCTTAGATCCGAAGAATTTAAGCAGTTTTTTGGCCATCTCCGGATTCTGGCTGTTTTTCGGAATGAAGTAGCCGTCGGTGGGGGCATCTTCGCCCACCGGTACGCTGGGGTCGATAATCGGGAAGCGGAAGAAGTCCAGGTACTCGAGGTCTTCTTTCGGGTAGGAGTCACGGATAAAGTCGCCCATCAGGTACATGGCCGCATCGCCGTTGGTCATAAAGGGAATCGCTTCGGCCCATGCATAGGAGGCCGGGCTTTCAACAAAGTAGCCCTTGTCGATCATCGGTCCCCAGTAGTCGTTGAATACCTTCAGCACGCGCGGGTCGTCGTAGCTCTCTTTGCCCAGCATCAGGTTAATGTGGAACTCGGGGCCGTTGACGCGCATGTTGAGGTAGTCGAACCATGCGGCGGCGGTCCAGCGGTATTTGGTTCCCACCGTAAAGGGGGTTACCCCGTTACTTTTGAGTTTTTCACATACCGCCATCAGCTCGTCCCAGGTTTTGGGGATTTCGATGTCGTATTCATCAAACACGCGGGTGTCGTAGTACACAGCCCACCAGTACCAGTTACCAGGTAGAAAGTACTGTTTGTCATCCACCGAACTCATCGCCCGGAAGCCCTTGGAATAGCTTTCGTTCCAGCCGGCTTCTTCCCATACATCGCTGATGTCCATAATCAGGCCCTTATCTATGAAGAAACGGGCGCGGTTACCGGCAAACCAGGTGAGTACGTCGGGGGGTGCTGAGGAAGTGAGGTAGGCGCGGATGGCCTGCTTGAAATCCTCGTGGGCAACGGTGCTGTGGATAAGCTTTACTCCCGGATTCTGTTCCTTGAACATCTCCATCAGTTCGGCTTCTACCCGTTTGGGTTCCGGATCGCTCCAGTACGAGTTGTACACAACTACATCCTGCTCTGCAGCCTGGCCGCCTTCGGCAGCGCCTTCCTGTTGGCCCCCTGCAAATAGGGGTGCCATGCCGAGTACGAAAAGAGCGGCGAGAACACTAATAACAATCTTGTTTTTCATAAACAAAGATCCTCCTTTTACTTATTTCTTCTGGTAAGAAATTATAGTAAAATTATGCGCCGGTCCTTGAAATCGGTCAATGATAAGATTTGAATGTAATTGTAGATATTTTAAGATGCCCGGTTTATACTGGGGGCGATAGCCTATGGGAAAATTCGCCTTTGCAGTTTTAACCGAAATGGAACTGAAACTCCCCTTTTACCTATTGGGAGTGGGAATCGATTTTCATCAGGAAATGGACCCCCACAACCGGCCCAAGGGTTTTCCTCACTACCAGTGGATTCAGTGCGAAGAGGGTGAGGGGGTCCTGCACCTGGAGGGGCAGGAATATGTGATCGGAGCGGATCAGGCTATGTTTCTGTATCCGGGAGTCTCCCACCGTTATTATCCGGTCACCTCGCCCTGGAAAGTGCACTGGTTTACCTTTGGAGGAAAGAATTTACCCCCGGTTCTGGATGCTGCCGGATTAAAACAGTCAGGGGTGTATTCGGTGGTGCATGCCGAGCAGTTGGTCAGCAAGATGCGGGTTGCCTTTTCTCATCTTCTCTCCGATTCCAGCCTCAAGGGCCTGGAGTGCTCTTCTCTGGTGTATGATTTTCTCATTACTCTCATGAAATTCGCCCACAGTAGCGATGACGAGCCGGTGGTAACCAAGTATTCCCGCCTGAAACCGGTATTCGATTACATCGAACAACACTACCGGGATATCATCACCATCGATGATCTGGCCGCTACCCTCGACGTAACCCCCCAGTATCTCTGCAATCTGTTCAAGGCTACCATGAACCACCGCCCCTTTGAGTATGTGAACTCTTTTCGCATTGCCCGCAGCAAGGACATAATGGTGCAGCACCCGGATATGAGCCTATCCGAGGTTGCCGCCCAGTGCGGCTACGAATCACTGAGCTATTTCAGCAGTGTCTTTAGAAAAACAGAGGGTTTGAGTCCGGGGGAGTATAAAAAAATTCACCTTGGCCGGGTATAGCTGTTATACTACTAGCAGGCTTAGAAAAATAAGTACGAGGAGAAATTTTGAGGAGCAGGGAATGAGTACAGACGCACACGCAGAAAACAGTGAAGCCCGGGATGTTGTATTGGTACACGGTTCACAATTCGGTTGGGTTGATGTAGAGAACCTCAAGAAGTTCTTAGATAAAAAGTGCTGCACCGACTGCTGGCTGTACCTGGAAACTGCACCGGTGGAGCGGGTAGAGCGGGCACTAGAAGAGGACTCGCGGATTAGGGTAAGAGTTACCAACAAGCCTAAAAAATCAGCCAAAGCCTACTATGACGAGCTGGTGAAAGAGGGGCGCTCGGTTGAGGTAAAGCGCCTGGAAGAGGTCTCGGACCGCTCCATGAACCGCGGCGGCTGCTGACCGGTGCGGTGCTTACAGCTACATCAGTGAACGAAGACTGCCTCCGTCTATAACGTAGGAGTGGCCGGTGACGTAGCCGGCGGCATCGGAGAGCAGGAATACCGCCGAGCGTCCAAATTCGTCGGGGTCTCCATCCCGCCCCAGGGGAACCGCCTTTTGCCGTTCCTTAGTAACCTGTTCAACCGGAATACCCTGCCTTTCGGCTGCAGCCGCATCGAGGGATTGCAGGCGGTCGGTGCTGAAAAATCCGGGAATAATATTATTGACGCGAATCCCGTAGGGGGCAAACTCGTTTGAAACCGTTTTTACCAAACTGGTTACTCCGCTGCGCATTACGTTGGAAAGAATAAGGTTCCCAATAGGCTGCTTTACAGAAATCGAGGTGAGGGTCAGGATTGATCCGCTGCCCTTTTCCTTCATTACCGGAGCTACCTCGCGTATCAGACGGACCGCCGACATGAGGGTCAGTTGAAAGGCCTGTTCCCAGGCCTCGTCCTGAAAGTCGAAGAATGTGCCCGAGGGAGGACCTCCCGCATTAACCAGCACCGCATCGATGGTGCCATAGAGGGTGAGGGTATCGCTTACCCACTGCCGGATTGACTCGGCACTGCTCATATCGAGGGTGAAGCCGCTGACCGGAGTCCCGGTTTCCGAATGCAGGACCTCCGCCGCGGTATTTATCTTTTCCTGTGAGCGGCTGCCGATTGAAAGTCGAGCTCCCTCCTGGGCGGCTACTCGGGCTACACTGTAGCCCAATCCGCGACTGGCTCCGGCGACCATAACTACCTTGTTTTTTAAGTTTAAATCCATGGTATTAATACTAATGATACTTGGAGGGAGAGTGCAAGCTTTCCTGGCAATGTTCTTATCGGTTTCTTGTCGGCGTTCAGCAAAGAGCTTGAAAAAAAGAGTGTTCAGTGATAGCAGTAATTTATGCAGTATGATCACATAAGCGAGCTTGTTTTAGCTCATATCGATGACCCCCGTCACCTGTTTGTATTCCCCTCCGAGGTAGCCGGGGAGTTTCGTCAGCGGGATGCCCTGTTGCGCTCCTCAAAACGGGCCATCAGACGCGATTGTTTTATCTCCTGGGACAGGCTGAAGGAGCGTGAGTTCTCGCCGGGGCAGAAGCGGCTGCCGGCAAACGCGGTGTTCAGGCTGCTTTTTTCCGCCGGGCTGCTGGAGGAGCATCGCAGCCGGGGCCCGGTGCTGCAGTATCTGCTGGGAGAAACTCCGGGGGAAGCTGCAGCGGGGTTCCAGCGCCAATTGGCCCTTTCTCTGCCCCAGCTGCAGAGGGCCCACGAGATGCTCGAAACACATCCGGATATGGTGCCCCCCGCCCTGGAACATGATGTAAGTACTCTCTACCAGCGTTATCTTGAGTTTCTGGATGGGGCAGGTTTGTTTGAGCCTGCTTTCGTTCCGCCCCAGGCAAAGCAGACCCCCTGGGTATACCATATTTTTTACCCTGAACTGATAGAAGACTACCGTGAATACCGGCATCTTATAGATGAAAATGAGAATTTTGTCAGCCACCCCTCGACTGCTTCCCTGAAACAGGCCTCCTGCCTTCGGTTTCCCAATGCCCGTCAGGAACTGGAGCAGCTAATCTCTTCTCTGCATCAACTGCTGGAGGAGGGAATTCATCCGGCGGATATAGCCGTTACCCTGCCGGACTACGATGCGTGGTGGCCCTATTTGGCTGAGGAGGCTGAACTGCGGGATATTCCCTTGGACTTTAGATCCGGCCGGACCCTGGCCGAGTATCCGGCGGGACGTCTTTTCTCGCGCCTGTCGGCACTGTCGGTGAATGGATTCGGGCTGGAGCATTTGAAGCGGGTGGTGTTGGAGCCCGGCTATCCCGTAAAATCGTCGGACCGGTGGCGGGAGCTGGTCGAATTTGCGGTGGAGCACTATTATGTTCGCTCCTGGAAGGGGACGGGGGCGGCGGCCGACGAGTTGGACCGAAAGCTGAAACAGTGCGGCTTAAAAGAGCTGCGGGCACTCTACCGCAACTTCCGGCACCAGATTGCCCAGCTGATGTCGGCCTCGGACTTCCGGTCGCTGTCGAAGCAGGTGCATAAATTTATCAGAACCTTTTTCGAAACCGACAGCTGGGACCCGGAGGCCGAGAAGGTGCTGCAGTACTGTCTGCTGGTGCTTCGGGAGCTGCAGGAGGCCTCCGAGAGTGCCGGGGGCATTCAGGTGGCAGATCCGTACAGCCTGTGGCTGAACCTGCTGAACCAGAGAATTTACGTGTCGGCCCTGCGTAAGGAGGCAATTCCGGTGTATCAGTACCGGGTATCCGCCGGTTGTACCCCCCTCTATCACTTCCTGCCCGGAGCCGGACAGACGCAGACCCGCATAAAGCACGAAGAGCTTACCTTTTTACGGGAGGACTACCGGGCAAAGCTGCTGGAGCGGGAGCCGGCGGATATGTCCGGAGATTTTTTATCGGCCTACGCCCAGTCGGGAGAGATGGTGCAGTTTAGCTGTAGTGATATAGGCTTTTCCGGGCCACAGCTTCCGCCGGGGGAATTGCTGTCCGCCGGCGCGGTAAGGGAAGTAGTCGGCCCGGCAGCAGTGGACCGGGGCGAGGGTGTCACCCGCTTAATGGATGATTCCGGAGGGCAGGACCTGTTTGCCCTGGAGGAGGCCTACTGGAGCGGAGAGCAGAAGTTTCCCCCTAGACTGTACCCCGTGCAACAGCGGGGGTTCCGCTTTATGGGACAGACGGCTTTCTCGGCCAAGGGAAAGGATTTTTCAAAAACTCCAGTGGATGACCCCAAGCTGTTGGACCACTTGTTTCAGGTAGCCCAGGGAGATCGCGGGGTGGAGGACGGGCGGTTCTGGTTCTCCCCCTCCTCCTTCGACCAGTATGCCGGCTGTCCCTTTATGTATCTGCTCAACCGGGGCCTGAAGATCGAGGAGGCGGAGTTTAGCAGCCAGTGGGAGGACCACCGGTTTACCGGCATTATGCTTCACCGGATTTTGACGGCCCTGTATAAAGGGGTGCAGGAGAAGGACGGTCGCTGGAAGCGGGAAAATCAAGCCGAGTATCGGGAGATGGCCGGGCGGTTGTGCCGGGAGGAGTTTGATTACCAGGTCTCCCGGGGTCGGGATTTTATGTATCCCATCTGGAAGGGGCTGCAGGAGAACACCCGCCGGGCAGTTGAAGTGTTCGTGGAGCAGGAGTCGAAGCTGTACCATGGATACGAGCTTGCCGAGGCGGAGGAGAACCTGGAAGCTGAAATTGACGAGAACTGCGGCATTCGGGGCAGAGTCGACCGCATCTCCTGGAAAGAGGGGAGTGCGGTTATAGTGGATTATAAAAAAGGCGACCCTCCGAGCACCTCCGATGTATATCCGCCCGACTCTCTACCGCCAATCTCCCAGCTGCCCCTGTATGCGTATGCAGCTGAGGATAAGGGGTATCATGTGACCGGGGCCGCCTACTACAGTATTAAAAACGGCCGCTATAAACACATGCTGCTGGACCCGGTGGCACCCATGGACACAAGCGGGTCCAAGACAAAGACCATGGTATCCCCGCAGGAGTTTCACGAGCTGAAGGACAGGATTGTTGCGGCGGTGGGCGCAGCTGCCGAACACTTCAGCCGCGGGGTATTTACCACAACCGCGAGCTGCGACGGATGCGATTTTCGTATGATCTGCCGCCGCAAGTACAATGTGCGAATACCGGAGGTACAGCAGCATGGGAAGCCTTGATACATACCAACAGGCGGCGGTTTTAGCCGATAAGAATACAGTGGTCACCGCCGGAGCGGGCTCGGGTAAGACAACGGTACTGGCCGAGCGATTTGTGCACTTAATAGCCGGGGGACGGGCCCGGGTAGACGGCATCCTGACCCTGACCTTTACCAGGAAGGCGGCGGCGGAGATGTACGAGCGGATTTACCGGCAGCTGGTTCAGCGAGCCGAGAGCGAAGCTGATGCGCAGCGCCGGGAGCGTCTGTCGGCGGCGGTGGCAGAGTTTGATACGGCCCATATCTCTACCCTCGACAGCTTCTGTTCCCAGATAGTGCGGGGCGGCAGTGTGCGGTTTGGTATATCCGGGGATTTTCGGGCGGATGAGTACAGTGCCGCCCAAATGGTGGAGGAGACTTCCCTCTCTTTTCTGCTGCAGCACGCTGAAGATTCGTCCCTGGAGCAGTTCTTGCAGGATTTCGGCACCCAGTCGGTGTTGGAGCGTCTGCTGATTCCGTTGGCAAAACGGGAGTTTCACCTGGCGGTGGAGCACGATTTTGAGGCAATGCTGGAGCAGCAGTTTACCTATCTGCGGCAGAAGGCACACAGCCTGGCGGGTACCCTGCAGGAGAAGTACGACTGGTTTTTTACCGCCGACTTGCCCGATAAAACGTCCGTACATAAAGCGTTAAACCTGCTTAAACCACTCTCCTCCCCGGCGGGGGCGGCAGAAGCGGGGCAGTGGGGGCTGTTATCTGAAATCTGTGAGGTCAAACTGGTAAAGGGGGGTGGAAAAACCACCGACCCCCGGCTGATTGAGCTTAAAGAAAAAATAGATGAGTGGCGGAAGGTGGTGGAGCAGTTGGGGCCGATTCTGATGCTGCTGCAGAAGGAGAATCTGTACCGCGGGTTGTATGCTCTGTTGAATGAGTATCAGCAGGAGATTCACACAGCCAAACGCAGCAGCGGGGTGCTTACCTTTCGGGATGTAGTGGAGATGGCGGTGCGGCTGCTGCAGGAGGATGTACAGCTGCGAAGCCATTACAAGGGCCTGTTTACCCACATCATGATCGATGAGTTTCAGGATAATAATGACCTGCAGCGGCGCCTGCTGTTTCTGCTGGCCGAGAAAAAAGAGCTGAGCAGAACCGACGGGCCGCCCGCGCCGGAGGAGCTGGAGGCGGGAAAGCTGTTTTTTGTGGGAGACGAAAAGCAGTCAATTTACCGCTTCCGGGGTGCGGATGTGCGGGTGCTGAAACAGCTGCAGCAGCAGTTGGAGGCCTCCGGAGGAGAGGCTCTGCAGCTGCCCAATAATTACCGCAGCCACTCCGGTTTGATCCGGTTTTTCAACACCCTCTTTGCCGAGGTAATGCAGCCGGCCGCGGGCCTGCGGAACGAGGCCTCGGAGATCGCCGGAGGCCGGCCGACCCAATCTGAGACCAAAGCGCCGGAAGCCGCCGGAGTCGGTTTTGAGGCTGAGTTTACCCCTCTCGAGGCTCCGCAGGAGCACCTGGCTTTTACCCCTACCGTGCGGCTGCTGTACAAGCCTTATGAGAAGGATGCGGCCGACGAAGAAGATAACCTCGGTGAGAGCCCTCCGTTACACTCAAAGGATGCCGAGGCCTGGCATATCGTCAATTACCTTAAGCAGGTGATCGGGGGCGGCCATTTGATGGTTCGTGACAGGTCTGTTCAGAGAGCGCCGGGGGAGAAAGAGGCTGTCCGGCCGGCCGTCTATGACGATGTAGCTATTCTGATGCGTAGTTCCGGAAATCAGATTAACTTTGAGCGCTACATGCGGCATCTGCAGATTCCCTATAACGTCCAGAGTACCCGCAGCCTGTTTCTCGAGGCCCCTATCAACGACATGTATCAGTTCCTGCAGGTAGTGTTGTATCCGAAGGATAAGGCGGCGTATGCCGCCCTGCTGCGCTCGCCCTTTGTGAATCTGTCCGACGAGGTGACTGCCCGCATCCTGCGGGGTGGGAACAGCCCGGAAGGTGAGATTCCCGAGATAATCGCCTTTTCCCTGAGTGGTGATGAGGAGTTGTTTGGCGACGAGGGGCAGGTGCGGAAGTACAAGCGGGCGGCCGAGGCGTATCGGGTGCTGCGGGATTTAGCGGCTACGGCACCGATTGCCGATATGATCCGTTACCTGTGGTACGAGGCCGGGTATCGGTATGTAGTGCTGCGGAACCCTGATTATCACGCCTACCTGGAGTTTTACGATGCCCTGGTCGAGTTGGCCCGGCGCAGCGATGGACGCGGAGAGGGGCTGGCGAGTTTTTTGGATTTCTTAAGGGAGAACCTTGGGCAGTTTGAAAAGCTGGAAGATTTGGAGATCATTCCCCGCCGCAGCGGGGGAGTAAACCTGCTGAGCATTCACAAGTCGAAGGGCCTGGAGTTTCCGGTAGTGATTGTGGCGGATATGGGAAACTCGGGCCTGAGTGGGGGCGATGGAAACCTGTATGTGTGGGATGAAGAGTTTGGCCTGGCCCTCTCCGGCGGTGAGAAGGGATCGAAGATACACAGCTATTTTGCACAATCCGCTAAAGAGGAAGAGGAGCTGCAGGACTATGCGGAGCTCAAGCGGCTGCTGTACGTAGCCTGCACCAGGGCCGAGGACCATTTGATACTCTCCGGATTCCACCATGCCATGAACCGGAATCTTGAAAAGAGTTCGGGCAAGAATGTGCTTTTGAATATTACCCTGCAGGCTTTGGGCTGGGGCGGAGGGGCTCCGGAGGAGGCGCTGTGTGCCGAACGGGGCTGTGAGCTGGAGATTATCCCGGAGGTGACGGAGGAGATGATTGACCAGACTCGCCACGCCTCACGGGCCCGCAGCCTGGCATCCGCCGCTCGGCGGATAGATGAAGTTGAGCTGGTCGAGCGCTGGTTTGTACGGCGGGAGCTGACTGCGGTGGAGTTGAACCGTCTGTATCTGGAGGCCGCGGGTGAGCATCCCGCCGGCGATGGTTTTGAAGCCGCGGGGGCATCCAAAGCGGCAGCCTCACCGACAGAAAGCCCGGAGGAGCTGCCGGCGATTGCAGTTGATCAGCTGCTGTCCGACCGGAAGGCTGCCGGCCCCTTTGGTGAACTGGTGCACCGCTGCATAGAGGCCGAACTGATCGGTTCGCCTGGAAGGCCGGCGCTGCCGCCCCTGTTCTCCGGTCTGGAACCGGAACAGGTGGTGGAGCTTGAAGGGGAAGCGCGGCGGATGGCGGCGGCCTTTCTTGGATCGCCCCTGGGCCGGGAAGCTGCTGCAGCGGCCGAGCAGGGGACGGTAGAATCTGAGCTGCCCTTTTTACTGCAGCTCGACGGGGCGGAAAATGGTGCTGTCCAGGACGGGGCTGAGCCCACTAGTGCGTCCGAGGATAGGCCGGAATTTTTGCTGCGTGGACAGATCGATTTGCTTCTGCAGCGGCCGGAGGAGGTTTTGATTGTGGATTTTAAGACCGACCGCTTCTGCAGACCCGCCGAATATGCTGCGCAGATGGCGGTGTACCGTCGGGCGGCTGCAGAGCTGTATGGCCTTCCGGCCCGCAGCATGCTGGTGTATGTGCGGGACGGCAGGGTGGAAGAGCTCTCCATTCCGGTGGAATTGGAAGGCTTGTGTGCCCGGGCCGCTTATTCCGGATAGTGGCCGGAAGCGCTGTTCTGGCGCCGGCTATTTTGCTTTGAGCCGGCTTGAGTAAGCAACGGCGATCTTCGCCGCTACAGTGGCGTTGTTTTTAACCAATTCTATATTCGCACTCAGGCTCTCGCCTCCGGTGAGTTCCTTTATTTTTCCCAGTAAAAACGGGGTGAGGTCCTTGCCGAAGATGCCGATTCGACGGGCCTCGTCCAGGGCTACCTCGATGGCGTTATCGATTTTCTCTTTTTCCATTGAGAACTCTTCGGGAATAGGGTTGGTAATAAGCACGCCCCCTTCCAGGCCGCACTTCCACTTGGAGTCCAGGACCGCCGCGACGGCTTCCGGGGAATCTATCCGGTGATCAACTGCCAGTCCGCTGCTGCTCGAATAAAAGGCCGGCATCTCGGCGGTGCCGTAACCGAGAACCGGTACTCCCAGGGTCTCCAGATATTCGAGGGTAAGCTGAAGGTCGAGAATGGCTTTTGCTCCGGCACAGACAACCGCAACATTGCTGCGGGCAAGCTCCTGCAGGTCGGCGGATATGTCGAAGCTGGTTTCCGCACCGCGGTGTACTCCTCCGATGCCCCCGGTAGCAAAGACGTGGATGCCGGCTAGGGCGGCGGCGATCATGGTAGCGGCCACGGTGGTAGCTGCATGGGAACCTTCTGCCAGAATGACCGGGATATCCCGGCGGCTGGCCTTTTTGATATTCTCTGATTTGCCTAAAAATTCAATCTGTTCTTTACTAAGACCGACTTTGATTCGGCCGTCAATAATTGCAATAGTTGCGGGAACCGCCCCCTCCTTGCGTATAGCCTCTTCCAGGGCTGCGGCGGTAGCAACATTGTCCGGATAGGGCATCCCATGGGAGATGATGGTAGATTCCAATGCCACCAGGGGCTGGTTTCGTGAAAAAGCGTTGGCAACTTCCTGGGAATAATCTATTGGAATATCGGTTTTTTTCATGGCAGTTCTCCTTAGCTTAAATGTAGTAGGTACAGGGCCTATTGGGCAAGCCTCTCAAGGATTGCCGTCCGGCTTAGTTCGGGGGCGACGGTATGCTGTGATTCAAGGGTTATTGCGGCGGCCGCTTGGCCCCACTGGACTGCATCGGCCACCGAAGGGGCAGCTGCGGCCGAAGCTTGGGCGGTAAAAGCGGCGGTAAAGCCGGCGATAAACGCATCCCCGGCACCGTTGGTGTCCACCGGCCGGGCGGGCAGGGGCGGATACCACCAGGCCCACCATTGTGAACTGGCGGATAGGGAGTTGCCTGACAGGGGATCTTCCGACGGGTTTAGTGAAAGGCTGTGCCGCCGGCTGCACTGCGGGTCACGGCTGAGCAGCAGCACCCCCTCCGCTCCGAGGGTGATGAGCAGTTGGGGAGCTGCCGTGCCGCTGGACGCTGATTCAAGGGCAGCCGTGATGTCTCCTGCCAAGGCGGTGGATTGCCCGGGCCGGGCCACAAGGCTCCTTAGAAAACGCCGCATATAAAAAATTTCAATAGAGTAGAGTGCACAGAGTTCATCCAGATTTGGGCTTATCCAGGTGCAGTACTGCAGGATCGAGGCCAGGCGGGTCGACTTTTGCACGGAGACCGGCTCGGCGATGCAGGGTACTCCGTGGCGGCGGGCTGTATGGGCAAGGTAGGCCAGGGTGGTGGTACGAAGATTGGTGTCGAGGACCAGTGCGGCGGCCGAGGCTATCTGAGGCTCCAGTGGCCGGAGTAGTTCGACCTGCAGGGTATCCATAATTTCCATGTCCGATATGGCGGAGGATAAATCGCCGGTTTCGTCCTGGATGGCCAGATAGGTGCCGGTGGGCAAGCTGTCAAAGCGGAAGACGGCGGAGGTGTCGACTCCGGCGGCGGCGGTGGCCGAGAGGACGGAATCGCCGCCGCTGTCGTTTCCGGCGGCGCTGCAGAAGGTAGTCTGGGCCCCGAGGAGTGCCAGTGAATGGGCTATGTTGCGGCCCACTCCGCCGGGGGCCCGGTAGACCCTTCCCGAATTGGAGCTGCGCGGGGTAAAGGTGGTGAGGGGGCGGGCCTTAATATCCTCGTTTAAGCCGCCGGCCACAAACACTGTCACACCTTGACTTCCCTCAGCAGCCGGCAGACTTCGTCGACATCCTGGGAGGTAATGCCCAGGTGGGTGACCATCCGGATGGCATTACTGCCGAAGGCGCTGCACAGCACCCCTTTCTTTTTCAGCTGAGCTACGATTTGCTCGGCGGGATGGGCGGGGGTGGCAAAATAGATGATATTAGTTTCCACGTTCTTGGAGTCGATATTGGCCCATTCCAGGGCGGAGAGGGTGTCGGCTATGCGTTTAGCATTTGCGTGGTCGTCTTTAAGGCGCTGGATGTTATTCTCTAAAGCGTAGATTCCTGCAGAGGCTATAATACCGGCTTGGCGCATACCTCCGCCGAGCATTTTCCTGACCCGACGGGCTTCGGCAATAAATTTGCTGGGACCGCACAGCAGACTGCCCACCGGGGCTCCGAGCCCTTTGGATAAGCAGAAGGTCACCGTATCGACCAAGGAGCACATACGCTTTACCGGCAGACCGGTGGCAACGGAGGCGTTGAACATGCGCGCCCCGTCCATATGCAGGGAGAAACCGTGCTTGCGCGCAAAATCACTTACCGCTTTAAGCTGGTCGTAGGTATAGCAGGTGCCGCCCTCGCGGTTATGGGTGTTCTCTATTTCTATCATGGTAATCCGCGGCATAAGGTACGAGGCCGGGCGCAGATGTTTTTCAAGTTCCTCCGGGCGCAGTATTCCGCGCTCCCCCTTTACCGCAACCGGCATTACTCCGGCTATACTGGTGGCCGAGGCCAATTCGTAGTGGAAAATGTGGCTGTTCATTTGGGAGAGGACCTCATTGCCCCTTCCGCCGTTTATATAGAGGGGAATCAGGTTTCCCATTGAACCGGAGGGAATAAACAGAGCTTCCCTTTTTCCGGTAATTTTAGCCGCCAACTCTTCCAGCTTATTGATAGTGGCATCTTCGCCGTACACATCATCTCCGACGTCGGCCTTGGCCATCAACTTGCGCATCTCCCGGGACGGGAGGGTAACTGTATCGCTTCTCAGATCGTAGGTTTTCATAGTATGGGTACCTCTCTTTTTCACACAGTGTAACATGCTCAACCCGGTTTTGACTATTATTCCAGCGATTCTGATATTAAGCTTGCCGAATAAGCTTGTCGAAAGAGGCCGGGACAGTCTATCTTGTGTACATGTGCATGTTATTAATTGGTCGGGATGTTCATCCCGACTATAAGCTTATTGTTGCTGCGAACCGGGACGAGGAGTATCGGCGTCCGACTGCGGCAGCCCACTGGTGGCCGGGTTCTTCCTCTATACTGGCCGGAAGTGATTTGTCTGCCGGCGGCACCTGGCTGGGCATTACGAAAAGCGGCCGCTTTGCTGCCCTTACAAACTACTGGGGTGGTACCGAGCAGCGCCCGGAAGCCCCTTCACGGGGCGGCCTGGTGTCAGGTTTTCTGCGCAGTTCTGTCCCTGCGCCGGAGTACTTTCACCAGCCGACTCCTGACGGCCTCTACAACGGCTTTAACCTGGTAATGGGGAATGTTGACAGCTTGTGGTATTATTCCAACGCCGATGAGTCTCAACCCCGTGAGATTGAACGGGGTATTCATGTGCTTAGCAACGACCTGCTTGATGTGCCCTGGCCCAAAGCCCGTACGGCCCATGCAGGCTTGCAGCAGCTCATCGACTCCGGCCGGGTGGATCCCTACAGCCTGCTCGAGCTGCTTGGCTCAGCTGTGGATGAAAAGCGCCAACAGGATCCTACCATACCGCGTTCGGCGGCTCTGGAACTTGCCAAAGCTTCCATCAAAATTGAGTTTCCCCGTTACGGAACCCGTTCTTCTACGGTACTGCTGGTGGATCGGGTGAATAGGGTACGGTTTATCGAGAAGACTTTTTATCCTAACAGGGTAAACGACTTCTCATTTACTTTAACGCATTTAGACTGTCCCGAAGCTTAGCGCATTTCTTTTAAGAATATGGTAAAAATTCTCGATTTCTTGAAGCAGAACAAAGAGTTACCTCCTCTTACTAAGTAAGAACCACACCCCAAGGAGGTATCCCATGCTCTTGAGCTATCAATTTGTCCCCCCATTCTGTCCACAACCAGATTGCCCGATGCACTACGAAGGCCGGCACCCGGCGAAGTGGTACCGCAAGGACGGCCACCACGATACCGCGTGCTTCGGCTCGGTGCAGCGCTACCTGTGCAAACACTGCGACCACAGTTTCAGCACCCAGAGCTTCTCTTTAGACTATTACGCCAAGCGCCTTGTGGATTACGAACAGATCTTCCGCCAGCTGCGCTCAACCGTCGGCATTCGGGATCTGGCCCGTAACCTTGAAATCTCCCGCGGCTCGGTACAGAACCGCATCTTTCGAATGGCCCGCTGGTCACTCGCCCAGCACTGCCTGGCCGGAGAAACTCTGCACGTCAATGAAGATCTGGCTTTCGACGGCTTTGAAGGCTACACCAGAAGCAAGTACTTTCCCCACCATCTAAACATCCTCATCGGCATGCAGAGCCAGTTCTTCTACGCGATGGACTTCACCACTCTGAGGCGCAAGGGTACCATGAGCGCCGCCCAGAGGCTCTACCGCAGCTTTCTCGACCAGCGCTGCCGCCCCGACCGCAAGGGCGTGGAGAAGTCTATCTGCCGGCTCGCTGAGAAGATAGCCTGCCTGTGTAGGCGCAGCTCCAAGGATCCGCTGTACCTCTACAGCGATGACCACCAGGCCTACCCCAGAGCTCTGTACCGCAACCACAACCTCTCCACACTCATAGCCGAAGGCCGGGTGGTGCATCTGCACAGCAAATCCACTAAGGAGCCGGGGCGGGGCAACTCCATGTTCTCGGTCAACTACATGGATCGGCAGCTGAGAAAGGATATGGTCAACTATGTTCGCAAGACGGTCAATGTTGCGAAGAACGTATGTTGTCTCTTGGATCGGCTGTGCATCTACCGGATGCACCACAACTTCATTAAGCCCTACCGGGAGAACAGTCCCAAGAGTGGTATTACCCACGGCTCTTTGGCCGGATGTGATATGGGCTGGATGAACAACCTTTTGGCCCGGCGGTTTGTGCACCGTCCCTTTGCCTCGCTGCTTCCCTTAGAGGCGGGAGAGCGGGGAATATGGTTTCGACTGTTCAACACGCCCATGAAGTGTGGCGGGGAGTATCTGCCGAAGTACGCCAGGGGTTAAAGGGACTGAGAGTGCGGGGAGGGATTTTTGTACCACAGTGATTGCTTTTTTATATTTTTCCGCTAAGCTTCGGGACAGTCTATAACGCATTTAATTTAGGGCGTTCCCAGGGCTTCGAGATACTCGCGCCCCTTCTTGGTAAGATCCAGCAGATAGTCACTGCCCTTTAACGAGACTATTACTAACCCGCGTTTCGCAGCTGCATCGGCTACTTTCTTGAGCTTTGAGTAGCCGTGCTGATGGTAATCTAAGTCGGCTTTGAGCAGGCGTGTGCCGACATCCTGGAGTTTTGCTTTTTTTCCTTCGCTGGTAATGGTTTTTTCAGCCGCTTCACGAACAGCCTTCAGAAAGGCCGCCAGAATTGTAGGAAGAGCCTGTTCCGCTGGGACCCGGGCATGGGGCGTCAGGTTCAGCACCAGGTTACGCTCTTTGAAGCGGGTGTGAACTATATCGCGTCGTTCCGCCTCGGCCAGATAGCTTCTCCAGGAATCAAAACCGAGGCGCTTTTCATCGAAGCGCTCATTCATCAGGCGTAGACGTACATATACGGCTTCCGGGGTCGGGTTGCGCTCTTCATTCTCAATATACAGAATTGCCTCTCGCAGCAGGTTGAACGACTCTTCTACGCTGAGAGTGGGTTTCTCGGTGGATTGAATATCCTCTTCAAGGGGGGCGATAGTCAAATCGCGAAAATCCTTAAAGTTGTCCGCCAGTATCAACAGGTCTTCATCTGCATTTTTTGAATCGCAGATAATGGTTGTTTCCACATCGTGACTGCGGATTTCCCGCAGAGCCGGAGCTAATTGGGCAGCTCCGCTTACCAGCAGGAGTTTATGAATATGAGGGGCTCTGTTGAGCAGATATAGTATGTGGGAACCCAAAATTACATCGATGTGTTCGCGGTGGGTTCGGGGTATATGTATCATTTCAAAGGAGTCTTCAAACAGTTGGTGAGCGGTCGATTCGAGACCCTCCCGTGCCCAGTCGCCGTATACCCATGCGGCTGTCACACGCCCGATTGTATGTGCATACTCGAGCAATCCCTTCATAAAGGTCGAGTTGATACTCGGAGTTACATTTTCTATATCCCATACAATTGCAAGTGCTTCTCGTTTCATAGCATAGACCACCTTTTTGGGTATTATACCTGCAGATAGCAACAAAATGCAACAGATTATTTTATTTTAACCTTAGCTCCGATCTCCTCCAGGTTTTTGAAAAAATCCGGAAAGGTCACCGCCGCCGCTGCAGCATCATCAATGGAAATCGGCCCCTTCGCAGCCAGTCCGGCCACCGCCAAGGCCATTATAACCCGGTGGTCACCGTGTCCGGCCACCTCTCCGCCCTGTAAAGTGCCGGTGCCGTGAATAATCAGGCCGTCCTCAAGCTCTTCGATGTTCGCCCCCAGTTTAGAGAGCTCCTGCTTCATAACAGCAATGCGGTCGGTCTCCTTTTGACGTGCCTGGGGCACATTTCGCAGTTCCACCACCGCATTGCTGAAGCAAGCCGCCACGGCCAAAGCCGGAAGGGAATCCGGAATATTATTTAAGTCGAAGCTGCCGCCCTGCAGGCCACGGGACAAGCCCTCAATTGCAAGACCGGAGTCGACCTGATCTATGTTGCAGCCCATCTTCTCCAGTACCGAGACCACTTCCTTATCGCCCTGGGTATCGGTCATATCCAGGCCGTGGAGCTCTATCCGGCTGCCGGTGATTGCGGCGGCTACCATAAAAAAAGAAGCTGAGGAGAAATCGCCGGGGATGCGGCGGTCGAAAGCCCGGTAGCGCTGCCCTCCGGGAATGGAGAACTTGCGATAGCCGCTGCGATTGTAGCTGATAGACTGGGAATCCAGCCAGTCGAGGGTCATGTCTATGTAGGGGCGCTCGTAGAGCAGGGGCACCTCGATATCGGTATCCCCGCTGCCAAGGGGGGCTGCCAGTAGCAGGCTGGAAAGGTACTGACTGGTCGGGCACTCAATCGAAGTTGAGCCCCCCTGAAGGGGGCCGCGGATGGTGAACGGGGCGCAGCCCTCGGAGGCAGACTTCACCTCTACTCCCAGGTCCAGTAACGCATCAAGCAGCGGGGCTGCTGAGCGACGGCAAATCTGCTCATCCCCGGTAAAGGTTACCGGGAAATCAGCCAGCGCTGCCATTCCGGCCAAAAGATAGAGACTGGTACCGGAGTTGCCCACATCGATCGGGGTTGCCGGTGGTCTCAACTTACCTGCGGTGCCCGTGATGCTCCAGGAATCGTTCTGCATGTCGATATCGACTCCCAAAGCTCCACAGGCGCGCACCGCTGCGAGGGTGTCATTTGATTCGAGTGGTAAGCGGAGGGTGCTGGTCCCTTCGGCCATCCCGGCGATCAGTATTGCACGGATAGTATGAGATTTAGAGGCGGGAATCGACACACTTCCGCCAACCGCCGAAGGGTATATCGTTTTTTTCACTTTCTTACTCCGCTGAATTCTTTTACATCATTTTAGAGCGGAGGGGGCCCTCTGTCAAATGCCTGTCAAATGGATCTGCGGTTCACAAAGCGTCGGGCTTTCATGGTGCCCTTCAGTACCTGCCCGAGGGGGCAGAGTTTGGAGCACCATATCCGCCGGCGATACAGCGTCTGCAGCCCAAAGATAGCTAACATGCTTAAAATTATCAGAAGCAGAACCGCCGCCCACAGAGCAGTGGGGTTCTCATACGATGTGAATATATTATACGCCAGATACGACCAAAACAGCGCGAAGAGCGGCCACCGTACATACTCCAGGCCCTTAGGTACTTGGCGCCCGCTATTCGAACCGCCGGGATAGTAGTCCTGCAGCGCTCCCATCGGGCAATAGCCGGCACAATAGTTTCTGCGCCCGCTGGCAAAGGTCATCACAATCGCCAGACCGAACAGCAGCAGCAGCCCGAACCACAGCCGCAGACCGCACATTACCACAAACATCGCCGCCAGCATTGCAATTTGAGTCTTTTTCATATATAAATATTACTATATAAGTTAGCTTTGTACAAGCGCTTCAGCGGGGGCCGCGGGCAGTCCTAAGCCCTTGAGCCGGCCTCTGCGCCGCGTCGACCGTCGGTGTATTTCTCCCACAGACATCCGGTCTATTCGTAGCCGCGGAACTGAGGCGGTTTGTCCACCTCGGCGGAGAACCACTCGGCCAGAGCTGCCATAGGATGATCAATTTTTATCACCCGGCGGATAGTGTAAGAACACCACGCAAACTTGTCCCGGCTCACCGCAGCAGTTCCGCTGCGTCCGGAATGCTGGTAGTTGAAAAAGCCGGTAATCCCGTCCAGAAACAGGCGCTTGGCGTAGCTGAAGTTTTTTATCTGCTGGGTAGTGGACAGCGACTGCAGGGGGTGGCGGCTGTAGGCGGAGAACAGGGCGGCGAAATCGGGGTCGTACAGGCGGCTCCAGTGAAAAATCGTCCTTAAAATAGTGGTGTTGCGCCGTTTAAGACCGTGCATGGCCCGAATCCGATAGTTGTACATTCCGCTGCTGAAAAAGGCCTGCAACCCCACATACAAGCAGCCCCGCGGCGGCAGACGCAGGTCAAACCCGGCCTCCCGGACCAACTGCCGGGGGTCGAAGGGCTCCGGCTCCGGGGTCTCATGTTGTTCTGAGCCCTGCTGGTTCGCTTGGGGCTGGTCGGAAGATTGGTGCTGAGACTGGTCCGAAGATTGGTGTTGGGGCTGGGGGGCGGCGGCTTGGGCACCTACCAGCAGGCGGGCGGTCTCCTGCTCATACACCTGCCGCAGCTCGATGAACTCCTCACCGGTGCCGCCGGTGGCATCGGGATGGCAGCGCTTGCTGAGCAAGCGGTAAAAGTGATCCAGCTCCCGCAGGCTGTAGCTGTTCTGTGAAAGCAGTGAACGCAGTAAATCGGCGGGAGTGGGGGTGGGTCTCTTTTCCATACCTGTAAAAAAGAATAGCATAGAAACCGGGAGGATGGAATGCGCTATTATATTATAACAGGTGCAAGTCGCGGAATCGGGGCCGGTATTGTCCGGGCCCTGCTGCAGCCGGGCAATATGATCTTTGCCCTGGCACGGAATGAAAACCCCGATCTGCTGAAGGCGGCACAGGCTGCCGGGAGTGAGCTCTCCTTTCACCGCGTCGATTTATCCGAGAGCGCGGCCATTGAACCGCTGCTCAGCGAGCTCTTTGGCCGGATGGACCTGCAGCGTGCCGAGGGTGTGTATCTGGTGAACAATGCGGGGGTGCTCTCGCCGATCGGCCCGCTGGAGACCCATTCCCTCGAGGAGGATGAGTTTCACCTGCGGGTGAACCTGCTGGCCCCCATGCGGCTGACCGCCGGTTTCATCGGTCGAAGCCAAAAGTTTCAAGGCCGCAAGGTGGTGGCCAACATCTCCTCCGGCGCGGCCCAGCGGGCATACTTTGGCTGGAGCAGCTACTGCAGCGGCAAGGCCGCGGTGGAAATGTTTACCCGGGTTGCGGGGCTCGAGCAGCAGCAGGCGGACTGGCCGGTGGTGGTGTATGCGATCGCACCGGGAATAGTGGATACGGAGATGCAGGACAAAATTCGCAGAACCGATGATACACAGTTCCGGGACAAGCCAAAATTTATCCGCTATCATGAAAAGGGCTATCTGGCCTCGCCGGAGGATGCCGGACGCGCATTGGCCAAAACCCTGGACGACCCTGAAATTAGAACCGGAGATGTACTCGATATCCGTGACTATTAACTGTAACTTATTAATGTAAAAGGAGCTTCAAGTGGAGCAGCAAGCCGCATTTTTCATCTTTGTCCTGGTAACCACATTTACACCCGGACCCAACAACATCTCATCGGCGAATCTGGCGGTATTGTACGGATTCCAGCCCACCCACCGCTACCGCCTGGGCATCTTTACCGGGGTAGCACTACTGATGCTGGTCTGCGCTTTTCTCTCGGGCAGCGTGATGCAGTATTGCCCGGCGGCGGAGACCTACCTGCGCTACCTGGGAGCGGCCTATATCGTGTACCTGGCACTGAGTATTCTTAAAACCAGCTATCAGATAGATGAGACCGGTCAGGCGGTGCT
>JAIPFV010000130.1 GCA_021736475.1 Spirochaetia bacterium | reverse complement strand
CGAGAGACCGGATAGTACTCGTGCTGTCTCTTCTATCCAGACTAAAATTTACATTAGTTTGTCGGGGCGGACCCCCTCCTGGACATAAAAACAAAAATCAGCCAAAGATTTTTTAGATGCTTAAATCAAACGGCCTGAGAAATCACTCCGTCGAGCTAAGAAAAGGACGATGTACTGTGAAACTTCAAAGGCTAGTTATCGATGTTACCCACCGTCTCGACAACCACACCATCGTTATCCGCACGTTTAATACCGTTACTACTGTCGAGCCAGAGTAATTTGCCCGCTACGTAGTTGATGTGGGTATTGATTCTGTTTAAGTACGAGATTAGATCTAGATGAACCGCAGAAGTTGCAATCGACTCATTGAAACCTTTATGCAGTCTTTCAATGTGCATCTCTTTATACTTCTCCTCGTCCAGATTACTGTACTCTTCCTGGATTTTTTTTGCGAGTACGAGGTCCTCCTGTTCAAGAGCGACTCTGAGTCGCTCGAAATTTTTGCTGAGGATTTCTAACAGTGTCTCAATCTCATTAAATCCCTCCTCTGAGAAAAACATTTTGGTTTTTATCTTCTTCTCTGCCAATGCAAGAATGTTTTTGTCAATGACATCGCCAATTGATTCGAATTCGTTTTCGATATACATATAGTTCATACATCTTCTGGACTCTTTTTCAGTGAGTTCGCTTTGGGAGAGTTTCGCCAGGAAAGGAATAATGGATCTGTGAAGAAGGTCGACTTTCGAGTCAGTCTCGCGCACATGGTCTATGATCGCAGTATCTTTGCTACGGAAGGCAATTTTAGTATCCTCGAGCATATGGTCTACATATTTTGCTGCTCGAAGAATCTCTTTCTTTGCCATGAGCAGGGCAACCTGCACGTTACTCTCGATGAGCTTGTCGCTCACGTATTTTACACTGAATACTCTATCAGCCTTTCGCGGCGGGAAACAGCGGGAAAACACTTTTTCTATCAAGTCGAGGCTCGGCAGCACGAATAGGTGATTTATCATCGGCATAAAGGTAAAAGCCATAGCAATTTGTCGGGAAAGACTATCTGTACCAAGGACATGAAGGCAGAACCACTTTACGAACCACACGTAAAATCGCTCGCCCCGAAATGGGATTACAAGGAGTATATAGATCCACACCACACCGATAAGCTGGAAAAGCACATGGATGTAGGCAGTACGTTTTGCCTCCCAGTTGAGGGCAAGACTTCCGAGAATAGCAGTTATACAGGTTCCAACCGCCGCTCCTAGATTTATGGGGATTGCCTGTTCGAGCGTAATGGTGCCGGCCATTGCCATTGCAATGGTTATACCGGTGGTTGCCCCAGAGGATTGGATTATCATGGTGAAAGTTAGTCCGAGCAGTATTCCGAAGATAGGAGTCTCGATCCCCTCCATAAGTTCGATGAACGGGCTATAAGTCCGCAGCGGTTTGAGAGACTCAGACATCATATCCATTCCGAGAAACAGCAGTCCAAAGGTGAAAATCGTCATCCCCACGTGCCTATGGCTCTTTGTTTTCGAGAACATTGTATAAATGAACCCCACCGCCACGATAAAAGTTGAAAATTTGGTCACTGAAGGGAAAGCGACTAACTGAGGAAGGAATGTAGACCCCAGTTCTGCTCCAAGGGTAACCGCCAGACTCTGGTGAAAAGTAAGGAGCCCCGCTCCAACCAAAGCAGCTTCCAGGACGGTCGTAGCGGAGGAGGACTGGTTAACCATTGTAATACCGAGGCCTGTCATATATCCGCGAAAGCGATTGTTGGTAAGGGCCACCATGATATGCTTCATCTTATCACTTGCAATGGAGGTCAAATGTTTATTCATCTCCATCATTCCAAAGAGGAAAATCGATAGGCCGCCTGTTAATAGAAAGATATTCCAGATACTCATTCGCTACTCCATCTGTTGTTGATACATGACCTTCATTTTCTCCGCATGGTCGGAAACTTCGATAGAGAAACAAGCAGATCCTTGTTCCCCCGCTTCAGCTCTGTGAGAAGGGTTAGGATTTTTCCATGGGCGTAAATTTCCCCAGGATTTACCTGAAAATCGGAAATTTTTTCTATTTCATTGTCGAAGTTGAGAAGGGAACTTCTACATCCTAAAATACTCATGGATGACGGTTCTTTTTTATCGAGTATGCTCATGACCTCGAAGATAAAACCAGCTTCTTTCTGTACGATGCTTCGTAATATCTCGGAACCCCGAATATGCATTACCTTTTCATTGAGAGCGAGGCAAAGAGTAAAAATCTTCTCGATCCTCACTGCCGTATTAGCCAGTATTCGGTACTCTTCGGTTGAAATATAGAGGTGGTTATCGGTTACCAGAGGAAAACGTTTGGCCTTCTCCATAGCAACACGAGAGTCGATGTAAAAATCATGAGTGCCGGCGGCAACGGCTCCTTCGAGACACTGCTCTAAATAGCGGAAGAGAATGAGAGTCTGCATATACAGCCTTCCTCCACTGTCTGATTCTGCAGAGGAAACCGAAAAGATGCCGTATACAATTCGTTGATAAGGCAGAACAGTGTTGAACCACCTGTGTGTATGCTCTTGGCGATTAAACTCATTGGTGTAGAGATAACTGTGCTTCTTGCTCTTTTTCTTGTGTTTAAGTCTCACTCATTCGCACCCCTGCCTATCTAAAGCAATAAGTGTGCCAGGAAAAAAGAAGCATCAATATTTACTTACGTTTTAAGGAATTAATTCTATATTGGAATTTCATTTAGGCTTTAACTGAGAAGTTCTTATACAACAATTGTACATTTTCTTTACAGTTTGTGCTTTTCCAACTTTTTGAGCAGTGTAACCCTGCTTATTCCGAGCGCCTCAGCCGCACGGGATTTGTTGTTGTCATATCGGTTTGCCAACATCTTGATCAACCTCGTTTCCACTTTTTCGATGAGTTCCGGCAATATTGGTGTGTTGTCCCCGATATATTCGAGGTACTCATCGAGGAAATGATCGATAAAATCCGCATCCTTTTTCGAAGAAAGAGGCCGCCGAATATAATCCGGAATAGAACTCGATCTAATAACCGAACCATGGGTATTGATACATATATTTGTTATAGTGTTTTCCAACTCACGAATATTACCGGGCCAAGAATACTGTTGGAGTATGTGCATGGTGTTCTCCGAGGCCCCTTCAATTTGTTTGTTGAGTTTTTCATTTGCCTCAGTTACAAAATAATAGAGAAGATGAGGAATATCTTCTTTCCTTTCCCTGAGTGGAGGAACTTCGATCTGTGACACGTTTATCCTGTAGAATAAATCCTGACGGAATGTACCTTTCCGTACTTTCTCCTGCAGATCTTTATTAGTGGCCGCAATAATACGGGCTTTGAGCTTTATTGTTCTGTTTCCCCCGAGACGCTGGAACTCTCGTTCCTGCAGCACCCTCAGCAGCTTTACTTGCAGCGCCAGCGGCATGTCACCGATCTCATCGAGCAAGATTGTTCCCTCACCAGCCGCTTCGAACTTTCCTTTAACCATCGAGTCGGCACCGGTAAACGCCTGTTGCTCGTGTCCAAATAGTTCGTTATCTAGAAGTGTTTCTGAAATACCGGAACAGTTAACCGCAACCATAGGTTCTTCCCGTCTTTTTCCACTATAATGCAGAGCCTTTGCAATGAGCTCTTTCCCTGTTCCATTCTCGCCACTAATCAACACGGAGACATCAGTGTTGATGAGAAGTCCAATCTGTTTGAACACATTCTGCATCGGGAGGGACTTTCCTACGATACGTTTGAGGTTGAAATGGCTCCGTTGCTCTTCGATGAGCAATTTGACAGTGCTGTCCATTTTCTTCGATTTGATTGCCCGCCTCAGCAGAATACGGATTTTGTCAATATCGAGAGGCTTTTCCAAGTAATCATATGCTCCCATTGCCATCGCCTGTATGATCACTTCGAAATTTCCGTAACCGGAAATAATTACGATATAAAGATCAGGCTCGACGCTCTCGAACTCCGAGAGAAGCTTTAAGCCGTCTTCTCCTGCTAAATTGTAGTCAAGGAAAACAAGATCTATTTTCCTTTCGCTGATCAGAGTTCGTGCTTCTGATCCGGAGGCAGCTCCGTATACCTCATGCTCGGAGCCGAGCAGCGATTTGAAGCTCTTAATGATGTTCGTCTCGTCATCTACTACCAGAATTGTGGCCATTGCTTTCAATATCCTTTGGAGAGCTGTGTATTGGGAGTTCTATGACAAAACATACCATATTGTCTCTCCGATCAACACCTATCGAGCCGCCATGCCGCTCAATTATCATTTTCGTTATTGATAATCCCAACCCAGTTCCTCCCGCCTTAGTGGAGTAAAAGGGCTCGAAGAGCATATTCGGGTCGACATCCTCTTTGCCGACGGAGTTGCATATCTCAATAGTCACCGAATCTGTCGCTCCTCGCGTAGCTATACTCAGGGTACCCCCATTTTCCATCGCCTGTATCGCATTTAATACGATGTTGAGAATAAATATTCTGATCTTCTCTCCGTCAACGTAAATCGCTGGTACAGTTTTATCAAATTCAGTCTGCAGCATTATGTTTTGCTCTTCTCTTTCATACCTGCTCAGTTTGATAACCCCGTCAATAATGGCATGTATATCATGGTAAAGTAAATCCAGTTTGCTCGGTCTGGAAAACTCCAGCAACTCCGACACTCTCCCGTTTATCCTGTCTATCTCCTCCAAGATTATGGCCATCTCTTCAGCGCCTTTTCCGGGATAGAGAAATCTCGAACGAATTATCTGCGCCATCATTCTAATCGAACTGAGAGGATTGCGAATTTCATGGGCGAGACCGGCAGCCACTTGCCCGGCGGTTGCAAGTCGGGTCGATTCCACCAGGTCCTCCTGGAGTCTGCTGATCCTCTGTTTATAGAGTTCCAGCCGATCGATTAACAGATTGTAGTTCTCCGCAATAATGCCGAACTCATCGTTTCGTCCAATGACGATCGGTTCGTTAGGCCTGTCGAAACTGAAACTCGAAATTCCGGTAATTATTTTCTTGAGGGAGTTGTTGATATTCCGTGCCAAAAAAGAGTATATAAGCACAGCGATGAAAAACCCCAATAGAACGATATAGTTCAGCAAATCGTTGGTATACCGATAAGCCTTTTCGATCTTATCCTTTTCGACACCCAGCAAAACGGCTCCCCAATACGAGTTTTGAAGAAACACCGGCGTAACTCTCATGTGGTAGGTTTTCTCATCGATCTTCCGATTTAACAACTCTACAGACTTTCCACTGCTCAACCTCTCGTGCATTGCTGTAGATAAAACGTCATGCCCTGCATAGGTTGATATGATCTTTTCATTGTCCCGGTAAATACCGTTTTCCAGAAGGGTCAAGGCTTTCAGGTGATTCACGAATTCCTGCGAGAAAAGTGAGCCGGCCATCAGAATTCCGATTAATTCACCCTCATTCAGTATAGGAGCAGTCGCCCTTACGGCTACTCCCGACTTTCCCTCTTCATAACTGACACTCGTCTTGCCGGCTAGCGCATCCCTCACAACCTGTTGATCGATTTTTATGTCCCCCGCCATTTCAGGATTGTGGCCGCGGAATATTACTTCACCGTGGGTGTTCTCTATTTCTAATATATCTACAACCCCGAGCTTATAAAAACTGATCATCTCCCTCTCGAGTTCGTTGTAGTTCTTATCACGGATGTACTCGATGATAAGCTTTTTTTTCGAATACCCTGCGGCTACGGCCTTGCACGTCTTTTCTATCGATTCTAGTTCTTCAAAATACACGGTCGTTCCATCTCTGAGCCGTAAATTTATCTCTTTCTGTACGGTCCTTGAGATGAGATAACGGGAGACTCCAAAAAAGACAATACTGGGAATTACAATTATCAGGAAGAAAGCCAATAAGATCCTTATATTCAGTTTGTAGGAGAAGAAGTGGGGTTTTTCGATCAGAATTTTTCTTTTCATTTTCAGTAATATAAGAGGACAATACCATAAGCTACTTCTTTTCACAATCTTCGAGAAAGTAGATTTTTCTCTTCTCACAGACTCAGATTACATGATCCATCAAGATGCAGCACTTCCGGTAACTTATTGAAGGAACCGCCCTCCATTACTGTTCGCAGCCGGTCATATTCGCCTGCTACTGTTTTATGAAGAAATACCAGGCGGCGGCCATCCCGATATCCGGTTCTCCGTCTATCAAAGCCTCAATATCTTTCATGGTGGCCACTTTTTTTCCCAAATCATCTTTTAGCGTCTTCCCGTCGAAATCGAGGAGCTTTTTGCCCCTGTTATCACGGATACTTTTCCGGTCTATTTGTCCCAACAGAGCGGCATTATACCCTCTTACATAAGTGCGGTCTATTTCTCCCATTTTTCTGCCAGAACTGTCTCGCAGGACGGTTCCATCATAGGTATATTCTGCCATATTCCCTCCTAGTGCTAGTATAGTCCAGAACCAACAGAATTTCCGGATACCGCTGCATATCGATTCAATCTATATTTACGACAATTTTTTCATGTTATATGAATCGTGAATATTGACACGTATAATTTTTGTCATTACTATTACGCTAATAATTCAAGGTGGAGGAAAAATGGCAGAAAAAAACCATGAGTATTCCTGGACTTTCCTTACAAACCATTCCCATGTGCTGTTATGTCTTGCAGAAAATTCTGCCATGCGTATGCGGGATATTGCCCAGGAAGTAGGTATAACCGAGCGCGCTGTACAGCGGATTATTTCTGATCTCGTGGATGAGGAATATATCGAAAGAGTACGCGAAGGACGGCGCAACACATATAAAATCAACACCAGTATGCATCTGCGTCACCCGATAGAACAAGAGCGAACGATCCAAGAACTGATCGATCTGATATAGGGCATCCCCCCCCAGTTCCAAAGGAGAATTAGCATGAAAAGATGGATTGTACTTGTTGCAGGAGTCATTCTGCAACTTATAATAGGCGGGGTATACGCCTGGAGTGTATTTGTACCCGCACTTGAAAGCGAATATCAATTTACAAAAGGACAGAGCGCACTGATTTTCGGCCTCATTATCGCTGTGTTCAGCATAGCCATGATACCCGCCGGCAGGTCCCTAAAAAGGTTCGGCCCCCGCAAAACAGCCGCCTTCGGTGCCGTACTGTTCGGCACGGGATATCTACTGGCATCTCTAGCCGGTGGGCATTATCTGCTAACCCTGCTTTCCCTCGGGGTACTTACCGGCACGGGGATCGGATTTGTGTATATCTGTCCGCTGACTGTTGGAATGCAGTGGTTCCCGGAAAAGAAGGGCCTGGTTACCGGAGTATCAGTAGCCGGATTCGGAGGGGGCGCAGTTGCCCTCAGTTCAGTGGCCACTTTTCTGCTGCAGCAACCGAACATATATATCCTCGATGTATTTCGCATTCTCGGAATCACACTCGGTCTACTGGCATTTGGCGGTGCCCTGCTGCTCAGTACCCCGGAGCAGCAATCTGCAAAGACTTCTAAAACCGGCGGCGATGTGAAGAAGATACTCTTCTCCCGTGAATTTCTTATAGTAGCTTTGGGAATGTTCGGCGGAACATTTGCGGGCTTGCTGATTGTGGGAAACCTGAAACCGCTGCTGCTGGCTACCAATGTGCCGGAGTTTCAGGCAACCCT
>JAIPFV010000025.1 GCA_021736475.1 Spirochaetia bacterium | reverse complement strand
ACTTCGCTCAACTTTTTGCTTAATGCGGTAGAGCGTTAGTTTTTTGGCCTCCCGTAAATTCGGCTCAAGGCCGCTTTCTTCAATTTCATTTAGGGTTTTCCGAAGGTTACTGTCCAGAGCCGGAGTATTGTTCAGCAGGGAGTAGGGGCTATAGACCTTGTTACGACGGATGATGTCCTCTAAAGTGAGGGCCTCCTGGCGGGTAAGGCCTCGATTTGCAGCGTATCGACGAAATTTACGCTTATTAAACTTTGCCCTTTTCTTTCCGTTGCCTCCGCCACCACCGGAACTTGCCTGGGATCCGCGCATACCGGCTATAACCAAGAATAGAATAAAGAAACCAAATACCGCAATTGCGATGATAGTAGAGGTCGTATCAGCTTGCTGCAAAGTCGGCATTACCTGGAGAATAAATAACTCCACCTATCAACCCTCACTTTTGTTTTTTGGTTTTGTATTGTTGCTATCCAAATTGCTTTCTATCGTTAAAATAAATTTCATTAGCCTTTCTGTACGAGGAGCCACCTCGTATTCCAATAAATCGCCGATTAATACTGAATCCTTAGAATTGAAGGCATCCACCAGTTCATGAAAGATTTGATTTAATTCAGAATAAAAAGTGGTGAAGTCCTGCTCATCAAATTGTATTTTTGAAAAATCTGCGATTCCCTGGTTCTGCAAGAGGCGATATAAGCGAATAAGCTTTTCTGAAATCTCGGTGAACTCAATTATAGAACTCATTGCCTGTTTATCTTTGCCGGTCTGAAGGTATACAGAGACGTCCATCAATTGGGGAATAAGGGACCTTAAACCTTCAGCTGTCGAACGGAGTTCAGTAAGAGGTTGAGTTACCTCATTTATACGTGACTGGAGTATGATTAGCAGATTATTTAAGTAAGAAAGCAGTTGCTGCACTGCCGGTTTTATTTCGCCCTCTTTGATCCCCGAGCCCTCGACTAGTTTTTCCAACACATGACCGTATTCATTTTTGGAGTCCAATATTCGGTCAATATTGTTTACTATATAGGGGAGTTCATTCTTCAGATCCTTAATAAGTTCCCGGTTATCGGATGCAAGCGCCCGCTGCAGAAGTGAAATGTATTGATAGAGGGTGTGAAGGTCCTGACCATATTGCTCGGTAGCGGAGAGTACTGTGATATCCAGGGCTTGCATTTGATCGATTGGCTGCTGTTTCCATTCTTCATCTTCCTCGCCGCTCGGAACAATTGTCTTACCGTCATATTCAATTGAGAAAATCTGATAGCCAGAATCTTCAAGCCAGGTATGTATACCTTTAATAACATCGCCAAGAGTCTTTTCATTTTCCAGGGAAAAATCGATTGCCTGTTCATTTATGCTAATTTTCAAAATAAGCTCCTTGTTGATGTAGCGTCTACTGTGAATTTCGTTGCTGTAAGCCCTCTATGGATCTTCTACTGTCTTCCAGGTCCCCTAAGGCACCTTCCATTCGGCCGTATTTGCGCTTCAGATCGGTCTCTTTATCTTCCAAACTCCGTTTGAAGTCGTTAATTTCTTCTTCTGTTTCGTCGATCTGTCGTTCAATACTGGCTGTACGGGTATCAATTAAACCGTTGTTGCGAGTGTAAGCATTCACAAAATTGCTGATCTCAACTGCCACTCCTGAATCAACAACTAGGTCACCGTCAGTATCCTGCCCAAACAACTCTTTAATAGCCGGCAGGTGCTGTTCGATGGCCTCGTCCAGTTGGGATTCATCTACTTCCAAATACCCACGTAATTTTGACCTGCTTACAGTACCTGAACCGCCGGAGGCATTTGTAGAAATTCCCATCTGACTCAGCATACTGAGTTCTCGACCGGCCGAGGTATCATAGGAAGCACTGGCAATCCGCTGAAGACGGTTTTTAAGTTGCATAAAACTGCTGTCACCGGAAAACATTCCAAGCTTTTCACGAGCTGCCTCACGATCTGCGTCTTCAAAATAACCGATTTCCTCGATTACACTTTCACGATTGCTGGTAAGTATATTGACTTCTGTTAAGGTTTGATTGTAACTGCCTAAAAACTGGATAAGTCCATTTTTTATCGCTTCTTTGTCCGGTTCTACGTTGATTTCAACGGATTTATCGGAAGCTATCTGGGGTGTGAGGGTTACCCCGGGGATGACGTCGTCTATATTATTATTATTCCGCTCTATGGGTATTCCATTCACGGTAAGCTGTGCATTTTGAGCAGTGGATACCGGAAACTGGGGTTGAAATTCGCCCCTGGCCTCAGGATTTACTATTTGTGCCTGGTTTATAGAGATACTCCGGCCGGTATTTCTGTTGCGAATGTCAATTGAACGCACTGCGGCACCTATATTGGACAGAGGGATGGTAAGTTTTTGGGGTTCCTCGGTAGCTGTCAACTCGGGAAGCTCGTGTGTTTCATTTATTGATAGTACTTGAAGCGTTTCAACTGTTTCCGGCTCTTGCGGCGGTTCCCAGGGAGGGGTTTTAACTTCTCCGGGAGCATTTTGTATTTCGATTCCTTCGAGCTCAACCCCACCAGCATCGGGAAGCTGCGGTCCTGGCGGAGGGGAGGGGGCTTGGTACTCTTCTTGGGGAAGTTCCCTTACCTGTACTTCAAGAACGAGTTGGAGATTTTTTTCAGGTTGTACCGGAGGGCTCACTTGGATTTGGGCTGACGTGCCCGGTGGAACCATTAAACTACCCTCCTGCAGCTGAAAATCTCCTCGCAGGCGAGAAGACTCAATGTGAGAGGCAGTCTCTGAGCTGATAGCTATACTTCGCTCACCTGTAGAGACCCTGGCCAGCAGTCCAGTGGCTTCGCCCATAGCTTGAGAATCCTTTAAAAAGGTAAGTTGATTATCCGCACCGGTCTTGGTACTTTCGATGAGTAAAATATTTGTTTCAGGGCTGTCCCGGATAAGCCGTGCTTCGATTATCCCTTTCCCGCGACGGTTTAACCTACGAACAAAGTCCTCAATATCACCGCCGTCAAAAGAAAACTCAACTTCCTGTTCTCCTACCTTGAAGGCATACTCGCCGGCGTTGATACTAAAATCGGAGCTTAAAGGGCGCGAGCGAAAGGCGTCGTTTGATGCGACTTGTTGGACACTAATTTTTTCTATTCCCTTTGAGGCGTTCCTGTCGGCACTCGCAGAGATAATTTCAGGGTCAGTGGAATTAGCCACATACTCCCTGAAGGGGTTGTCAAAACTATAGAGACTTCGGGCATTTTCCTGTAATGAACTGAGTTTACGGTTTACCTCGTTCCAGACTTTTTTTTGCCGGTTAAAGGTTTCCTGACGATCTTCCATCCGGTTGAGCGGAATTTTTTCCGCCTCCATGATGGCATCTATCATTTTACCGGTGTTATATTTACTGGATACCCCGGGGATACTGATATCAGACATTTCTCGCTACCTGATCCCCCGTTTAAACCATGGTCTATATCTCTTCATCAATCAGAAGTCCGATACTCTCACGCATACGTGAATGTAGACGCTGAAGTGCTTCCGGGGGAATCTCCTTAATAACATTATCGGTTTCACCATCGATGACCTTGACGATCACCTGGTTCGACTCTCTATTTATACTAAATTTGAGTTTTCTGTTAAAGATGCTGGTGATAGTGAGAATATCTTTTAGATAAATTTCGGGATCTACGGTCTCTTTTCTTTTTTCCTTAGCCTTAGCCGCAGCTGCTTGCTTCCGCTGAGCTTCTTTCTGCGCATTTTGCACTCGAAACTCCTTCTGTTCAAGGGCCGCTGCAGAAAGCTGCCTGTTCTGCGCACCTACATCATTTAAATGCAGTTCCATAATTACCACCTAAATAAAGAAGGAGGAGGGGCGCCGGGCCTCCCCCTAAATAGTAGATGAGAAAACGTCCAGAAATCTCATCTTTGCTTAATTGAACACTAGGTGTCTTACAGTAGTTGCAGTACCGATTGTGTCTGTGTGTTTGCCTGTGCGAGCATTGCTGTTGAAGACTGAGTCAGAATCTGATTTTTCATGTAGTTGACCATTTCAGAGGCCATGTCTACATCACGGATCTGTGACTCAGCAGCAGTAAGGTTCTCAGCTGCAATTGCAATACCATCGGCAGCTTTTTCAAAACGGTTTTGATACGCACCAAGGTTGGCGCGTTGCCGTGAAACTTGCTGCAGGGCACTGTCGATTGAGCCGATTGCCATATTCGCTGATTCAGGGTTCGAAATAGAAATAGTTCCTTCTTCACCCTGTGCTCCTTGCAGGCCGAGCGCCTGAGCAGTCATTGTTCCAATGTATACGCGTTCATTTTGGTCCATATTCGCACCAACCTGAAACTGCATTACCTGCCCGGTCTGTGTATCCTCTGCAAATCCACCGGTAAGCATATTCATACCGTTAAACTGTGCGTGGGATGCAATCCGATTAATTTCATCTACAAGCTGAGAGACCTCAACCTGAATCTGCATGCGATCTTCCTGGGAGTAAATACCATTGGCTGACTGCACTGAAAGTTCCCGTAGTCGGTGCAAGATGTCCTGGGATTCTTGTAAATATCCCTCTGTTGTCTGAATGAAGGAAACTCCGTTTTCAATGTTCCGTTCAGCCTGGTTGAGACCTCGTACCTGCGCTCGCATTTTCTCGCTTACAGCGAGTCCGGATGCATCATCGGCTGCCCGATTAATCCGCATACCTGAGCTGAGCTTTTCAATGTTGCCTTTTACAGCCTGATTTGCTTGCCCAACTTGGCGATTTGCGTACAAGGCGCTCATGTTGTGATTAATAATCATATAACCCTCCTTGATTACTGTGTAAAGGCATTCCTTGCCTTTCATGATATCAACCGTAAGGAACAGGGAAGGCCTTTTTTGCGCCCCTTCCGGACTGATCCCCACATGTTAAAGAGATGCGGCCGACCTGAAAGGCCGGCCCATCACTTTAATTTAATACCAAACTAGGAGGGTATTTTTTCAAAGAACTATAAATCCTCAGGTTTAAATATAACGCGCTATCCCAGTAGTTGCAAGACCGATTGTGTTTTTGTGTTAGCCTGGGCGAGCATTGCGTTACCAGCCTGTTGGAGAATCTGGTTCTTTGTGTAATCAACCATCTCCTTAGCCATATCAACGTCTCTGATACGTGATTCGGCTGCCTGGAGGTTTTCGGCTCCAACGTCGATTCCACGTACCGCATGTTCCAGACGGTTCTGATAGGCACCAAGGTCGGCACGCTGCTTGTTGATGGTCTTCAGTGCCGAGTCAATTGTACCAATTGAGCGGTTGGCTGTCTCCGGGGTTTCCATTGAAATGGTTTCACCGGTACCAATCTGACGCATACCGAGGGCGTCGGAGGTCATCGTGCCGATGAACACTTGCTCCCGCTGATCCATGTTTGCACCAATGTGGAACCACATGGAAGCGGTTACGGTGTTCTCGCCGGATTCTGCGGCAAAACGTCCGGTCAGCATGTTCATACCGTTAAACTGGGCATGGCTGGCGATTCGATCAATTTCATCCACCAACTGGCTGATTTCCACCTGAATCTGCATTCTGTCCTCATCGGTGTAGATACCGTTGGCCGACTGTACAGCCAGTTCACGCATTCTATGCATGATGTCCTGAGATTCCTGCAGATACCCTTCAGTTGTCTGAATAAAAGAGATACCGTTTTCGGCGTTTCGGGAAGCCTGGTTCAAACCGCGGATCTGTGCCCGCATTTTTTCACTTACAGCCAGTCCGGATGCATCATCACCGGCACGGTTGATTCGAAGCCCTGAAGACAGCTTTTCGATGTTGTTGTTCAGTGCACCATTAGTCTGTTTCAGCTGGTTTTGCGCAAACATTGCGCTCATGTTGTGATTAATAATCATACAATCTCCTCCTTGAAGTGTATAAGGGCATCCTTGCCCTCACTTTTTTGCCTTTAGAGGCAAATTTTTTCTAAACCGGTCTCAAGTATGACCGATATATAAAAAAGAATGAAAGAAGTGCTTTAAAGTCTTTCCGCGGTGACTCCTTCCACACCTATACCATCGACGCACCCCCGGCATAAACTTTACCCATCTTTAGAAAAAAAAATAAATTTCGGGAATATTTTCTTAGATTTGATTTTTTGGGTACAAGAGTTATTGACCGGCTGCAGGGGCATGCTTTTGCCTTTTCGCTGCAACTGAGGTGCAACTGAGGCTGTAGAAAAAAAGGCGAAAAACTTCTACACTACCTATTAATGAATAATTTAATACATACACCCGAACTGCTGGCGCCGGCGGGAAACCTAGAAACCGCCCTTGCGGCATACGTGAGTGGTGCGGATGCGGTATATTGCGGCCTGGGGAAATATAACGCCCGAGAAATGGCGGAAAATTTTAGTTTTGAAGATATGTCAAAACTTGCAGCTTATGCAAAGAAGCATGATAAGAAGTTTTATCTTACCTTCAATACCCTTCTTAAACAAAATGAACTTGAAGAGGCGGCGGAGCAGCTGTTTTATATGTCACATCTATCCCCGGATGGTGTCATAGTGCAGGATTTGGGTGTAGCGGGTATGCTGCGAGAGTACTATCCTTCTATGCCGGTGCATGCTTCGACCCAAATGGGTATACACAACAGTGCCGGAGTGGCAGCAGCTGTCGGTTTGGGGATTGAACGGGTGATTTTGGAGCGGCAAGTTACCCTGGCCGAACTGGAGCAGATTATAGCCCGTTCTACCGTAGAAATAGAGGTTTTTGTGCATGGTGCTTTGTGTTGCTCCCTGTCTGGTAAATGCCTCTTCTCATCCTGGATCGGCGGCTGGAGCGGGAACCGTGGCCGCTGCAAACAGCCTTGCCGGCGCAGATACTACGCCGAGGGGGCGAGGGGCAAGCAGGCGGGTTTTTATTTTTCTACCCAGGATTTGTATACCCTCGATATTATTCCGGAGCTGAAAAAAATGGGGGTTGCCTCCCTGAAAATAGAGGGACGACTGAAAAAGCCCAGCTACGTACAGAGCGTAGTAAAAGCATACAGATTGGTAATTGACGCAGATGAGGATCAGCAGACCAAGGTGCTGGGACAGGCAAAACAGGTGCTGTCGGGCTCCTTTGGACGCAAATGGTCCCACGGATTTGCAACGAAGGAAGATATGGATACAGTTTTACAGCCGGGGAATGTCGGAGTAAGCGGCTTGCTCATCGGCAGCGTACAGGATATCCGCAAGGGACACGTAAAGCTTAATCTGCAGCGAAAACTGCATGTGGGCGACCGCTTACGGTTTCAGGGGCCCGGCGGAGAAGAGAGCTCAGGATTTACCGTTCGTACAATTGAACAGAGAGGCAAGACTGTACGCAGCGCCTTAAGTGGAGAGGTTTCTCTTCCCTTCGATCGTGAGATCCCCGCCGGATCAAAGGTCTACAAAGTCTCTCAGAGTATAAAGAACAACTGGCCGGATCCTGACTCTTTACCTGAGTACAAGGCAGTTCCGCAACTTAGTTTAACGGTTAAAATTCAGCGTAACTTGATATCAGTTCAAGTCGATGAAGGGACCGACAACAGCACTGAAAGACTTGAGTGGTCGGCCCCTCTAGAACTTGAGGATGCCAAACAGCATGGTATCGCCACGCAGGAGGTGGCGCGGGTGTTTGAAGCTACCGGCGAAAACGACTTTCGTGTGAACAATGTGGATGTCGAATGTGAAGATGGTCTGTTTATGCCTCCAAGCCTCTTGAAAAAGCTACGTCGTGAATTTTGGAGTTATATAGAACCGCGAATTCAGCAGACCGATTTTGAAGAGGTTAAATTTCTGCAGTTGAACCGCATAAAAGCCGAGTTATCAAAACGGCCGCAGATTTCACAGTCGAAACGAAGAGAAATCAGCTGTGCCGCAAAGCGGGGACAGAAAACCGGTACTTCCAGCATCCAAGTCGACAGTCTGTACTCTTATTCAAAGCAGACCCAAGAGGTAGAACTGCCTCATTTCTGTCCCGAAGGAGTGCTTGAAATGATAACCGAAAAAATTGAAGAGGCTGTAAAAGCCGGTATCCGTCGTTTCCGGGTTACCGACTTATATCAGCTGGAGCTTCTTAAGAAGTATAAAGGTTTGAAAATAGGAACGGGGTTTCCCCTGCCGGTGACCAACGGGCAGACGGCCCTTGAGCTTCAAAAAATGGGTGTAAATAGGGTTCAGGCATGGGTAGAGCTGGACCGTGAAGGATTCTTGGACTTACAGCAGAGTTCGCCAATCGACGTAGAGTTGTACCGCTATGGAAGGCCCTCGATATTAGCCACCCGGGCGAAGGTTGATGCGGAGGGAGAGATTTCAGATCCGCGGGGGCGTAAGTTCTATGTACAATATTCGAAGACTGACCATTTGACCTATATTTTCCCTTATGAGGTTCTCAGTCTGCCGAAGTTAGATGCTTTTGATGAGTTCTACGATTATCGTCACAGTTCAAAAAATGAGAAAACAGAGAGTTCTTTTAATTACGAGACCGATTTTGTATAAGCTTAGGATGCGGAGTAAAAGCTATGGATGATTCTCAGATGGAACAGTTTGGTAAAAAGGTGTTCTTCCTTTACCCTCATAGTGTGATTCAGGAGGAGCTGATAACCCACATAATTCAGAATGAGTTTGAGGTGTATCTTATAAATGATCATCGTAAACTGCTGCCGCTGCTTAAGAAATACAATAACTCGATACTGTTCATAAATATTGATGAGCGTTTGAAAGAAAGCGAATGGGAAGAGTATATACAGTCAATTATGAACAATGAAGCAACTAAGGGAGTCCAAATTGGAATTCTTACCTACAACGAAGACAAGGAACTGGCTAGGAAATATCTGATGGACTTGATGGTTCCGGGTGGGTATATTCAACTGAAGCTGGGGCTGAAAGAGAGTACTAAAATAATTCTAAAGACCCTTATGGCCAATGAGGCAAAGGGGAAAAGGAAGTTTGTCCGTGCAAACTGTCCTAAAAACATAGCCACGGAATTTAACGTACAGATGGCCGGTTCTATGTATGAAGGAACAATTAAGGACATAAGCTCTGCCGGTATGGCGGTTTATTTTAATAAAAGCGTTGATCTTCCCCCTAGAACCGAGTTATCTCAAATCCAACTAAAGCTGCGCAGCAGAATTGTTATGGTTAGCGGAATAGTAGTTGGTATGCGGGAAGACCAGGGGCATAAAATGTATGTGGTACTGTTTAACAGGTTTATTTCTACCGATGCAAAACAGCGGATATCAACCTTTATCTATCGTACCTTACAGGCCGAGATGCAGCGTGAACTTGATAATGTAAAATAGAATTGACCCTATCTTTCTAATCTCATACTATTGCTGCATGGACACAATACAAGTAGAAAAATTAGACAAATTGAAAGAAGCCGCCGAAGTAGCTGTAAAGCATGCTCTGGATGTGAAACCTGGTGAACGGGTACTTATTGTCACAAACCCCCCGCTCGAGACTCTTCGAATTGCAATGGCCCTTCACAACGCAGTACATGCTGTTGGGGGGATTCCACTCCTGCTGGTTCAGCCGGTCAAGGCTCAACTTGATTTTGCTGATGATGCGGTGATACAGGCAATTGCTTCGGTGCCGGATGTGTTTATCTCAATGAGCGCACAGAAGCTTGGGAAAGATCGTTATGCAATATCTAAACCTTACACGCATGAGGGAAAGTCCTACGAGCATGTATTTCATTATTTAATGGCCTCAAAGCAGTTGCGTGCCTTTTGGTCACCTATGGCGACGGAAGACATGTTTATTCGTACAGTTCCTATCGATTATGAACGCCTGGTAAAAGAGGTGAAACTGGTGAAAGACCTGCTCGATCGGGCTGAGTACGTACATATCACATCCCCCGGAGGCACGGATGTAAAAATCGGAGTTCGTGGTCGTATAGCGATGGAAGACGATGGAAACCTGACCTTCAAGGGGGCGGGCGGAAATTTACCGGCCGGGGAGACGTTTATCAGTCCGGAACTTGAAAATGCAGAAGGAGTCATTGTCTTTGATGGGAGTGTGTCCCTTCACGATGGGGATAGGATAGTTGAGGATCCGGTGGTAGTGCAGGTGAAGCAAGGATTGGTAACAGATGTGAAAGGGGGAGAAGAGGCCCGCCTTTTGCAAGACACAATTGATCAGGGTGAAAAGAAGGCCTTGTTGTTTGAAGAACAGGGCAAGTTGGCTCCTGGGAAAGGGGCAGAATATAAGCGCAACGCCCGTAACCTTGGAGAGCTTGGTATAGGACTAAACCCGTCCGGTACGATCACGGGACATATGCTCGAGGATGAAAAAGCCTACAATACGTGCCATATTGCCATAGGTTCTAATTATGATAATGATGCACCCGCTCTCATTCATCTTGACTGTCTGATTAAACAACCCACCATCCTTGTGGAGTTTGCCGACGGGAGCTTTCATACTCTGTTACAAGATGGTAGTTTGCAGCAGTAAACTCTACAAGGTTGATTATAATAGCTGCTTGAAGTACTATTTCCTTGATAACTATAAGGGGGCGGAATGGCTGAACCAGCTAAACTCTATTTTTCATACAATGACATACATAAAACGGTTAAATCCTTAGCACAGCAGATAAAGAGCTCGGGTTATGAGCCTGAGCTTATGGTTGCAATTGGAACGGGTGGGTTCATACCTGCCAGAATCCTTAAAACTTTTGTCGAGAAACCGGTTTATACGGTAGGGATATCTTACTACGATCGTGAAAACAAACCCAAAGATGCACCGCAGAAAATTCAATGGATCGATGAGGTTGAGCAAAAGCTGGAAGGGAAAAAAATTCTTCTGGTTGATGAGGTGGATGATTCCAGGGCAACCTTGGAGTATTGCCTTCGTGAGCTATTGAAACATAAACCAAGAGAAATTGCCGTAGCGGTACTGCACAACAAGCGAAAGGATAAGCGAGGCATAATTCCTGAAGAGGTCGACCACTATTTTGCGGGTAGAGAGCTGGATGATCTATGGATTTGCTATCCTTGGGATGCTGATGACATAGACTACCAGGATAAAATGTCAAAATAAGTGATCATAAGGAAAATGCGTAATAATTGCCTGTATAAATATGGACTTCTGCTGGAGTGATTGTGTATATTTAAAGCAGGAGGTGATTCGATGAGTGATGTAGAGCACATCGAATCTTCAGAGGCAACCCGACGACAAGCCGAACAACGACGCGAAGAGGTGCGCCGAGAGGAAAGAAGACGTCGCGAAGCAGAAAGAGCAGAGAGAGAGCGAGAGGCTCGGCGCGAAGAAGCGGAGCGGGCCCGTGAACAAGAACGTGCACGAGAGCAAGAACGTGTTGAGCGTGAGCGAAACGCCTGGGAGCCTGCACCTGAGCAACAAGAGCGGGCGAGGGAACGACCTCAGCCTGAAGAATACAGAGGAAGGAACATAAATATATTCGCCTAATGGGTAATTGTTACTTTTGCGGAGAAGCTATTACAGCCCCAGTTTATCGTCGTAGTGTGTGTCCACAATGCGGCAAAGATCTAAAGATATGCTTAAATTGCGATTTTTACTCCCCGGGTAGCCATTGGGACTGCCACGAAACAATTCCCGAAGCAGTACGAGATAAAGACAGGGCTAATTTTTGCGATTACTTTCGAATTGCAGCTCATAACCGCACCGCTCCACAAAAACAGGATCCGGACGCACAGCGAAAGAAATTTGATAGCCTCTTTAATGATTGATATTCAACTGAAACAAGGAAAACTGCGTGGATTCAAAACCACATATACTAATAGTTGATGATGAACAAAAAATTGCACGCATGGTGTATGACTATCTTGATGCAGTTGGTTTCAGTGTTGAAACAGCAGCAGATGGAAAAGCTGCGCTCTTGCAGATTGCCGATCGGGAACCGGATTTAGTGTTGCTTGACATTATGATGCCGGGTCTCGACGGGCTGGATGTAGTCAGGAAAGTACGATCCGAGTCCGACATACCCGTGATACTGCTTACTGCGCGTGCCGAAGAACAGGATAAGCTAATAGGCCTAGAGTTAGGGGCTGATGATTACATTACAAAGCCCTTCAGCATGAAAGAGTTAGCTGCCAGAATTAGAACTGTCTTGCGCCGGTCAAGGCCGCGGAGTAACCCTCCTGTCGCGGATTCAGAGAAAGTCATCAAGCATGGTCCTCTTAAAGTGGATATTGAAAAACGTACGGTAAGTCGCGAGGGTACGCCGGTGGAGTTGACCGGAGTGCAGTTTAATATTCTATACCGTATGTTGCAGTATCCCGGGAAAGTATTTACCCGTATGCAGCTGCTCGAGAGTGTACAAGATTATGCTTTTGAGGGATACGAGCGGACGGTAGACGTACATATAAAAAATATACGGAAGGCACTGGAGCCTGATTCCTCTAAGCCCATGTTCATTCTGACTGTATGGGGAGTAGGGTATAAGCTTGCTGAAGAATCGGAGCTGGTATGAGGTTGAGGTTAGCTCATAAACTGGGTATGATCTTGCTGGCTACAGTAATTTTGAGTGCCGGAATTTCCGCAGTAATAATCAGCATCAACACCCGCAGCGCTTTCCTTAAGTTAGTCCGTGAGAACGATATCCAAAATGCCCGTACTATTGCCGACAGCCTGGAAACTTACTATGGGCAGTACCGCTCATGGGAAGGTATAGGTGAGGTACTTGAAAACCCATTTACAATAGCAGAAGACCAGCGAGGTAGAAACACGCAGCCGGGAATGAACCCAATGGGAGCGATGGGACAGATGGGCCACATGGGCTCGCGGTTTCCCCGCGGTTCCGAACGGGGGCCGTTGTTTAGGGTTCTTCTGGCCGATACGAAAGGTGAGATTATTGCACACACCTTCGAGCAGGAACTTCCGGAATCACTCGGTCAGCGTGCCCTTGATAAGGGAATAGCCTTATTTAATGATGGGAAGAAGGTGGGATATGTATTTGTGGGATCGATGATTGAACCGGCTTTCGGTCCATTTCAGCAGGCTTTTCTGATGAATGTGTACCGTTCAATCCTTCTGGCTTCACTCATTGTAGGGATTCTCTTTCCTTTGGCCGGTATTTTATTGATGCGTCGTCACATTACGTACCCTCTACAACAGCTGTCCGAAGCTGCCCAGGAAATAGCCGTGGGGCATTACAGTCTGGAAATCGATAACCCCAGGTCTGATGAAATTGGTGAGTTATCCCGAAGTTTTAAGCAGATGGCCGCCAAATTATCTGCTGCCGATAAATGGAAGCGTAAATTAATAGCAGATTCCGCACATGAATTGCGGACTCCGGTGAGCGTCTTACAGGGAAATCTTGAGATGATGCTGGAGGGTGTGTATCCGCTCAATCGGGAAAGAATAAGTGGGCTTTACGGTGAAACCCTGCTTCTGAAACGATTAGTTCAGGAGCTACAGGAACTATCTCACGCAGAGTCAGCCTCGACCGTGTATAATTTTTCGGTGGTAGATATAACTGCACTATTACATTCGGTCATAGAAAACTTCAGGACCAGTGCTGCTGCAAAAAATATAGAATTACAGTTTAGAATGCCGGAGAATCCAATAGAGGTTTACGCTGATACAGATAAACTCAGGCAGGTTATAACCAACGTACTAAAGAATGCAGTCCGTTATTCCCCGGTCGACGGCCTCATACGTATAGACCTCTCGAAGCAGCTGAATGGTACAGCAATGTGTTCGGTAGAGGATAGTGGGGGTGGAATACCGGTAGATGAGCGTGAAAAAGTATTTGAGCGATTTTATCGCATACAGCAGGATCGTAACCGTAGCAGCGGTGGGTCTGGCCTAGGTTTGTCGATAGTACACGAAATTGTGCTACGCCACGATGGAAAAGTGTATTTTGAGGAACCGAAATTTCTTCCCGGGGCTCGCTTAGTGCTGGAGCTGCCGGTACTTGAGCAATCTGCAGAGCAGGCATACACATAAACGTTAAAACAAGCGTGGAAATACAAGTGGATAGAAACAGAAGCAAAATGTGGTTACCCGAAAAACTCAAACTTAAGACGTGGTATTACCGGTGTATCGGTACACTTGAGTTATGGGTAAAAAAAGAGGAGAAGGGCGAGCTGGTTATCGGACAGCGTCGTTGTGAGACGGGACAGGAAGAGGTACTGAAATGGATTGAACTGTCGTCCGAACAAGTGAATGCTTCCGATAAGAGCATTGAATGGGACTGGTATGCCGGCGGATCTAATCAGGAAATTACTGTGTTACCGGCAATGCCTAACCGGCCTTTAGTTCTAAAGCCCCAAGTAAGACGCCATATTCAGCCCGGATGTAAAACACAATTACTCATTTTTATTCCCGTGTGGTTGCTTTTCTATTCGGGTCACGAAGAGGAACAGAATAAGCTCTGTGAACTACCGAGCGAAATTCTTTCATCGACTTGGTTTGGGGAGATGCAGAATGGAGAATTATGTTATGCCCTGAACCGTGGTTTACTGGAGAGCCGACCGGCGGTTGCCCTGTCGCCACATTCAGCAGCGTGTACCTTGAATATTCATAATGCTTCTAATTCACTCCTTGATTTTCAACGTATGGCGGTTCATGTGGAGTATCTATCTCTTTTTTCAGATGGCCATTCACTATATACCAACGAAGTATACGTAAAATTTAACGGGGTGGATAAAATTAGCCAAGTCAAGTATTCGGCTCGCGGACCTAAGTGGGGTGGGGAACTTACAAAACTGAAAAGCCCCCGTGAGCACCCTACCAAAAACCTGTTGAAGAAAAGTTTTTATTTTTTTAAATCACTGACAGAGATGTAGGAGTCTGGTGAGAATGGATATTTTAGAAAACAATTTTTTTTCACGTTATTTTACTATTGAGTTTCTACATGAAACAATCCAAATTGTACTTATTTTAGTAATAGGATTCCTGTTTGTGAGGCTACTGAATTTCGTAGTTCGTCGCAGCATAACAAGAAATGCATCCGAACAGGCTAAGGCTATTTTTCATAAAATTATCACCTACGGCGGCTGGGCCCTGATTACTTTGCTGGTTTTAAGTGAACTCGGTTTACGTTTATCAGCCCTGCTGGGTGCTGCTGGAGTAGTTGGAATTGCAGTGGGCATTGCTTCGCAAAAGAGTTTAGGCAATATTATCAGCGGCTTTTTCCTGATGTCCGATAAAACCTTTGAGGTAGGCGACGTAATTAGTGTCGGAACTAAAACCGGAGTGGTGCATTCCCTCGATTTGCTGTCGATTAAGCTGAGAACCTTTGATAATACTCTGATACGAATACCGAATGATTCAATTATATCTACTGAAATAACAAATATTACCCGCTTCCCTATCCGGCGAATGGATTTCAAACTGCAGGTTGCCTATAAAGAGAGTTTGCCCAAAGTAAAGCAATTGTTGTTCGAAGCGGCCCGGGCCAATCCGTTATGCCTGGACGAACCGGAACCTTTTTTATTATTTAAAGAGTTCGGGGCCTCGGGAGTTGAACTTCAATTTGCCGTGTGGTTTGAAAAGAGTGACTATGTGAGTGTAAAAAACAGCGTGTTTGAAGATATCAAACAAAGCTTTGACAAAGCGGGCATCGAAATACCCTTCCAGCATATAACCCTGTATGCGGGATCAGATACAAGACCGTTGCCGATACGACATTTCGCAGCACCTTAAACTATCTTACTTCTCGCAATGCCTGAGCGATATTAAGTAGATGGTCGCCGATTTTCTCTATATGACGAACCATGTCCATATAGAGTAGTTCAGCTTTTACATCCGAACCCTCTTTTATTCTGTAGCGAGCTGCTTTTTGCAGAGTATTGCGATAGCCGTCCACTTGATTCTCCAGATCAATTGCCTGTTCCATCTCTTGAGAGCTCAGGTGCTTGTTCATATGCTTAATGATAAAACCAAGGTAGCTGTGGACCGTTTCTAAATAGGGGCGCAGAGCATCAAGACCGGCAGCTGGAATAAAGAGTTCCTTGTCATATCTGCGTTTTGATAAAATAAGTAAATTGAAGCAGCTGTCACCTATGCTTTCAAGCTCGTGTACAATTCGCATAAGCTGATTTACATTCTCTGCACTGCGGGCCTTAAGGTTTTCCATCGACAGCTGCGCAAGAAAACGTGATAACTCTTCCTGCATGCGGTCGGTAAGCTCCTCTTTCGAGGCGAGCTCTTCAACCTCGTCCTTCAACTTTTTAGTGGGGTTGTTAAACACATATACGAAGGAGGAGTACATCTGCTCGGTTATTTGAGCCATTTTCAGAATTTCTGCTTTGGCGGTTAGTAGATTGAGCTCCGGTGTGTCTTGCATGGAATAGGTGATATACTCTAGGTGATACTCATGGGGTTGAGCTTTTTCCGCGGACGGAAGCGGTATAAGCAGCTTAACTATCCGCTCAAGCCAATTTACAAAATTGATAAAAAACAGGGTGTTAATAACATTGAAAGTGGTATGAAACATTGCCAAATGAGCGGTGATACCTGCTTTTGAGTCCATAGATCCGGGAACTAAACTATCAACCAAAGCGATGATTGGAAAAAACAGAATTTGAATCCAGATAATACCAAGTATATTGAACATTAAATGGGCCAGAGCTGCACGCCGGGCATGCACATCAGTTCCTAACGATGCAATCATGGCAGTAATGGTAGTTCCAATGTTTTCGCCTAATACCATAGCGGCTGCGTTTGGAAAATCAATCCAGCCGGAAAATGCCATGGTAAGGGTAATGGCCATTGAAGCACTGGATGACTGTAGTAATACCGTTAAGCCGGCTCCGATTAATATAAACAGAAAACGTGACAGCAGCCCGTAACCGGTAAGATTAACCACAAATTGAAAGGATTCGGGATGCGCATCGATTTCAGGTACGGATGCTTTTAGAAAGGAGAGGCCTAGGAACAGGAGGCCGAAACCGACAAGAGTTTCACCCCATTCACTTTTCTTGATTCTTTTCCAGAATATAAGGGGAAGGCCAATACCAATGGCCGGCAGGGCGATTGCCGAAATATCGAACTTAAAGCCAAGGATTGCTACTATCCATCCGGTTACAGTGGTGCCGATATTCGCACCCATAATCACGCCGATTGCCTGAACTAATGAAAGCAGCCCCGCATTAACAAAACTGACGACCATCACGGTTGTAGCGGAGGAAGATTGAATTATGGCGGTCATTCCGAAGCCGGTTGCTACACCTGCAAAACGGTTGCCCGTCATAAATCCCAAAATAGATTGCAGCTTATCGCCGGCAGCCTTCTGGATACCGTCGCTCATGGTGCGCATGCCGTATAAAAACAGGCCTAAACTGCCGATCAATTCAAAAAATTGTAGTACCATAATTCTTAATGGCAATCTAATATAAACATAACAAAATCACAAGTGTTTCTGAGTAAAAAGAGTGTTCTTATTAGTTGTGTGAGTCTTTACTTGAATGGAAATAAAAAGCCCTAAATACTTGAGACTAAGTATTTAGGGCGAACTAAAAAGAGCGCCTGATCGGAATCGAACCGACATCATCAGCTTGGAAGGCTGAGGTAATAGCCATTATACGACAGGCGCCTGTGCTAACTGTATGGATATAGATACTAAAAAAAGGGAATTATGTCAAGCAAATGGGACAAGAAAATGAACATGATTACGATTTTAACTTTTCTCTTGGATAATATATCTGATTGTTGTATATTTTGCTCAGGTTCAACCTTTACAAAACATCCACTTGAGGAAAAGTCTACTATGTTACTATTTAATTCATACCGCACAACTAAAAAGTTCAATGGAAAAAAAATGTGTGGAGGGCTACTGCTCTCCGCATTTTTAATTTTAGCTTTTTCCAGTTGCCAACAGAGCAGCCCAGAACGCATTTCAGAGACCGATTTTGCCCTCGGAACTACCTGTTCAGTGCAGCTTTACGGGACGCAGTACAAAGATAAATTGGCACCGGCGCTTGCGATTGCCACGGAGATTGAAGATAAGATGAGTGCCCACACCGAAGATTCAGAGGTGGCGGAGATCAATAGAAAAGCAGGTGATGAGCCGGTAGAGGTCTCGGAGGAAACCTTCAATCTTATAGCCCGGGCAAAGGAGTTTTCTGCGATTGGTAATGGAGTATTTGATCTTACCGTTGGACCTTTAGTTGAGTTATGGGACATCGGCTCAGGAGAAGAGACTGTCCCTGATGCTGAGCAGATAGAGGCAGCCTTGCAGAAAGTCAACTACAAGGACATAGAGCTGATACCGGCGGGTCAACGTTCAGAAGAAGGTAATGAGAAAGTAAAAAGGCCGCGGGTGTATCTTCAGCGCCCGGGTATGAGGATTGATCTTGGAGCGATTGCGAAGGGGTACGCCGCCGACCGCATGGTCGAATATCTCAAATCGCAAGGGGTTGAGTACGGAATTGTAAACTTGGGCGGAAACGTCTATGCCTTTGGAGAGAAACATAATAATTCTGTCTGGAAAATTGGAATTCAATCGCCGGAGGATGCTCGGGGCAATTATCTGGGAGTAGTGGAGCTGGTTGATAAGGCGGTAGTTACTTCAGGAAAATACGAGCGTTATTTTATAGAAGATGGAGTGCGTTATCACCATATCCTCGATACTGAAGACGGGTTTCCAATTGAAAAAGACCTTGCCAGTGTATCTATTATTTCAGCTGATGCAACCGAAGCGGATGCACTATCAACTTTGGTATTCGGACTGGGGCTGGAAAAGGGGCTAGAGTTTACCGAACAGCGCCCCGGTGTGGACTCAATTTTAGTGACCGAGGATAATACGGTGTTTACAACCTCCGGACTGCGGACGAGCTTTGAGCTTACCGACAAGGATTTTAAGCGCGGAGAGAGCAGGGCCCTAACAAACCAAGATTGAAAGCTACACCAAGATTGAACCGCGATTTTAATAGTTTCGTTGAAGAAGAAAAGCGGTAAACTGTTCTAAGGCCTGGCGGGCTTCCCCCTCAGGTAATTGCTGTATTGAATAGAGAGCTTTGTGGGTATAGGCCTGTGCTACTGCCCGAGCACGTTCAATTCCGTTCAGTTCTTTTGTGTGGGTAATAATTTGCTTTAACCGGCGACCGTTCTTTGGTCGGCGGGAGAGCTGCTTTTCCAGTGAGCCGTCATCCTGTTGAAGTGCATACAACAAAGGAAGGTTTACAATTCCTTGTCGAATATCTGCGCCGGTAGTTTTCCCGGTACGCTCGGATTGATCTGTAAAGTCGAGGATATCATCGATTATTTGAAAGCCGGCCCCAAGATTATATCCTATTTTTTTAAGCCGGTTACTGTTGCGTTCATCTACGCCATTTTCATGGGCGCCAACATAGGCGGAAAGAGCAAACAGGGCTGCGGTTTTGCCCATAATCCGGCGATGGTATTCCTTGAAACTGGTGGTGTAAAAAGTAAATGTATTGTGTTGTCGTATCTCACTTTCACAGATAGAGTTCACAATTCCAGCTATATAACGGCCGGTTTCGATATCGGTGTCATGCGAGGCTATTTGAAAACTACGGGTAAACAGGAAATCGCCAAGTAACACAGCTGTGCGCGGATCGAAGCGTGAATGCAGGGTTGGTATACCCCGTCGAGTAGGTGCCTTATCGATAATATCATCATGAACCAGAGTTGCCATGTGCAAAAGCTCCACAGCGGCCGCTAAGCGGTGGGTTGAACCATTTTCTGAGCCGCTTTTTTTTGGAGCAAATCGAGCGGCAAGTATAAGCAAAGCTGGTCGCAGCATTTTACCGTTATTTTCAACTAACTCGGTAAGCGCCTCCTGTATAAAGGGGGTGCTTGAGTTTAGTTGCGCACGGATTAGAGACTGTACCTGGCGAAGATCGTCATTAATAGATATATCTTGATACAGGGTATCAACCATTCGGGATCCTTTATTGTACGCTCTGCAGGGCGGGTATTTCCGACATAGAAATACCCGCTGCTGAGCTGAGATAACCGGTAAAGATTTACTCTTTAATTACCGGCTCGCCATCATAAAGATGGGTTTTCTGGGCCAATTTAGTGCTGTTCCATTGATGTTTCAACCAGGGCATTACCCAGTGATCCAATCCGAAGCCACGACCGGCTCCGCCCAGCATAACGATGGACACCATTATATACCAAAGCAGTTCGGGGTTTCCCCAGCCGGAGAAAATAAACATGATACTAAATCCGATGGAGACAATCGCTGCGGGAAAGGTGAGCAATCCGCCGATCAGGGCCAAACCAATTGCAACTTGTCCCAGAACCACCGCAGATTGTAGCAGGAATGCCAGTAAAGGAGAGGCGCTTAGCACGTTCTCTGCAAACCATGTGTATATTCCAAGGGCCTCCATAAGCGGTTCGCCGTACTCTGCGGCACCCTCTGCGGCTCCTTCTGCAGCAGCACCGGTAGCAGCGGAAGTGGCATCAGCTGCTGCGGTAGCAGCGGCAGCTGCATCCTCAAACACTACACCAGGAAGCTTAACTGCTCCAGTCCAGACATCGGCCAGGCCGCCGTCGCCGGGGTTAAGCCAACCATCGCCGATGTGCTTAATACCTTCGTAGAGCCATTTTCCACCCAGGAACAGACGTAAAGGAACAGTCCAGTAGATAGGCACCTTAGCGGCTAAATGCCCGCCGATAAATGAACGGTGCTCTTTAATAGTAAAAAACTCATGTTGCAGATAACGCCAAACTGCATTTACACCGGCAATGCCGAACAAGTAGTGCAGGTTGATCATGTGTTTCATTGCCATGGCTAACATGCCCGACATGGACATTCCTACAACGTGGGCTACTCCGTAGCGACCGCCAATGCTGACCATAAAGCCATGATAGTTAGGTTTGAATTTTTTGCGCTCTTTCTCTTCAATATCGGCAATGATATTTTCTCCTGCAACCTCTCCGGTCTGCAGTGCCGTCTCGACAATTTGGGGTACCACTTTCTCGTTATCGAGGTACCAGATGATATCTCCGACCAGGTATACATTTGCGTGGTCTACCGATTTCATCTCTTCATCAACCAGGATTCGACCCCGCTCTCCAACAATGTAGCGCTCTTCTTCTTCCAGGCGGCATCCAGACATACCGTGAATTCCCTCGGAAGATGCGTAGGAACACTCTCCTTTGGCGGTTTGCCCCTTGGTGAGTGGTATACGGGCGGTAAATTCCGAGCCGTGAATACCACAGGTCCAAATAAAGGTATCGGTGTCGATACTGCGGTCGTCTGAAAGTTTTACAAATCCCTCTTCAGCTCCAACTACGGGAGCCTCGGTCATTATCTCGGCACCCTTTTTACGCAGATAACGTTCGGCCTTGTTCTGCATTTTGGCCGGTAGTATCGGCAGAATAGTATCCAGGGCTTCTACGATAATTACCCGTACCTCATGTTCTTTGAGGTGATACTCACGACACAGGGTCTGTTTGCGTTCAAGGATCTCCCCGGCCAGTTCTACACCGGTAAATCCTGCTCCGGCTACTACAAAGGTAAGCATCCGTCGCCGTTTTGTTTCGTCAGGCTCGCGGGCTGCTTCCATGAAGCGGTCTTCTATTTGATTGCGAAGTCGCATAGCATCGTCAAACGACCAAATAGTAAAGGAGTTTTCCTGAACCCCCGGTATATCAAAAAACTCCGGTTCGCCGCCTGCACCGATGACTAAATAATCGTAACTGTAGCTGCGAAGGTCAGATTTCAGGGTGTTATTATCAAAATCGATATCCTTGATGGTATCGGTAATGAGCTTCACACTAGTGCCTCCGAAAATCCGTTGAAAACTTACTTGAACAGAATCTGGTTCTACCCTCGACCCGGCTACTTCATGCAGTTCGGTCATAAGAGTATGGTAGGGATTTCGGTCAATTAGGGTAATCTCTACGTTAGGGTTCTTTTTATATTTCTTGTAAAGTTTCTTCGTAGCAGTGATACCCCCGTAACCGCCTCCCAGCACTACAATTTTTTTCTTTGACATAAAAACTCCTTGCTTAATTTATGCTATTATTTTCACATTAAAATTAGCCAAAATTACAAAAACGTACTATAACTTAGTATTATTATCATAAAAAACTTATTAACTTGTGTCAATTTGTTATATTACTTTTTATGAATATTTTTTTATCTTTTTTTATAGGCTAATTACCTTACCCCCTTTCGAGCCTTGTAATCACAAAAAAACATTTTTCTTGTTTCGATTGCCGCGAAAGGGCATACGAAACTCCTTACAAACCGCTCAGTATGTTCTTGAAAGCAATTCACATCTATTGTATATAAAAAAATTTTAATGTGAAGCACTTTACATATAAAATATAATAAAGTGTTTTTTAATAATATCTTTACATAAAAAATAAATTATGATAATTTATTATCTAAATTGTTAACTTTATTAGAAAAGGAGAAAAAATTATGAGAACAGTTATTTACACTCTCATGAGCGTGCTGGTGCTTTTTGCTTTAGTCGGCTGCGGCGGCACCGAAGAAGCGGCAGCACCTACTGGCTACGCGCCGGGACAGACCGTTGAGGCGTATGACTATGTACACGGTGGTTATGTCGGAAAAGCCGAGGTGAGCTCTACAGAAGACGGAAACTTCGAGGTCACCCTGAACGAGGCGTTTCTTCCGCACATCCTCGCGGAAGTAGACGTGGAGGCTGGTGACTGGAATGACAACAACACCGTTACCTATACCTCACACGGCGACCAGAGCCACGTTGCAAAATATGTGGTCTATAATGATACTACCTACGTCGGAGCCACCTTCGGAACCTCCGTGGTGTGGGTTGAGGCTGATGAGCAGGGCAAGCCCGCCGGAAACACCGGGCTCGAAATGTCAATAATCCGTAACGAAGAAACTATGAGCGCGTACTACAACGGCATTGGAAACGGAGCTTTTCAGGTTATGACCGAATTCGGTGGTACTCCCCAGACTGTAGAGACGACTTCCTACGGCAGCCTCTATAAAGCAGACTCTCAGTATTGGGCTGAAGGCGGACACGGGCTTGGCTGGACTGCCAACATTGAAGCTGTTCAGAATACAGCTCAAAAGGCGGGTGTAAGCTACTCCCTCGATGAAATTAATAAGAATAGCGATGACGTCTGGAAGGTAGCTGATACCGTCAGTGGGGCTACAGCCTCAGACTTCAAAGAGTACTTTGCTCTGACCCAGCTTGCAGTATCTCGGCTGGAAAGACAATAAAACATTCTAGAGTAAAAGATTCTTAAAATTAAAAAGGCTTCCGTAGTTTACTACGGAAGCCTCTTTTAGCTGTTCAGCTGCGGAAACAAGGTGGCTAACGCAGTGCGGTTCTTGGGATTAAGAAAATGTTTGCCCTCTTCGGTATACATATACTCGAGAGAGTCACGATGGGCCTGGATAATTTTATATCGCACCATTTTCATGGTGGAATTAATCAGTTGGTTTTCTTCGGTAAAGCCGTCGGTAAGGACCTGAAAGGCGGCCGGCAACCATACGCTGGGAAAAAGATTCTTATAGTTAGGCTCCTGCTGAAAGGCGAAAAGTGCCTTGTTGAGCTCGTGTAAGAGCTGATCGGGTTGGGACAGCCCCTTCTGCTGCAGCAACTCGTTTACACTTTGCAGGTCCGGTACAATTAAAGCCGAAGTATATTGATTATGATCGTTGTAGAGAATTGCCTGATCGATTAAATCGGTGGAGTTAATGATAGCCTCTTCGATTGCCTCGGGAGAGTATTTTTCGCCGTCCGGGCCGATCAGCAGAGCCTTAGCTCTTCCGGTTACCACTAGAAAACCGTCTTCATCGTAGTAGCCTAGGTCTCCGGTAAAGAGCCGGCCCTCTTGAATAGTCTCTTTGGTTTCGGAAGGATTTTTGAAGTAGCCCTTCATTACATTGTCCCCGCGAATTACTATTTGGCCGACTTCACCAAAGCCTGTTTCGCCGCCCTCATCATTTAAAATTTTACACTCCACGGTGGGAGCCACCCGACCGGAACTGCCGAATTTGTGGATGCTCGGCAGATTGGACGAGATTACTGGGGCTGCCTCGGTAAGCCCGTAGCCCTGATAAATGGGAACTCCAATGGCGTTAAAGAACTCCTGCTGCTTTACATCTAAAAGCGCCCCTCCACCTACACAAAACTGAATCCGGCTGCCGAAGATCTTGCGGACCTGGCGGAACAGCAAAAGATCGACCAGTTTATAAGGTAGATAAGTGCCTAATCGGGTGGAGAGCGGGGGACGATTATACCCGTTTCCATGGTAGCTGATTGCGTTCGACAGCCCCCATTCAAAGAGCATCTGTACAAATTTTCCCTTTTCCTTAATCCCCGCTTTTATTTTTTTCATAAAGTTACCCGTGAGAGAGGGGACTGTCAAAAGGAAGGTGGGATTGGTTTCTGCCAGGTTTGCGGGAATATTCCTCAGAATGGCCATACCGCCGCCCCGGGCATCGACAAAGTAAAGTGAGATACCCCGGAAAAGGGCCGCATAAATACCGACGGTGTGTGCAAAGGAATGGTCGCAGGGCAAAATGAGAAGGCTGCGATAGGAAGCCCGGGGAACGGCAAACATTTCAACCGAATCGCGGCAATTGGCGTAGTAGTTACGGTGGGTAAGCATAATGCCTTTGGGGTTGCCGGTGGTTCCGGAGGTGTAGGATATGGTAACCACATCGTCCTCTCGGGTGTCGTTTTCGATCTGCTGCAGCAGCTGCTCAGAGTCTTCCAAGCTGCGATACCCCTCTAGCAGAAGGTCGCTGAAGAGCTCTATCTGCGGCGCAAGGGCCTCTCCGACGTTGGATTGTAGCTCAGTGAGCTTCGTACCATTTTCATCGATTACAATAAGGCGTATTTTTTTACGGCTAAATTTTGAGTAGATGTCTGCAATCCTGGGAAGCATATTCTTGGAGACAAAGATAGCCCTCGCATCGGAATGGTTTATGCGGTAGGGGATTTCCTCAGGTTGTAGTTTGATGGACAGGGGGACGGAGATACCACCCGCCCAGAGGGTTGCGAACTCTCCGATAACCCAGTCAGTACTGCCTTCGGCAAGGATAGCAATGGTATCGTTCTTATCAATTCCACGTGCGCGAAGGGCTGCTGCACAGGCACGGGAATCGCGCAGTACATCCTGAAAGCTTTTTTCTAACCAGCCCTCATCGGTTTTTTTAGCAACAAAGGTGACCTGCTTGAATTCATCGGCAGCTTGACGCAGCATGGCTAACATCGTCTGTTTCATATGTATTCCTTTATTTTCTAAATAGTTTATAACAATATGAGGGCCGGAGCAAGCTGTGAAGCAAACTGTGGAACACGGGAACTGTGGAACACGCTGTTTTCGGCTTGGAAATTGAATACCTCTGTGATAAAGTATTGCCTGGAAATAGCAAATTTGCTACATGGAGGCGACAATGAAAGTTATTGATTTAGTGACAAAAAGCAGAAGCTACCGTAGATTCGACCAGAGTGTGCAGATTCCGGAGCAGGAGATGAAAGAGTGGATTGAAGCTGCACGCCGTGCTCATAGTGGAGCAAATCTACAACCCTTACGGTATCATTTGACCACAGATAAAGCGGAGGCGGATACGCTCTTTCCCCTACTGAAATGGGCCGGGTACTTAACTGATTGGGATGGTCCTGAAGAGGGTGAGCGACCCACCGCCTATGTAACTGTGCTGCGGGATACCGAGGTAAAGGATGTTGCTTCTAAAACTGATGCAGGTATTGCAATGCAGACAATAATGCTGAGTGCGGTGGAAAAGGGGTACGGCGGCTGTATTTTCGCCTCCATCAATCGCAAGGAATGGGCCAGAGTAATTGGACTGAGTGACAGATACGAGATTCTCTTTGTCATGGCCCTGGGAGCACCGGTGGAAGAGGTGAAACTTGAAGAGGCTGCCGATAAGGATGATATAAAATATTATAGAGACGAGAACCAGGTTCACCATGTGCCTAAGCGTACGGTATCCGACCTGCTTGTGTGAGCTATAGAGTATATACCTGCTGCAGCTGCCGTGAACCGTTGCAGCAGAGTGGTTGAATACTACCGGCATTCATCTAAACTAAGTAAAACTACTCAATTTGGAAAAAGTGCTTGTTTTCATACTTTAGTTTAATTGATATAGAATTATAGAAAAGTTTAAGATATACCCCGATATAGAATTATACAATAGAGGTATTTTATGAAACAAAGTGTATCTTATGTAGCCATAGCGCTGATATTATTGGCCGGTTGGCTTGTACAGCTTCCGGCGCAAGCCAACGGCTCTGCCAATAAATCTACCAGCAACTCAAAGGCAGGTAACGGAAGCGAAAAACAACAGCCCGCGCCCGATGCAGTCGAAGTAAAGCTGGCAAGCCTCGAATCTATGAATTTGTACCGCAGTGTGTTTTACGGCAGCCGATTACGGCCGCAAAACCGATATCCCCAACGGGCCCCTATTGCCGGTACCCTTGAAGACATTGCTGTTTCGGCCGGCCAGCAAGTCAGCCGTGGGCAGCTGTTGGGATCGGTACGCCGTGACCTGTCGGGAAGAAACTATAAATCGGTTGAGATCATCGCCGACCACAGCGGCACGGTCGCTCATTACGAACTGCGGCCCGGCGATCCGGTACAGGAAAAGCAGGACATCCTCACCATTCTTGACACCAGCGCTTTACTGGGCGAAATCTGGGTGAGCGATAAGGATATCACCTCTGTACGCCCCGGGGATACCGCAGTTGTGTTTGAAAGTTCGGAGCCCACAGATATCCGTGGCCGGGTAGCGGCGGTCCCGCCCGAGCCCGATTATGAGAGTGGATTGTTCAAAGTCGAGGTGGAATTCCGGCCTCAACCGGGACTTTTTATCGGTAAATTCCTGAGGATCGAACTGCGCAAAGAGCCGTACCGCGGGCTGGCGGTTCCGAGCGAACACATCCAGCGCAAATACGGCAAAGACCATCTGTTTATTGTAAGCGATGGAGTAGTTGAGTTGCGCGAGGTGCAGACCGGGGCCAGCTACGACGAGCTGGTAGCCATTACCGGCGGTGCCGAGGCCGGTGAGCAGTATGTTGTTTCGGCTGGGCAGCGCATAGGCGACGGCACTCCGGTAAAGATAGCGGAGGGCGGTGAATAGACTATGCTGGAACTCTTTTTTCGCAAACGCCGCGGCCTGTTTTTGCTGGTCGCAATGGGGGTGGCCGCCGGTATTCTGCTGGTGCTGCAGCTGCCGATAAAGCTCTACCCGAACACTATGAAGCCGATAATCGGAGTGCACATCTCGCATCCGGGTTTTACCGCTACCGATTTTCGCGAACAGTACGGCAATACTATCGACGGAGCCCTGGCCGGGATTCAGGATCTGGAAACCATCCAGGCCAACTACATGAACGGGCGCACCCGCATCCGGATCGATTTTAAGTGGGACCTTACCTACGACGAGGCCCTCAACCGCACCGAGAATGCTATGGCCACCATCAAGAACTCCCTGCCGGATGACAGCCGGGATTACCGGGTGCAGAACTGGACCGGTGAAAACGCCGGCTACATGGCCGTAGCGGTCTCGAGCCCGAAACTCGAACCGGAGGCGCTCTATTCACTGCTCGAGTCGACCCTCAAACCGAAACTCGACAAGGTGGAAGAAGCGGATAATGTAGATCTCGTACCGGTACGCGAGCTCATCTCGAAGGTGGAACTGCAGGAGGACGAACTGCTCTCACAGGGCTTGATGCTGGACGAGGTGGTGCAAGCTGTCCGCCGCGGGTATCAGCCCGAGCCGGTCGGCTCTTTCTCCAACGGCCGCGACCGTTACGATGTTCGCCTGAAGAAGGGGATTGATACCATCTTCGATATCGGTAAGATTGAAGTTGCCCGCCGCGGCGGCCGCAACATCCACCTCAGCGATATATCTAAGGTAACGGTGGAATACGGTCTACCGGACACCATTTTTCGGGTAGACGGAAATCAGTCGATTATGATTTTCGCCATACCGAAAAGCGACGGCAACATCAAGGAGATGTCCGAGGAGATCCGCAGCGCTATAGAGGAGTCGTCCCTGACACTGCCCTCGCATGTAGAGTTTACCTATCTGATCGACCCGGCCGAGTTTATCAACCAGGCTATCATGAATGTGCTTCGGGCTGCCCTGATCGGCGCGGCGCTGGCGGTGCTGTGTGTGCTGCTCCTGCTGGGGGAGGGCAAAAACACCTTCTTAATAGCCTTTTCCATTCCCCTGTCGATCACCCTTAGCTTTATACTGATGTACCTCTTCGATCTGACCATCAACCTGATCAGCCTGAGCGGATTGACCCTGTCGGTTGGTATGATTATCGACTCCTCTATTGTAGTAATGGAGAACATACACCGACACCGATTCTATCGGACCGGTGAATACGCCGACATCAGTCTGAAACAGCTGATCGTCAATTCGATCAAGGAGATCCGCTGGGCGATTATCGCCAGCACCCTGACCAGCATACTGGTGTTCCTGCCTCTGTCCTTTACCGCTCCGCTGACCAACGCTATCCTGGGTGATCTGGCGCGGGCGGTGGTGTTTGCCCTGATCTGTTCGCTGCTGGTAGCACTGCTGGTGGTGCCGGTGATGGCTTACTACCTGTTCCGCAAAAGCTATAAACTGGGCACCGACCGGCAGGGACGGCTGGCGGGCTTTTCCGAAGCCCTGATGGAGCGCCTGCGGGCCGGGTACCGCTGGCTGCTGCGGCGCATACTCACCTCAAAGCCGGCTATGGCCGGGGTGCTGCTGTTCTCCTTTGCTGTATTAGCCTATGCCCTGATGGTAGTTGCTCCACAGATCGACCGCGAGATTATTGCTAAACCGGAGAGTGATAAGTTCATGCTGTTCGCCCGTAACCGTAGTTCTGAAACCAAGGAGGAGATGCTAGAGAAGCTGGCCCCGATCGAAGAGGCCATCATGGCCAAGCACGGCGATAAAATCCAGAGCTTGTTTGCCCAGATTAACCGTGGCAACAGCGGCGGGTTCATTATAAGCCTGAGTTCCAGCCGCTATACCGAAGAGGTGAAAGCGGCCCTGGAAGAGGAGTACCAGTCGGGAACCGAGTGGTATTTCAGCGTAATGCCCTGGGATCCGGCCGAGCTGCCCCTGCCGCGCAGCCTCGATTTAAATGTGAAAATTACCGGACCGGAAAAACAGGTGGTACTGCAGCAGACCGAGAAGGCCGCCGACATTATCCGCGACCTGGATGTGTACCGCAATGTCTGGACCGACCCGTCCACCGGCGAGGCCAACGAGATTATCCTCACCTCGCGCCCGGACACACAATCGGTCTATTCAACTACACGCTTGCTGTCGATCGCCCGCACCCTGCTGGTCGGCTCCTCCGCCATTGAAATGAACCACGAAGGCCGGGCCGTGGAGGTGCGCATCGCTTTTCCGGAGGGAACTATCTCCAGCACAGAGGACTTCCAGAACTTTTTGCTTCCCTACCACGGCGGAGCCATCCCACTGAAGCACTTTTTCAATGTAAGTGTGGAGAAAAACGTGCAGGAAATTGTGACCCTGGACGGCGAGGAGACCTACAGTGTAATGGCCGTCATGAAACGTGACGCCCCCCAGTTCCGCCGCGGCGAGTACGAACAGCAGGTGCGATCGGCGCTGCAGGAGCAGCTGGAGCTGCCGTCGGGTTACGCTATGGTTTTCGAAAATACCCAGGAAGATCTCAACGAAAATGTCCGCTCGCTGCTCTACGCCCTGGGTGTCAGTCTGGCCTTAATCTACATTCTGCTGGGTATCCAGTTCAACTCACTGCGCACCCCGCTCGTGGTCATGACCGCCGTGCCCCTGGGGTTTATCGGGGTCATCTTTAGTCTGTATATCTTCGGTTCGACCCTCAGCCTCAACTCGCTGCTTGGTACCATTTTGCTGGGCGGTATTGCGGTAAACAACTCGATCATCATGATCGACTTCTATTTCCAGGAGCTGCAGCGCGATAACAATCGCCTCGGAGCACTTATCCGTACCGCCGGGTTGCGGCTTCCACCGATTCTTATCACCATGCTCACAACTGTCCTCGGTATGCTTCCGATAGCCCTGGCTATCGGTGACGGAACTAACATCATTCAGCCTCTCGGCATTGCGGTGTCCGGCGGCCTGTCGGTCTCGACCCTGTTCACTCTGTTCGTGGTGCCGACTATTCTTTATCTGTTCAAAGTGGGGGCGAAACGGGAGAGTCTTTATGAATAATAAATTTTATGGAAGTTTGTTTCTGATTTTGCTGCTTATTGCAGCGGCGCCTTTAACGGCCCAGAGTGTAGACAGCGGAGCCGCCGGCGCAGCTGACGCAGTCGCCGCAGGGGAGGGCGGAGAGCCCCTCGTGCTAAGCCCCGCTGAAGCCTTTGAGCGGGCCTACCGACACGACCTCTCCCAGTGGCAGAACAGCCGACGCCTCGAAATGGCTGCCACACAGCAGCGTTGGCGCTACCTGCAGCTGCTGCCTGAAATTGAGGCCCAGGGTCTGCTCGCCAGCCGGGAACAGCTCCCCACAGAATGGAGCAATGATCTAAGCGCCTCACTACGCGTAACCTTCAGCGCCTCGAGCATTGCCGAGCTGGAGAGGGCTAAGCTGAGATACACCGCGGCAGTCGCAGAGCTGGAAAACTACCGCCGAGAGTTCAGAGCGGAGCTTTATCAAACCTATTACCGACTTCTATTGCTGCAGGAGGAGATAAAGCTGCAGGAGAAACAGCTTGCATCCGCCAGGGCGCGGCTGGAAGCCGCCCAGTACGATTTTGAGAGTGGGCGAATATCCGAATACGAACTGCTCAGTGCGCGGCTGACGGTACAGGAACAGAAACCCCAGATAGAGGCAAGCCGAATTGAGTACTCGAGCATAGTTGAGCGCTTCAAACAGAACCTTGGTCTGCCCGAGGAACAGGATATCGAGCTAAGCGGCTTGCTGCAGATAGAACCAGCCGAAGTCCCTGCGCTACAGGAGCTTATTGAAGGTTTGGAGCGCGGCCCCGGGCTGCAGGCCGATAGAGCTGCCCTAGAGCAGCAGCGGCTCAGCCGCCGTATGCTGCACAGCCGCTACCTGCCGCAGCTATCAATATCTCTGAGCCGCGGGGTGGTGAACAGCTTTGAAGGGAGCGGGTTTACCGAGTACGATTCAGCCCAGTATGCTCTTAGCCTGAGTTTCAGCTTTAACGATTTGCTTCCAGGTTCAGAGTACCGTAACGCCCGTCATACCGCGGAGACACAGGTGGAGTCGGCCCGTCGCAGGCTAAGAGAAAACCTGCAAAATCGGCAAACCCAGCTGCAGGAAACCTCCGCCAAATTGCAGAAGGCAGAAAGGGATATCGAGGCAGCCCAATTGAAGCTGGAGCTGGCAGAGCGTTTTTATAGGATTGCCCAGGAAGAATACGAGAGCGGCCGGCGGGATCTGCTGGAAGTAGAGGATGCAGAGGTAAAACGCAGTGCCGCACGACTGGATTTGCTTCGGGCGTACTACAACCGCACCTCTTTATTAATTACCCTGAACAGTTATACTCGTGATGGGAGGTAATAAGCATATGGAATGGAGAGCAAGTCATATATTAGTGAAGGACCGTGGGCAGGCTCAGCAGATTCTGCAGCGGGTAAAATCCGGGGGCAATTTCGAAGCTCTGGCCAGGGATTTTTCCACTTGTCCCAGCAAGGCCAAGGGGGGCGATTTGGGCTGGTTTGGACCCGGTAAGATGGTGCCGGCCTTTGAACAGGCGCTGCGCCGTCTTGGGAACGGCTCAGTCAGCAATCTGGTATCAACCCAGTTTGGGTATCATATTATAAAGAAAACCGGTCAAAGGGATTAAATTCTTCGATAGGTATAATTAACACTTTTACTCTTGCTTCACAGGTAAAAGTGTTTTATACAGTAACTATGATAACGCGTGAACAAAAAGTAAGGGTTGGGGTGTTCTTCTTTATTGGTATTATCCTCATTGCCGCTCTTTTCTTTATTTCCTTTGGTCGTACTCTTTTTCAGGAAAAGAAAATCTATTTTATTCGCTTTGAAGATACCTCAGTAAATGGCTTGGAGGTAGGCGGAAATGTGAAATACAATGGTATTAATATTGGTGAGGTTAAAAGTATAGAGGTAAGTTCGGAGGATATCGGCCATGTGGTAGTGACCATTAGCGTAGATGAGGATACCCCGATTAAGGAAGATATGAAGGCAAACCTGGTGATGATGGGTATTACCGGTCTCAAGCAGATCGAATTGACCGGTGGAACGAATCGTGCAGAGGATCTGGAGCCGGGAGGTTTTATCGAAACCGGCAGTTCGGCTATAGCTGATATTACCGGAGAGGCTCAAATTATCGCCGACAAGGTGGAACTGCTGTTAAATAACCTGAACAGTTTTGCAAGTTCCGCCAATCAGCAGGCGGTGAGCGATATTCTGGCCAACACCGATTACTTTATAGAACAGAATAGTGAAAATCTAACCAATGCAATTACTAATGCCGAGGCCATTTCCTCCAGTCTGCGCAGTGCCGGCGAGGATATTCGCCGCAGTACAGAGATCCTGAGAGGTAAAATCGAGGATGACCGTATAGACATAATTCTGAATAATGCGGTTGCGGTTACCGAATCGGCGCAGCAGATGGTAGACAATATGCAAAAAGTTATGCGGCCCGAGAGAATTGACCAAATAACCGGTAATCTGGCGGAGTTTACCGAAATGATGAAGGGTGAGGCTACCCAACAGATGCTGGCTGAAACAGGTGATATCTTAACGGAAATTAAAAGCATCTTAAAACAGACGGATAGAACTTCGCAGTTGATAGATATGACGGTATTAAAGAGTAGTCGTGATATTGTTGATGCAATTAAAACTTTGAACGAAGCGTTAAAGAATCTGAATGAATTTTCACGTATAATCAGTGAAGATC
>JAIPFV010000024.1 GCA_021736475.1 Spirochaetia bacterium | reverse complement strand
GATGGTGTGGGCACGGATGACCGGAACCCTGGATAAATTTGACGGAATATATTGGCCGAAATATATATGGATGTAATCGCCAAAACTCGCAGGGAGCGTGTGAAAACTCGCTTCCCCCATGGTTTGAACCACTAACTAAGCCCCCCCTCTTTTTTAGCGAAATGCGAGAACTCCATCCCAAATGTTCCACGCCCCTGGGTAATACTCCGAAGGGCTGTTGAATAGCCGAACATCTGGGCCAGGGGTACTGAGGCTCGCACATGTTCCATGCTAGGTTTGCTCTCAAGGCTTTCGATCAAACCGCTGCGGCCGGTAAGATGGCTCATTACATCGCCTATAAACTCCTTCGGTGCCATTACATCAACATGCATTACCGGTTCCAGTAGTATCGGATCGGCTTTTCGGCAGGCAGCATCAAAACCAAGGGAGCCCGCTGCTTCATAGGCAAAACTAGTTGCTGTTTGTTCGTCATATTCAGCGTCAACCAGGGTTGCTTTAATATCAATAGAAGGATACCCGTACATAATCCCGGAGGAAAAGGCATTTTTTACCCCTCTTTCTACCGCGTCTTGATACTCTCGAGGCAGCACCTTTTCATCAATATTACACACATACTGATCACCCTCTCCGCGGGTAAGTGGTTCAACCTTCAAGGTAATTCCTGCATTGTTCTCTTTACCGGCAACAATTTTGTGGAACTCTTCGGTATGGGTGACCGTCTTCGAGATAGATTCACGATAGGTGACCTGGGGATTTCCTATCTTGGCATCTACTTTAAAGTCCTTCATGACTCGTGTCACCAGCACATCTAGATGGAGTTCACCCATACCCGAAATTATCAACTGCCCGGTTTCCTCGTTTTCTTTTACTATAAAAGTTGGATCTTCCTGTTTAAGCAACTCTAAAACCTTTTTCAGTTTCGCCTGGTCGGAAATGGTTTTAGGTTCAATGGCCACATGAATAACCGGTTCGGGGAACTGCATCTTCTCTAACAGAATTTTTTTCCCTTCCGAGCCGATTGTATCTCCGGTTTGAGCAAGCTTAAAACCGACTATCACTGCAATATCTCCTGCGCTTACCTTATCCAGGGGCTCGTTACGGTTTGAGTGCATACGGAGTATACGGTTCACCCGTTCTCTCTTGTTTTTGGTAATATTGTAAATCGCAGTTCCTTTTTTTATCTCACCGCGGTACATTCGTATAAAACTCAATGAACCGGCTTCCCGATCGGCTTGAATTTTAAACACAAGGCCCAGGGGTTGCTCCTTTTCATCGGCCTCAACAACTACCGTCTCTTCTGTTTTTACATCGATACCATGGATAGGAGGGGCTTCCCAAGGGGATGGCAGATAATCAAGCACTCCATCTAATAGCGGTTGCACTCCAATGTTTTTTAAGGATGCTCCCACAAATACCGGCACTATTGTTCTATTCAGAGTTTGAGTACGAATTGCCTCCTGAAGCATTTCAACCGGGATATCCTTTCCTTCAAGATACAGGTCGGTAATCTTTTCAGAATAGGCCGAGACAGTATCGATTAGGTGTTCCCGCCATTCCCCGGCTTTGGCCTTCCATTCCTCGGAGATAGGGTTACGCTTAACCTCGCTGCCGTAAGTGGTAGCTTCAAAATTAACTTCTTCCATACTCACCAGATCGATGATTCCGTAAAAATCACTCTCCTTGCCCATTGGAAGGTATAATGGCAGGGGATTCGCGTTTAATTTGTCGGATATTTCTTTGACTACCGCATAAAAATCGGCGCCAAGCCGGTCCATTTTGTTTATATAGGCAATTCGTGGAATTTTATAGTAATCGGATTGATGCCATACTGTCTCCGACTGCGGTTCGACTCCTCCAACGGCACAAAAAATACCGATAGCACCGTCCAACACCCGCAATGAACGTTCTACCTCGGCTGTAAAATCCACATGTCCCGGGGTATCAATTATATTTATTTGGCAGTCCTTCCAGAAACAGGTAGTGGCTGCGGAGGTAATGGTGATTCCACGGTTCTGTTCCTGTTCCATCCAGTCCATTACCGCCTCGCCGTCATCGACCTCACCGATACGGTGACTTTTTCCTGTATAGTATAAAATCCGTTCGGTAGTAGTGGTCTTTCCGGCATCTATATGAGCCATGATTCCTATATTGCGCATAAGTTTATGTGCCATTCGGTGTCCCCTTGTTATGTTCATTAACTAAAAGTATTTAGGTAATATTAAGTATATAAAAAAATATGGAACGTGAAAAGCTGTAAATTCTTTTGGATAAGCAATCGGCATGGTAGAATCAAAATATTATTTTTACATTTGCTGTATTGACACTTTTTTCGCTATTTGATAGATTCCATTCAACAGTTGGGGGTGGTTAGCTCAGTTGGGAGAGCGCCTGCCTTACAAGCAGGATGTCACTGGTTCAAGTCCAGTACCGCCCATTCTTAATTGCCTATTGCATAACAATTTAGAATTAAGCAGCCTTAACCGGGGCTGCTTTTTTTTATAACCTTCTTAAGTGCGTGTTCCTTGTATAACGTGTCCTTGTGTAAAGCCGCCCTTGCGTGCAGCTCATGATCAAGTTGCACCAACTGGAATTCTTTATTAAAGTAACAGCGTGGACAAGAAATTAAACCAGGCTCTAAAAAGCTGTACTTTTCTCATCAATCCGACCAGGCATCCTTCTTCGGTGAAGGTTCTGAAAAAAATCATCAAACGACGAACCTCCGCGGAGATAATCGAAACCTCCAGTAGTGAAGAGCTGCGCAGCGAGGTGGTTAAGTTCTGCAAAGGTCAAGCGGAAAATCTTGTGATCTGGGGGGGCGATGGGACTGTGCATGATGCAATCAACGCCATGATGATCCACCCGCCTCAAGGAAAAGCTCTTGGTTTTCTGCGCGGCGGCACTGGCAATGGCATTCAAGATTCCTATGAAATTCCCTGGAGAATAAGTCGTCAAATTGAAACCTACATCAGGAGTGCGGAGAATAACTATTATGTAGCTGTGGATATGCTGAAAATAGAGACAGGGCAAAAAACATTATACGGACAGCTGATAGGCGTTGGCGTAGATGCTGATATTTTAAAGATAAGAAACGATCAATTTGTGACTGCTTCGGACAAAGCAACTGTAGCAGGTCTCCGGTTTTACATCGTTGCCGGACTAAAAGTGCTCAAGAGCTTTGATTTTAACAAGGTAGGGAGTAAGACTCTTACCTTTTCTAATGGAAAGTATGCATTGAAAGGCGGTAAAATCAATGCCGAATATCCTTTCAGAACGCTGGTACGCAGTACAAAATCCACTTTAATTGAAATCGGCACCCGGCCGTACTATGGAAAACGGTTTAAAATCTGTCCTGATGTAGTTTGTAACGATGGTAAAATGGATGCCTACTTGTTTCAATTTACCAATCATTTCTCAGTTATTAGGAATATTATTTCAGTTTGGAACGGCTGGCACGATAGAGTTAATCGGCATTTGGTTAAAGCTGGGGATCCGCTGATTGAACGTTACGAGGTTGAATCTACCGTAATCCGTATGGATACCCCCTTTTCTTTCCATGTAGATGGTGAGCTGTATCATACAGGCCCTGAGGCTGAAATAAAAGTCTCTATTATGCCGCACGTGGTGAACTTTTTAGTACCTGAGCACTTTTACCGCAAATTCCACCCCTTCTTCTTTGAAGAGGCTGGAGTAGACATCCATAAGTAAAAGCGGCACAAGTTGGTCAATCTCTTTACAGGTAACTATCCAGGCTATATTATGTCGATATGAACGATGTAGAGAAAAATATAAACGACATACGCAATAGAATAGACAAAGCCGCCGAGAAGGCCGGCCATACCGGAGAAGATGTTCAGCTTATGGCGGTAAGCAAAACTAAAACCCGTGAGCAGGTCGAAGCGGCTTATCGGGCGGGGTTGCGCTTGTTTGGAGAAAACCGGGTACAGGAAGCCTACGAAAAATATGAGAACTTTTACCCGGACGCAAGGCTTCATATAATTGGACATTTGCAAAGCAACAAGGCTAAGCAGGCGGTGGAAATTGCCTGCTGTGTTCAATCAATTGATAAACTGAAAACCGCCCGGGAACTTGAAAAACGCTGCGCCGCAATTGATAAACAGATGGATATTTTTATGGAGTATAATACTTCGGGTGAGGATTCAAAAAGCGGTTATCTTTCCAAGGATTCCATGTATGCCGATATAGAGCAGATAGCATCATTTCCACACCTGCGGATACGCGGTTTTATGACCATTGGCCCCTTTACCGACGACAGTGATGCGATAAGGCGGGCATTTGCCCGGTTGAAAAGTTATTATGAGGAGAGCAAAGAGCGCTTTCCTGAGCTGCCGATTGATCAACTTTCGATGGGAATGACTTCAGATTTCGAAATTGCGGTCGAGGAGGGCTCCACAATGGTGCGTATAGGCACAGCACTGTTTGGGTCTCGTTAGTCCGGCATGAGGGTACCAAGATCATTATTGCTGTTCACTCTACTTACGGCTCTTGTCTTTTCCCCCCTGCATGTCTGGGGGCAAAGTGACGAGTACGAAGCGTATAAACCGGATGAGTTTCCCGAGTGGGCCCATTCTTTGAGACGGTTTGAAACTATCTTTTTCGGTTCGATCCCATTTACTTTTTTATTTAGTTCCCTAGGCTTTGATATGTACGCGTACTCTTCCAGCGGATTTCAGCAGGCGTACTTACCCCTGTTTTTGGGAACCTCACCGGAGAAGGAAGAATTTAACCGAGATACCAGATGGCAAAAAATAGGAGTGAGTATATCACTTTCGCTGGTTATAGCGTTGGTGGATTTCATAATTGATACACAAACTAATGCAGAAAACTAATTTACACGCACAGGTAGAGGAACTCGAAGCGGATGGGCTTCGAGCTGACCGGTATATTTCGGTTTTTCTCAAGCTTTTTCCGCGCAGCCAGATTAAACAGCGCGAGGTGGAAATTGAGATAAATGGACAGCAGGCTAAATTAAGCAGAGCCCTGCACGTCGGCGATGAGCTGGATGTATATTACATGCCTGAACAGCCACTTCAAATTGTACCGGAGAATATTCCCTTAGATATAATTTATGAGAATGAACACTGCCTTGTCATAAATAAACCCCAGGGAATGGTGGTTCATCCGGCTGCAGGAAACTACACAGGGACTCTGGTTCAGGCTTTGCTTTGGTATGTACCTCAGTTGAAGACGAATTTTGCGGATGATCTTCTAAGGCCTGGGATAGTCCATCGTTTGGATAAAGATACCTCCGGCATTATCATTGCTGCCAAAACCCCGCAAGCCCTGGAGTTTCTTTCTAAGCAGTTTGTGAATAAAACTTTGTCGAAGCACTACCTTGCGATAGTAAAAGGTGTTATTCAAAAGCCTCAGGGAAACATAGATTATCCGATTGCCAGAGACCCTCACCATCGCAAACGCTTTACCTGGAAAAGAATCGACGGTAAAGAAGCTCATACCAAATACCGGGTAATGAGAAACTTTTCAAAGACAAGCTTCGTAGCCTTAACCCCCAGCACCGGACGTACCCATCAACTGCGGGTTCACATGAGCTCACTTGGCCATCCGATTGTCGGTGATTCCCTGTACAGCAGATCCGGCGGCAGCGGGAAGTCGTATTCGCTGATGCTGCATGCCTATAAACTAAAGATTCAGCTCCCAGGGGAAAAAGCGGCTCGTGTTTTCCGGGCACACTTGCCGTCTCATTTTCGCAAAGCCTTGATCGAACTTCGTTTTGGTAAGAGTAATCCCTAATGCGAAAATGGAGCGCTGGAGCTCTGTTCGAGAGGCACTATGTATCTCTGAGTAGTTTAAGATCAGGGTTAAACATTTTTTCTGCTTTCAGGCTTGATGGGGGTCCATGACCGGGCAGCACTAAAGTAGTATCAGGCATGGAAAACAGTTTTTCACTTATTGATCGCAAGAGCAGGGCTCTGGAGAAACTGTTTTTTGTATTGCCCACTCGGCCGGCGGCCAGTACATCTCCGGTAAAGACCATGCCACCGATATGATAAATAAGCGAATCTGAAGAGTGACCTGGAACTTCAATAACCTCCACTTCTATACCGGATGCTGCGGTAAACTTGTCCCCGTCTTTAATCGGTATTGAAGGAAAATCTAAAATATAAGGAGAAAAAGCATATATATCGGCATCGTAGATTTTTTTAAGGGTTCGAATCCCTTTTACATGGGAATTATGATGATGGGTAACGAGAATAGTACGAATAGTGTATTTATTTCCTTCAATGAGAGTCAACAGCTCTTTATCCATAATTCCAGGATCAACAAGAATTGCATCCCCCCCGGCGTTGGGACCAATTAAATAGGTGTTTGCAAAGCCTACAACAGCAAAGTGAAAGTATAACTTCATATAGCTGTATCCTGTTGAAAACGGGCTTCTTCATAGTTTGAGTACTTAAAACTTACTGTTTCTCTGGAGCTGTTTACAAAATCTGCTTTCTTTAGATTGCAGTCGACAAAACTTACATCATGTAATACTGCACTTGTAAAGTTTGAATAATACAGGTCGGAGTCGTTAAATACACAGTTCTCAGCGTTTATGCCTAAAAAATTAGTATGTACGATGTCCGAGTCCTTAAAATCGCAGTTAATAAAAGTGCTGCCGGCGAATACAGAATACTTGATATTTGTTTCAGTAAAACGGCAGTTTTCAAAGCGCGAATATTGTAAAAAGCACAAATCAAAATTACTATGGGAAAAGTCTACGTTCTTAAAACTGCTTTCGGAAAAATTGCACACCATAAATGTATGATCGCTGAAGTCGGTATCTTCGACGGTGATACACGAGGAGTTCAAATCCTTTAAGACTTGAGTGTCTTGGACAATCTCTACCAAACGTGCATTACAGGCTTCAGGGTCATCGACATGATGCAGACAGTAGTCTTCTCCGTGGGCCGCATACAGCTGACAGTCCGGTTTTTGACATGTATTAAACAGGAACATACATACAGAGTATCGATTGTCGGCCCGTTATTCAATACCTGGGTCCGATAGGAAAAACTTGTATTGTATGCTAATATAAGTCGCAATATGGTTAAATGGAGTAGCTTGGGTGAACAACAGGCCAATAGCAGTATTTGATTCCGGGGTAGGGGGCTTACCCTATTTGGAGCGATTGAGAAAGTATGCTCCCGCTGAAGATTTTGTGTATTTTGCGGATAGGGGCAATTTCCCATATGGAGAAAAGACTGATGCAGTTCTTCGTGAGATAATTGTTCAGTCCGTTGGTAAGTTCGTCGAGGCCACGGATCCTAAGCTCATGCTAATAGCCTGTAATACCGCCTCGGTGGTAGCCCTGGAAGAACTGCGCCGCCAATACGATATTCCCTTTATCGGAGTAGTCCCGGCGGTAAAACCCGCGGCGGAACTGTCGAAACAGAGGTCGATTGGAGTGCTGGCAACTCGTAGAACTGTTGAGGACCCGTACACCGAAAATCTAATCAGCCGCTTTGCTGCCGACTGTAGAGTGCTGCGTTACGCCGGAGTAGAGATTGTACAGATGGTTGAGCTCAACTACTTTTCAAGCACCGAGGAAGAAAGAGCAGCAATACTGCAGCCGGCGGTAGATTTTTTTTCTTCCCAGACTGTAGATGCATTAGTAGTAGGTTGTACACATTTTATATTCGTTGAGGAGTTATTACATAAGATGCTAAAGGGTTCGGTGGAGATAATCGATTCGCGAGAAGGGGTGGCCCAACAAGCTTTGAGAGTATTAGAAGAAGCACATCTGTTCCGGCATGGTAAGAACGGGATCAGTAACAGCACAAGCAACAGCCGCTTGTTTGTAAGCGGCAACGATTTAAGCTATCGCGAAGACGAGCGTTATCACCAGTTTTCAAAAATGTTCAAGCTGGAGTGGAGCGGACGCCTGTGAGTATGCTGACCGGCAGAGTTGCCTTTGGGGCAAATAATATTTTTACTGTGGTGGTGGACGGCGAGTCGTATATGTGTCGGCTGAAAGGAAAAATATTACGACAGGACGAGCGGGCATATAACCCTTTGGCACCGGGGGATGTGGTGGATTTTGAAACCGATCTGCATACTACCGGAGAAGGGCTCATACACCGCAGAAAGCCGCGTAACAATTCTCTTGTTAGGTGGAACAGAAAGCGGAGGGCACTGCAGACGGTGGCGGCTAACTTGGATGTGCTGGTGGTGGTCACCTCCGCCAAAAACCCGCCCTTTCGGCCGCGCTTTATTGACCGTGTACTGATTGCAGCGGATGAAATACCGGTAGTTATTGCTCTGAATAAAGTGGACTTGAAATATGACAGTTCAATTAAAGAGCGAATGCAAATATATAGAGATATGGACTATGAGGTAATAGAGACATCTGTAAAAACCGGTGAAGGGATTGAACAACTGAAAGACAGAATAAGTTCCGGTTTATCCGCCTTTTTCGGCCAATCGGGAGTGGGAAAAAGCTCTCTGTTAAATATGCTTTTTCCGGGGGTGGATGTAGAGGTCGGAGAGATTTCCCGCAAGTACGATCGTGGAAGGCATGTTACCAAAAATGCCCGCTTATACGAATACGGAGAAAACTATTTTATCGATACTCCAGGTATCCGGCAGATAGAGCTGGGAATTGAAGATAGGGATATGCTGGATCGTTATTTTAGAGACTTTGTTCCCTTTATCGATAAATGCGAATTTCAACCCTGCACCCATCTGCACGAACCCGGCTGCGCAGTACAGGCAGCGGTGGAGTCCGGTCTTATCCATCCTGACAGATACGAGAGTTATGCCAGAATATATTACGAATTAGAATCGAGAGTAGAGTACGGTTAATCATATGCATCAACACACAATCAATGTTTTAGAATTTGAAAAAATTAGATCGGAGCTGTTAGAGTATTGTATCAGCGAGAACGGTCGTCATGCGGTGAGCCTGCAGGGCTTTTATTACTCCCAATCGGCTTTAGAACCGTTGCAGCTGAAGGTCGAACAAGCTCGTGAGTTTATGGAGCGGGAAGAGTTCCCTTCCTTTGAGTTTCCCGAACTTGAGTCTGAGCTGCGGGAACTCTCTACAGAAGGTACTGTCCTTGAGGGCGAGGAGCTTATCCGGTTTGCCCGCTATTTTAATTCAGCCCACCGGCTTTCGGCTTACTTGCGGGCTGCGGCAGAATACGGATATCAGGATATATCCGCCCACAGCGAGCAGATTGGTGATTTCAGAGAGAGTGCAAAGGCAATTACTGCGGTTCTTAATCCGGATGGGAGCGTAAAAGATAGTCATCCGGAGCTGCGGAAACAGCGCGCTCATATGGCCCGCCTGCGGAATGAACTCAATCGGGCCGCTCAGAGCTATCTGCAGCAGAACTCCGATCGCTGGCAAAGTGATGTACCGACTCAGAGGGACGGGCGGATTGTCCTGCCCCTAAAAGCCCAGTATCAGAACATGGTCTCCGGTGTCATTCATTACAGCTCAGCCCGTGGAGCCACGGTGTATATCGAGCCGCCGGAACTGATGACTAAAAACAACGACATCGCCCTGGTTGAACAGGAAATTCGTGAGATTATTCTGTCAATACTACGCGACCTTACTAGAGCCGTGGCCTCCCGTCGGACCGAGATAGAGCAGCTTACAGAGGCGGTTACGGAGATCGACAGTTTCATATGCCGGGCCGCGTATGCCCGGCTTCATAATTGTGTACGTGCCAACTACCGGGAACGCGGTTTTAAACTCAAGCGTGCCCGCCACCCCCTGCTCCGCGAAAGCGCGGTGCCCATTGATATTGAAACTTCACAAGATATACAGAGTCTTATAATCAGCGGCCCCAATGCAGGGGGAAAAACAGTTACCTTAAAAACTGTAGGACTTCTCTCGCTTATGAATCAATTCGGGCTGCAGATTCCCGCGGATGAAGGCACGGAGTTGGCTGTGTTTAACGGTATCTATGCAGATATAGGGGATGAACAGTCAATTGAAGGCTCGCTTTCCACTTTTTCCGGACATATGACAAAAATCGGTGAGATGCTGGAGCATGCTGATGTACATGCCTTGGCTCTGCTGGATGAACTCGGTTCGGGTACCGATCCGGGCGAAGGGGCTACGTTGGCAATGGCTGTGCTGGATGAGTTTTTAAAACGCGGAGCAACCACCCTGGCAACTTCCCACCACGGACTTCTGAAAAATTACGGATATACCACTCCCAGGGTGCAAAATGCCTCAATGGACTTCGATACCTCAACTTTAACACCTAACTATAAAGTTGTGGTCGGACTACCCGGCGAAAGTCACGCCCTGGATATTGCAGCCCGTAGCGGTTTGCCGGGGAATGTGATAGAGGCGGCCCGGGGCTACTTGTCAAGTGAGAGCGGCCAAGTCAGCGAAATGATTAAAGAGCTCGAGCGAAGGCAGACCGAGTTTAAGCGGCATGAAGAGTCTTTAAAGCAGCGTGAGGGCAGCCTGCACGAACAAATTAAGGAGCATGATCTGGCGGCACTGCGCCTGCGACAACGCGAACACCAGCTTAAACAGAGCGGGTACGGCGAGCTGAACAAGTTTTTACGCGAGGCTCGGCAGGAGCTTGAGAACTTGGTGCACCAATTGAAGAGCGGCGGAAACGTTTCTAAAGAAGATACCAAAAGGGTAAAAGAGTTTATTCGTACGGTAGAGAAACGGGAGAAACAAGAGAAAGAGCAAGTTGAGCAAGAGGAGATCGAGTTCGCTTCCAGTGATACCTACGAGTTCTCTCCGGGTATGCAGGTTATTACCGGACCTGGGCGGCGGAGAGGCACCATAATACGGCGCGCTAAGCAGGGGTATTGGCTGGTCGAGGTAGGAGCGATGAAAATTACCCTCCCGGAGAGTGATCTGATGCCGGCAGAGAGCTCTGAACAGAAACAAAAACAGTCGACCCCGCGGTATGGGTATACGAGCGACTCCGGAACCGAACCGGCCGCTTTCTCTCTGGATGTGCGGGGAGAGCGCTTGGAGGAAGCCTTGGACCGTGTAAATCGTCAGCTTGACAATGCAACCCTGGCCAATCTATATGAGTTTGAGATTATTCACGGAAAGGGAGAGGGCATCCTGCAAACCGGCGTGCAGCGTCTACTACAGGATTCCCCTCAGGTAGAAGAGTTTTACTTTTCCCGCCCTGAACAGGGCGGAACCGGCAAAACCATTGTAAAATTGAAACACTAATTGTTGCGTATTTATTAGATTATATCTACGATTAACAGAAACAGTACTTGCTGTGATTGGAGCGAATAGGAATGAAAGAGAAAATCAGAAAATTTTTTGCTATTTTGTCAATTGAGTTTGATGATATCCGTGACGGGTTGGTTATGCTGTTAGACAGCAGCGAAGAGCGGTTTCGCAAGCATGAGATTACCGGTTACGTATGGACGGAAAACAGTGCCCTGATGAAGCGGGAAGAAAAGCTTTTGGAGATAATCCAGAAAAGGGTAGAACAGCTGAATCCGGATGATTACGAAACTCTTGAGGAAGCGGTAGAGGCGGTACGAAAAATTGTACGCGGAATGTCCGGTATTCCCCAGGCGGTGCCTGAATTTATTGAAAAACGAATGAGCAAGGTCCTGCGTTACATGAACAATGAAATGTGATGGGTTAAAAAAACACATAATACACCCTAATTATGTTGATATTTTTTTTGTGCTCCATTACTATACCACTATATTATTAATAGGTAAATAAATATTGATTGATACATTGCTATTGAAAGGAAACGCTTATGGACGTTCAGTTAAAAGAACTTATTGACCGAATTAAATCGGAAGGTATCGAAAGCGCAGAGCAGCAGGCACAAAAGATTGTGCAGGAAGCTGAATCACGGGCTAAGCAAATTGTCTCGGATGCAGAAACAGAAGCCGACAAAATTACACAGAAGGCCGAAGAGGATGCTCAGCGCCGCGAACAGACGGGCCGCCAAAGTCTGAAGCAAGCCGGCCGCGATCTGCTTCTTAGCCTGGAAAAAAGACTTCAGGCTCTGTTTGATACGGTTATTTACACCGAAAGTGCTGCGGCCTTAAAGGGGAAGCTTCTGCAAGGCACCATCAAGCAACTGATTGACCATTGGGATGAAGAAGTTGCCGATGTACAGCTGCTGGTTGCCGAGGATGAGCTGCAGAACATTGAAAAGGGATTGCGCGATCAGCTTTCAGCGCAGTTGGCTGAGGGTATGGAACTGAAGCCACTTGCAAATGTAGATGCCGGTTTTCAGGTTGGCTATAAAGACGGTTCGGCATATTACAATTTCACCGCCGAAGGCGTAGCTGAAATTGTTTCCCAGTTTCTCAACCCTAAATTGGCCGAGATTTTGAAGGAAGCTGCAAAAGAAGCAAAAGAACAGGAGTAACACCGTGCGACAGTATTATTACGTGATCGCTACTCTCCCGCTTCTTCAATTTGAAGATAAGCCTCCTCTCACACTTGATGAGCTCTACTATTCCTGCAGAGGGAACATCGACGCTGATGATCTCGCGCTCTTAGAGACAGTTTCGCTCGAACCGGGAGCAGCCCAAGGGAACGAACTGCTGGAAAAATGGTATACCTGGGAAACTTCGCTTCGGAACGAACTTGTAAAACTCCGCAGTCAAAAAATCGGAGTCGAATCGGAAAAGTACAGACGCGAAGGTGAGGTAATCCCCGGTATCCCGGAAACAGCCAGGGAGGCTGCAAACCAAGATTCTCCACTTGCAGGTGAACAGATACTCAATAAAGCACGGTGGACTTTTCTTGAAGAGCTTGAGGTTGGACACTATTTTGATTTGGTTAAATTGATGCTGTATGCACTCAAACTTCAGTTGCTTCATCGTAGGAGCAAATTCACTACCGAACAGGGAAGAGAGAAATTTGAGCAAATTTATCAGCATGTACGAAAAGATATTGAGTCGGCCTAGTAAACGGGCTTGCCAAAACGCTGAGTTATTCGGAGAACTTTCATGACAAAGACTACAGGCAAAGTTATAGGTGTTAACGGAAACATGGTCGCTGTAAAAGTAGAAGGCGACATTTCGTTAAATGAAGTTGGATATGTTAAAGTAGGCGAGCAAAATCTGAAATCTGAGGTAATCAGAATTCAGGGGGATACCGCCGAAATGCAGGTATTTGAAATGACCACAGGCATCGGCGTCGACGATGAGGTTGAGTTCAGTGGGGAACTTCTGGCAGTTGAGCTGGGCCCCGGGCTGCTTACTCAGATATACGACGGGCTGCAGAATCCTTTACCCAAGCTGGCGGAAGAAGCCGGATTTTTTCTCCCGCGCGGTCTTTATATGAATGCACTGCCTCGTGATAAAAAGTGGGAGTTTACTCCTAAGGTTAAGGCCGGAGACACAGTGGCCGCCGCCGATACCCTCGGTACCGTTCCAGAGGGAATTTTTGAGCACCGAATTATGGTACCCTTTAATTTTTATGAATCTTATACTGTAAAAAAAGTCGCCGAAAAAGGCGAATATACGGTTGAGCAGGAAATGGCGGTACTGGAAGATGCAAAGGGCAATCAGCATTCAGTTAATATGATGTTTGAATGGCCGGTGAAGCGGGCTATTAGTTCATATGAAGAACGACTTGAGCCGGATACCTCGATGGTAACAAAAACAAGAATTATCGATACCTTTATTCCGGTTGCCCGTGGAGGTACCTACTGTATTCCCGGGCCCTTTGGGGCGGGTAAGACAGTGCTGCAACAGGTTACCAGCCGTTATGCGGATGTAGACATTGTAATAATTGCCGCCTGTGGTGAGCGGGCCGGCGAGGTTGTAGAAACTCTGCGGGAGTTTCCTGAACTAATCGACCCCCGTACAGGGCGTACCCTGATGGAACGTACCGTAATTATCGCCAATACCAGCTCTATGCCGGTCGCCGCACGGGAGGCATCAGTGTACACCGCCGTAACCCTGGCTGAGTATTACCGGCAAATGGGCCTGCACGTACTGCTGCTGGCCGACTCCACCTCTCGCTGGGCTCAGGCTATGCGCGAGATGTCGGGCCGCCTAGAGGAGATTCCCGGTGAGGAAGCCTTTCCAGCGTATCTTGAATCGGTTATTGCAGCCTTTTACGAACGAGCTGGTGTTGTAAGGCTAAAGGACGGCTCCTTTGGTTCGGTTACTATCGGCGGGACAGTAAGTCCGGCGGGTGGTAACTTTGAAGAACCTGTAACCCAGGCTACACTAAAAGTAGTCGGCGCCTTTCACGGTCTCGATCGTGACCGTGCAGAAGCGCGTAAATACCCTTCCATCCACCCATTAAACAGCTGGAGCAAGTATCCGGGGGTAGTCGCTGTTGACAAAGTAGATTTTGCCAGAAGTATTCTCTCCCGAGGCGATGAAGTCGGACAGATGATGAAGGTTGTCGGTGAAGAGGGAACCAGCCTGGAAGACTATATTGTAAACCTTAAATCTGAATTTTTAGATGCAGTGTATTTGCAACAGAACTCTTTTGATCCGGTCGATGCAGCGGTAAGTGTAGAACGGCAGAACTACGTTTTCGATCAACTGTATGATATTCTGGGTTCTATTCTCGAATTATCAGATAAAGAGGATGCACGGCATTTCTTTAACCAACTGCGTCAGCATTTCATCGACTGGAATTACTCTGAATGGGATTCGGATGAGTTCAAAGAGAACGAGAAAAAGATAAAAACCCTTCTTGAGCAGAAACAAACCGGCCTCATGGAAGAAGCAAAACGGGCCAGAAAAGCAGCGGAGAGCAAGGAGCATAGCAATGCGTAAGATATACAGTAAAATCGAGAGAATTGCCGGTAATGTTATTACCGTTACCGCGGACAATGTGCGTTACGACGATCTGGCTGTAGTCAGCAGTAAATACGGCGATTCCCTTGCCAATGTTATCCGTTTAGACGGCCCAAAAGTTTCGTTGCAGGTCTTCGCCGGCGGACGGGGCATTTCAACCGGAGATGAAGTACGCTTTTTAGGCCACTCGATGCAGGTTTCCTTCTCTGAAGATCTTCTAGGCCGTATTTTTACCGGAAGCGGTCGCCCCCGCGATAACGGACCGGAGCTGGATGAAAATATGATTCCTATTGGCGGGCCTTCGGTAAACCCGGCCAAGCGTATTATTCCCCGCAATATGATTCGTACCGGTATCCCCATGATCGATGTGTTTAACTCTTTGGTAGAAAGCCAGAAACTACCAATTTTTTCCGTATCCGGTGAACCGTATAACCCCCTTTTATCGCGGATTGCAATGCAGGCCGAGGTTGATATGATCATCCTGGGCGGAATGGGATTAAAATACGACGATTATCTTTTCTTTAAGAATGCCCTGGAAGAGGGAGGGGCGATGAGCCGCACCATCTTCTTTGTACACACAGCTTCCGACCCTGTGGTTGAGTGTCTACTGGTCCCCGATATTTCACTGGCAGTAGCCGAACGCTTTGCCCTAGAGGGCAAACGGGTGCTGGTACTGCTGTCGGATATGACCAACTTTGCCGATGCAATGAAAGAGATTGCCATTACTATGGAACAGGTCCCCTCCAACCGGGGTTATCCTGGAGACCTTTACAGTCAGCTGGCTGCCAGATACGAAAAAGCGGTTGACTTTGAGGGGTCGGGGTCCATCACCATTTTGGCCGCCACTACTATGCCCGGCGATGATGTAACCCATCCGGTTCCTGATAATACCGGCTATATTACCGAAGGACAGTATTATCTGAGCAATGGTCGAATAGAACCTTTTGGTTCCCTCAGCCGTTTGAAACAGATGGTAAATAAGGACACCCGTGAAGACCACCGTTCCTTGATGGACGGAATGATACGCCTCTATGCAAATTACAAGGAATCCCTGGAGAAAAAATCGATGGGCTTCCGAATGACCGATTGGGACAATAAACTGCTCAAATACGGGCAGATCTTTGAGGAACGGATGATGGATCTTTCGGTGAATATTCCACTCGAACAGGCTCTCGACCGAGGCTGGGAGATTATGGCGGAATGTTTTACCCCGGAAGAAACGGGTCTGCGGACCGGACTGTTAAAGCAGTTCTGGCCGAACAAAGAGGATCTCAACTAGATTATGGCGAAGGTTAAGCTTACAAAGAACGAACTGAAAAAACAGAAAGACTCCCTTAAGCGGTTTCAGCGGTACCTTCCGACTCTTATGCTCAAGAAACAGCAATTGCAGATGGTAATTCGTCAGGTCGAGAGCAAGGTTCGTCAAATTGAGCAAGAACGCCGTACACTTCAGGAAGAGCTGGATAAATGGATTGCCGTTTTTGGTGAGGATATCGGTATGGAAAATCTGATCAAAGTCGAACGAATTGAAAGGGAAACCGGTAATATAGCGGGTGTAGATATTCCGGTGTTCAAGAGCCTGGAACTGCAGGAAATACCCTACGACTTATTTACCAAGCCCCTGTGGACAGATAGAGGCATCGATGCGATAAAACGGATTGCCGAACTCGATGCCAGAATAGATGTCTTAAAGCGGCAAATTGAGCTGTTAAGCGATGAGTTACGGATTACCACTCAGCGGGTGAACCTATTTGAAAAGGTGATGATACCCGAGACCAAAGAGAATATCCGTAAAATACAAATTTATCTTGGCGACCAGCAGACGGCGGCAGTTGTCCGCGGGAAAATGGCCAAGAATAAAATCGAAAAGGTGAAATAACCTATGATAGTAACAATGAAAAAGGTTTATCTGGTAGCTCAGGAATCTAAGCGTACCGAAACGCTTAAACGGCTGCGGGATATTGGAGTCCTTCACCTTGAAGAGATACAGGGACAGAGCGATACGCTCGATGACCTACAGAAGAAAAGGTCGCTCCTTGAACGATCACAGTTCATGCTTCCGGCGGATATTGCTGCAGAAGAATCTAACGATCAGGCTGCAGACCAGGATATTGATGAAGGCCCTAAAAAGACAGCGGACCACTACCTCTCTTCCAAGGAAGTTGAGGAAGCTATCGAAATTGCCAAACGAGTAGAACAGCAGCAGGAGCAAAAAAGCAGCCACCGCGAGGCCATCGATAAGTTAGTTCGCGAGATGGAGCGTGTGCAGCCCTTGGGCGACTTTGAACCGCAGGATATAAGCAAATTGCGGGAAAAGGGGCTTAACCTTCACCTCTTTATAGTCACCAAGGAAAAACGCAGCGAGTTTCCGGATGATATTACCAAATTCGAAGTCTATACCGAAAAATCAAGGTCAATTATGGCTGCATTCGTAGAGGATGGTTCTGATCTGGGGGAGAAATTCTCCGAGTTTGAATTACCCCAGCTCTCTTACTCTCAAATGGAGCAGGAACGTGCCGGGCATGCCAAGGAAATTGAGCAGATAGATAATGAAATGATTAAGCTGGCCAAGTATCGAAAGTTACTTGAGAAGGCGCTGGTACAGATTGATCAGGATATTGAGTTTGAACAGGTAAGGTCCGGTTTGAGTCAGGAGGATGAGCTAATCTATTTAGGCGGATATGTGCCGGAAAATAGAATAGATAAACTGAAAAAGGGTGCCGCTACTCATGGCTGGGCCCTTCTTATTCAAGATCCGGATCCTGAAGAGCCTATACCCACCAAGGTAGAAAACCCAAAAGCGGTAAAAATTGTAAAACCCGTATTGGATTTTCTCGGAACGATACCCGGATACTACGAATACGACATAAGTGCATATCTTCTATTCTTCCTCACCATATTTTTTGCAATGATAATCGGGGATGCCGGATACGGAACTCTCCTTTTGGGTACTACCCTGTATACCGTGGTAAAGAAGAAACGAGCCGGGGAAGCACTTTCGGAAATGCAGAAATTGATGCTGGTATTCGGCGGTGCAACTGTAATATGGGGTGCTTTGAGCGGAGTATGGTTCGGTTCTGTAACTATTTCTCAAATCCCGTTTTTTGCATGGCTCACCTACGAACCAATTTCCGGTTTCGGTGGAGAGGCCAGCATGCAGACCATCCAGCATCTCTGTTTTGTCATAGGTACCATCCAGTTGAGTATCGCCCATGTGTGGAACTTTCTGTACCGCTGGAAGAGAAATAACCGCCTAAAGGCAATTGCCGAACTTGGCTGGCTGTCGATGGTACTGGGTCTCTATTACGTGGTCTTGTACCTGGTTCTAGATCCGGAGCAGTATCCGGTTCCGCAGTTCAGCTTGTACATGATTTTTACCGGACTGGCGTTGGTACTGTTGCTGTCAGAGCAGGAGGGCAATTTCTTTAAAGGAATCTTTAAAGGGCTGGCGAACTTTATGCCGAAGGCTTTAGACTCAATATCGGCATTTTCCGATATAATCAGTTATATCCGTCTGTTTGCAGTTGGGCTTGCAACGGTAGAAATTGCCAAGAGTTTCAACTCAATGGCGGCAGATATGGGAAATACCGTGGTGGGCATAATCGGCGGAATAATTATTCTGCTAATCGGACACGGGCTCAATATGGCGATGGCAGCGTTATCGGTGGTGGTTCATGGGGTGCGGCTTAACTTGCTGGAGTTCTCCGGCCACCTGGGTATGGAGTGGACAGGGATTCCGTATGATCCCTTTCGCAATAGACAAGAAAAGTAATAAACTAGGAAAGAAGGAGAAACATAATGGATTTTGGACTGTTGGGAATCGGAGCGGCTTTAGCATTAGCCGCCTGTGGATCTGCTATTGGAGCCGGATCAGCCGGTATGGCAGCTGTGGGAGCCTGGAAAAAGTGTTTTGCTCAAAATAAACCGGCCCCGTTTACCTTGATCGCTTTTGTCGGTGCACCTCTTACACAGACAATTTACGGCTATATTCTGATGAACACCCTTTATCAGGCCGCGGGAGACAACAGCCCTTGGCTTATCCTCGGAGCAGGTTTGTTCGGTGGTTTAGCAATGGGTTTTTCCGCCGCCTTCCAGGGCAAAGCCGGCGCCGCCGCATCGGATGCACTGGCCGAGACAGGAAAAGGGTTCGGTAACTACATCATGGTTCTTGGGCTGGTAGAAACGGTAGCCCTGTTTGTAATGGTATTTTTAATGGGCGTAGTATAGACCTATAGGAAGTCTTGGTACTAAGTGTGCATAAACAAGAAGATAATAGTTTTTTCAAGGCGAAACACTCAAAAAGGGTGTTTCGCCTTTTTAATTTTGGTATAGTAGTAACATGAAAACACATAAGGTAAAAATAGGAAACCTTCCGATAGGCGGAGGTGCACCGGTTGCAGTGCAAACCATGTGGAAAGATCCGCTTACCCGCAACCTGCAGCCTGTAATTGATCAGCTGAGTCGATTAAAACAGGTTGGATGTGCCTTTGTTCGCTTTGCAGTGCCGAATGAGGATGCGGCTAATTTGTTAATAGAGCTTTCTCAGAAAAGCCCTCTGCCTTTGGTTGCGGATATCCATTACGATTATCGACTTGCTTTGCAGTGTATCCATGGGGGAATTGATAAGATTAGAATCAACCCGGGTAATATTGGCGCACGATGGAAAGTTGAGGAGGTAATAAGGGCTGCCGCCGATACACTGGTGCCCATACGTGTAGGTGTAAACAGCGGGTCTCTACCGAAGGAGCTAAGGCAGGAGCCAGATATTTCCAGAGCGATGGTCACTGCAGCAGAAAGAGAGATGGATGCCTTTCAGCAGCTTAATTACGAGAGTATTGTGTTTTCATTAAAAGCTTCCGACATTAATACTACCGTGCATGCGAATGAACTGTTTGCCGAAAAGTATCCCTATCCCCTGCATCTTGGTGTAACCGAAGCCGGTCCGCTTATTCCGGGAGTTGTGAAGAGCAGTGTGGCCATGGTGAAGCTGTTGGAAAAGGGTATCGGAGATACCCTCAGAGTAAGCCTCTCCGATACGCCGGTGAACGAGGTTATCACCGGACAAGAGATATTAGGTGCCGCCGGTATGGGAATTAACAGACCGGCTATTATCTCTTGTCCGCGATGCGGACGGGCTACCTTCGATACCCACAGTTTCGTAGAAAAACTGGCGCCGGTACTCTACGGGTTAGAGAAGAATATTACGGTTGCGATAATGGGTTGTGTAGTCAATGGTCCGGGCGAGGCCCGCCACGCCGATCTTGGTATTACCGGTGCGGGAAAAGAGATTATACTTTTCAAAAATGGTGAAATACTGCGAAAAGTGAAAGAAGCGGAAGCCTTCGAAGCATTTGTAGAGGAGTTGGAAAAACTGTGAACACACGACTAAAGCCGCTCATACAGATTTGTGTTTTAGTTGCCTTGTTATTTTTTACTACCGCTTTTTTATATTGCCAGGATAAACCCCTGCCGCAGTGGCTTAGGATGGAACAAGGTATTCAAAATTACGATGCGGGACAGCTGGGCTCCGCCTTGTCTATATTTAGAACCATTGCCGAAGATGACCCTCAATATGCAAATGTCCATATGTGGATCGGCCATGTATTCGCCGCTGAGGGCGAGTACACGGCAGCTATGGCAAAATACAAAGATGCATTATCTGAGGAGCGTAATTTTTTCCCCCAATCCGAACGCATTAATGCATACTACAGTTTAGCAGAAGTAGCTAGAAGGCTTGAAGATTGGGAAAGCATGCACACGTACCTCCAAGCTGTTGTCGATGAAGCTGAAATAGATCCCCTGCCGGAAGAGCGTATTGAGGCAATGCGAAGAAAGTTCCTGAATGAAGGCCCCGACAAGTTGTTAGAGCTCTACCGTATGAACGATAAACCGGTCCGCGCAGCCTATGAGCAGCTTGGGCTGCTTGCACTTCAACAGGGTAATTACCGCAGTGCTCTTCAAAATCTGCTCTTGTCGGTTACCACCTCTCTCTCTTTAGCTATAGAGGTTCTGCAGGATCGAGACCCTGAATATGTATTTGTACACTACGAAATGAATCCTGGACTGGAACTTTTTTTTACACGTAATACCGCTTTACTGCTGAAAGATTCCAGAGATGTGCTGCACATAAAAGAGTATTTCAATACCGTCGGTTTATATCGTCAACTCTACTTGTTAGCTTTAGCTATGCTGGCAAGCGATGCAGAGGAAGAGGCGAAAAAAATTTGGACCCTCGTAGCCACGCATCCCGAAGCCGGTAAATGGGCAAATCTGTCGCGAAACCAGTTAGGTTCTCCTAATTTGGATGTATTGCCCACAGTGCTCCACTACAGGTAGTTCCATGGATAAGATCATAATAAAAGGTGCTCGCCAGCATAACCTAAAAAATATCGATATAGAATTACCGCGGGATGCGCTTATTGTGGTGTCGGGTATGAGCGGTTCAGGAAAGTCCTCTTTAGCCTTCGATACTATCTATGCTGAAGGTCAACGTCGCTATGTAGAATCACTCTCATCATATGCACGCCAGTTTCTTGGACGGATGGAAAAGCCGGATATTGATTATATCGAAGGCTTGTCTCCGGCAATTTCGATTGAACAAAAAACTACTCACCGGAATCCGCGCTCCACTGTAGGTACCGTCACCGAGATATACGACTACTTTAGGCTGCTGTGGGCGAGAGTGGGACACCCGCACTGCCCCGTGTGTGGTCGACCGATTCAAGAGCAGTCGGTCGACCAGATACTCGATACTATTCTTACTTTTCCCCCCGGCACAAAACTTATGATTCTGGCGCCCCTGGTACGTGGGAAAAAAGGGGAACATCAAAAAATAATTGATGATACCCAGAAGGCTGGATTTGTCCGAGTTCGCATCGACGGCAAAATTTACTCTTTAGATGAACAGATCCATCTTGAGAAAAAACAGAAACATGATATTGATGTAGTGGTAGCCCGGGTAAAAATAGATCCTGAGTCCCGCAAACGGATTGCCGAGGCGGTGGAAACTGCTCTGGAGGTCGCTGATGGTACTCTAGTTGCCGTCAATAAGACCGATGAAGGAGAACGGGAACACTTTTTTTCTCAGAAAAATGCCTGTCCAATCTGCGGCATAAGTCTACCCGAGCTGCAGCCCAGTCTGTTCTCGTTCAACAATCCAAACGGTGCATGTGAGACCTGTTCCGGCATTGGAGATACCCTGGAATTCGACCCCGACCTGGTGATTCCGGATAAAAGCCTGTCCTTCAACCAGGGGGCTGTTGCCACTGCAAACCCCGAGGCAGCCTGGCACCGCAGCTGGTTTGAATCTTTAGCCGAACACTATAATTTTAGTCTCGACACAGCTTTTAATGAACTGCCGGAAGAGATTTACAATATTCTCCTTCACGGAAGCGATGATGAGATCCACGTGAGCTATGTCAGCGAGCGCCGACAAGGCCGCTTTGAATACAACTCAAAGTTCAAAGGAATATTGAACGATCTAAAACGACGCTATTTAGAGACTAAATCGGATGGAGTAAAAAACTGGCTGGAACAATTTATGAGCCAGAAAAAGTGTCCCGCCTGCGGAGGGAAGCGGCTGAAACCGGAGGCTCTCTCGGTATATGTCGGCGGGATGGATATCCACCGTGCAACTCTGATGGCGGTCGACACGGCCTACGATTTTTTTAGCAGCATATCCTTAGATGAAACCGAGCAAAAGATTTCCACACAAATTATGAAGGAAATTCTCAGCCGGCTGGAATTTATGAAAAGTGTGGGGCTTGAATACCTTACACTTGAACGCAAGGCCGCCACCCTATCAGGGGGCGAGGCGCAGCGGATACGTCTTGCAACCCAGATAGGCTCCTCCCTGGTAGGGGTGCTGTACATTCTGGATGAACCTACAATTGGCCTGCACCAGCGGGATAATGAGCGCCTGATTGGTACGTTGAAACATTTGCGGGACCTCGGCAATACCCTGATTGTAGTAGAGCATGATGAAATGACCTTGCGCACTGCCGATTATATAGTCGACCTTGGGCCCGGTGCGGGAATTCACGGAGGAAGCATAATTGCACAAGGAAGTCTTCAGGATATTCTCGACAACGATGAGAGTTTAACCGGGAGATATCTAACCGGAAAAGAAAAGATTCAAGGACCCTCCACGCGCAGAGCGGGTAAGGGGACTTCGCTTTTGTTAAAGGGTGCCAAAGAGCATAATCTGAAAAATATCGAGGTAGAGTTTCCACTGGGCAAGTTAATCGGCATTACCGGCGTATCCGGTTCCGGAAAATCGACCCTCATGAACGACTTACTCTATCCGGCCCTCTCTAACCGGGTAGGAAGAACCCACCTTACAGAAGGAAGCTATTCCGGTCTTGACGGCGAGGAGCAGGTTGATAAGATTATAAATATTGACCAGGCCCCTATCGGTAGAACCCCTCGCTCCAACCCCGCAACTTACGTAGGAATGTTCACACCAATCAGAGAGTTATTTGCCGCTCTTCCGGAGGCAAAGGCCCGCGGGTATAAACCCGGGCGTTTCTCTTTTAATGTGGCAGGGGGGCGCTGCGAGCACTGTCATGGTGATGGTACGATCAAGATCGAAATGCACTTCTTGCCGGATGTGTATGTGACCTGCGATGTATGTAAAGGCAAGCGCTTTAATCAGGAAACCCTTGATGTGCGTTATAAAGGCAAAAATATCCATGATATTTTGGAGATGGATGTAGAGGAAGCCCGCAGTTTCTTCACCAAAATTCCTGCGGTTAAACGCAGGTTAGATACCCTCCATGCGGTTGGACTTGATTACATAAAGCTGGGTCAGTCCGCCCTCACTCTCTCGGGAGGCGAGGCTCAGCGGGTTAAACTTAGCCTTGAACTTTCGAAGCGTAGTACCGGAAAAACGCTTTATATACTCGATGAACCTACCACCGGATTACACTTTGCCGATGTAAAAAAGCTCATGGAAGTTCTTCATGCCCTGGTTGACCGCGGGAATACGGTAATATTGATTGAACATAATCTAGATGTAATTAAGCAGGCGGATCATGTGATTGATCTTGGTCCTGAGGGCGGCAAGAACGGAGGCGAAATTGTGGCAGCCGGTACGCCGGAAGAAATAGTGAGGGTAGCGCAGTCATATACGGGGGGTTTTTTACGGGATGTACTCTAAGCAGGTGAAGGGAACACTCAAACTTTTACTCATGTGTACAGTGCTGCTTACTTTGTGGAGCATGCAACTTTCTGCACAAACAGAGACCTCCTCAGCGGAAGACCTAATTAAAGAAACCATCTACCTCGATATTACCACCTCTAGCTATTATGAACTTCAAGAATGGCTGCAGAAACTCGGTCTTCAGCAAAATGGAAGCCGGCGGGATTTAGAGAATCGTCTACTAAACTACTATCGCAATTTGTTCAACGAGGTACCACTCACCGGCTTCGATGAGTCCTCTTCAGATTCGTCAAAACCTAGTGGCAGAAACATCCAGATAGAATCGGCACAGGAAATGAAATATCTGCCCCAAGGGGAAGAACAGGCCCTCATCGAGCTGGACGGCGGGGTTAGTTTGTTTATGAGGGACTCCGAAGGCAACACTACCCATTCTGTTACCGCAAAAGCGCTGCTTTTTAACCAGCAAAAGAGCAGTATCACTGCGCAGGGCGGGGTGCTGTATACGATGGAACAGGATGGATCCGACCAGGAATTTAAGGGAGAACAGATAAGCTTCAATATTGAGAATTACAGTGGTGTGTTTATCCGGGGGATGAGCAGTCGAGTAAGTGAAATTGAAGAAAATCAAATTAGTTTCTATTTTAAAGGCGGTACTATTTACCGCATAAAAAGAGATATTGTTCACCTGGAAAAAGGAATCATCAGCTCAAGCCGTATCGGAAGCCCCTATTACCACCTTTCCGCCGGGAATGTATGGATTCTCGGATTAAATGAATGGGCGCTGCAGAATGCCACTCTATATGTGGGACACATTCCAGTTCTGTATATCCCTTTTTATTACCGTCCCGGGGCCGCCTTTGTACTGCATCCATCAATAGGGGTGAAAACAGTCGAAGGATACTATATTCAGACAACTACCTATTTTCTCGGCCGACAACCGGAGGAGTTGGGAAAACAATCATCCCTCTCATTCATGCAGGCCTTGGACGAGGAACAGCAGGGATACAATCAGGAACTGCGGGGTTTCTTTTTACACAGCACCCGAGAAAAAGTCGAACCAGACTGGGCAGAGAGCAGCGGCTCTTTCGGGAAATTACAGGTAGACTATTACACGCGGTTGGGTCTGCTTACGGCCTTAAACTTTAAATTACGCAAGCTTGGATGGATTGAAAAGCTTGACTTACTGGCGGGACTGGGGATTACTAATTATATTTATCCCCTCTCCGATTACCCGGGCGCCTACACAAGCTTCACTTTTGATCCGACTACCGATCAATACAGCAGCACTCCCCAAAACCCATATTTTTTGGGTAACCAATTACCCTTCCGTTTCAGTTTCGATCTGCAGCTGGAATATAAAAGAGACAACTTCCGTACAAGCTTGAATGCCCCCCTTTATACGGACCTACAACTGCATGATCAATTACGAAGCCGAGACGAAACTCTGGGATGGACCAAATTACTCACCGGTGAAGAGATTCAGGAGACCAGCGATACCTCCGAATTTACGAATCCAAAGTTCTACCAGCATACCACTTTTCGTTGGAGCTTAGCGGAAAAATCAAGGTATATCGATAGTTTCAATTTCAGCAAGATTGATTCACGGTTAACACTTTCTCAAAATAAATTGGATGCTGACGAAAACAGCCTTAATCAAATCGGTTATTACTATCCTCAAACTTTCACTCCCCTAGACTTTGGACTGAACATACGGGGCACCTTGATGAGCGAAAAAGCTAAATCTACGGAGGAGGAAAAGGTCATAGACCCCGCTGAAAACAAAGATCCGGGCCTGAAGGCTGAAATAAGACCTCCATGGCAAATTCCCGATGAGAAAAAGTCCCGGGATAAGGATAGCTCAAAATATAAGCTGCCCTCACAAAGCGGTTCAATTCCTCTTCCCAGGAAATCAGTGCTGCCGATGTTTGCTCATAACATGCAATATACCCTGAATCCAGGCCTGTCCTACCACACCCAATACGACACAACGGTGGAGCAACCTGAGGAGGTTAACTTTTCGCCTCTGTATTCATATGTATTTGCCGATGGAACTGCGAACCTTGCGTATGGGGTTGATCTGTTCAGAAATTCACTTCAGTTTGATCAGACTACCAAGTTCCGTGGCCGCTACCGGGATCACTTTGCTGAGGAAGAAGGGTACGATTTGGAAAGCCTCCTTGCACAGGATAAGTCGCTAAGCTACTTTTCCGTGTACAGTATCTCCGATGTAAAATATTTTTTTTGGCTGCAACAGCCGGGATTTTCAAAATCATATACAAAGTATTCTATCGAAACCGAGTTGTATCGTTACACCTATAATTCCACGATCGGCAGCTTCGAACCAACTCTGCCGGAATGGAATCGCGAGAGTATTCAAAACCACACCTCTGAGGTCCGGTTTGTGTATGATGGTCTGTTTGGACAGCAAGCGCTGTATACAATTTACAGAATGCCCCCCGTTCTGCAGCGAATTACCAGCGGAGTGAGCTTTGAGTACAAGATACTGGAAACCTCCGCTGAAGGGGAATATACAGAGCTGGATGATAAAACCTGGGAGTTCGGTCCCCTTGCACTAAACGGTCGACTTGCTTTTAACAAAGCAAATACATTGAGTCAGAAGTTCACTCTTTTGCATCCGACTGCCGGTGGAGATACGAGTATTTCAACCCTGGATCTGAACTTTTTTTCAAATTCTTTGGGGGTTTACGAACAATTTGAATGGAATTTAAGCAAAAACAGACCCGAAAAGAGTCTAAGTAAGGTCAAATTCTGGTGGCTGACCGGTGCTTTTGAAATGCGTCATACCGCAGGCTATACCTTTTCTAGTCCGGACGGATGGAAGACCGATGAGAAAGAGAGTTTTCAGGCGTACCAGTTGTCTGCTCAACTGAAAGTACCCGTCAAACCCGATCCGTTTTGGAAGGGCAGAGTTGCTTTGTCTTCGAGCCTCAGTTCTGCCCTGCAGCTGAACTTACTGCGGTATACCGACAGTATTCTGCAGTTTTCTTGGGATACTAAGTTTGGAATAGCAGAATTTTTAGATTTGAAATTCAGCATAACCTCTTCTAATAGTTCAATTTACAGATACTTCCCCTCTTTTGCTGATGAGCTTGGAGTATCCAGTCTGAATGTAGTTGAGGACCTGCTAAAATCTTTTAACTTTTTTAACCGCGATGACCGGCTGGAATCTAATTTCAATCTCCATGACGTCTCCTTTTCACTAGTACACTATATGCACGATTGGCAGCTTAATATGGAGTACAAAGGAAACCCAGAATTGAATGAGGCAAACAGGTACACATGGAGAAGCGAATTTAGTATATTCGTACAGTGGAAGCCAATTCCCGAAATCAAAAAGCAGATAGACAGCACCGAGGATGGATTCCAATAGCTCTGATGAGCTCTGCTTTATAGTACTTGACGTAAGAAAGGGAGCGTAGATACACTCCCTCAAGGAGGCTATATTACTTGAGTAACAGTTTTACCATTGTACTTGATGATCAACATACATTAAAAGATATCTGCGGGGTACAGGATGAGAATCTGATAGCGCTGGAACAAGCACTGGAAGCCCGGATATTCACCAGAGGAAATGAGCTTATTTTAGATTCGGAAGATGCAGAAGTTCAGGCAGATTTTTCTGAAGTAATTCGACAGATAAAAGAACACCAACGTATAGGTCACACCCCGGATCCTGAATTGGTGAGAACTATACATAAGACTGTTGCGGTAGAAAAAGAGGGCAAGGGCGACCTGTTAAAAGAACTTCATATTACGATACCCAGCAGTCCAAAAGTGTTTCCCCGAAATATTCGCCAAGCCCAGTTTATAGAAGGAATGTCAAACTACGATATTTGCTTTGCAATAGGACCAGCGGGCACAGGAAAAACGTATTTAGCGGTAGCCTATGCCCTGAAGGAGATCTTGGAGCGTAGAAAGAAAAAACTAATTCTCACCCGGCCGGTTGTAGAAGCAGGTGAGAGTTTGGGTTTTCTCCCCGGAGATTTGACCCAGAAGATAAGCCCCTACCTGCGCCCCCTATATGATGCAATGGACGATCTTCTTCCATTGCAGGTTATCAACAAGCTGGAAGAGAGCCGCATCATCGAGATAGCTCCGCTGGCATATATGCGCGGACGCAGTCTAAAGGATAGTTATATTGTATTGGACGAAGCTCAAAATACAACTCGGGAACAGATGAAAATGTTCCTTACCAGAATCGGCGAGGGGTCAAAAGCTATCATTACTGGGGATGTGACCCAGATTGACCTTCCTAAGTCTCAGAATTCCGGTTTACTCCACGCACAGAACGTACTACAGTCGGTGGAGGAGATTTTTTTCACCCATTTTAATTATCAAGATGTAGTGAGGAACCCTATCGTTAAAAAAATAGTACGAGCGTATGAGAATGAAAGTAAACGGTAATTCTAAAAATAATATTACCGGGTATGCAAAGAGAAATCGCAACATTCTGATTTTTTTACTACTTGCTTATGCGCTAAATGTCGGTTTCCTCATCACTGGGACTCAAATACAACTGCCCTTATATAAGCAGAAGTTGCGCAGTCTGGCGGTGGGGGAAGTAGCGGATTTTCAGGTAAAAGCTGAAAACGAAGTTTTTTATGTCGATGACGAGAAGACTGAAGAGCTCAAAGAGCTTCAGGCTTCCAATATCCTTCCAGTGTATACCATAGAAGAAACGAAGGTTCTGAATCTTATCAGCCATTTTGAAAGGTTTGCGTCTTTTTACCTGCAGGAAGGCCAAGATATGCCACTTCAGAAGCTTAATGAGGAACTCTCACTGAGATTTCCCAATCGTTTCGGCATTCGTGATATAGAGATTCTCGCAAACACAGAAGAATTGTCCAGGGCTCTACCTCTGATTGAAGAAGAACTGCGTATCCTGCTGGAAAATGGGATTTTTCCGCGTGAGGTGAATATCGATCAGGGAAGTGGTGGATTACTGCAGTTGTGGCATTGGAAGGGAGAAGAAAAACTTCATGAAAAATATACTCAGAAAAATATCATTACAGAAGACGAGATAGAAAGTGTAGCTCAACAGAAATTTGCCGCATATAACGTTCAGCCCGCAACAAAGGCAGCCGCGGTAATGCTGCTGGTTAACTTCGCTGAACAAACTGCGTATTACAATGCCACCTTAACTTCAGCCCTAAAGAAACAGGCCAGGCAGCAGGTACAGCCAATTACCTATCACATAGAAAAAGGCGAATTACTTATTTCAGAGGGCGACATTATCAACCAGGAGGATATGCGTAAGGTTGAAGCTTTACTGGAGAAACGGCCTATGCCTGACATGCAGGAAAGCATTGCTATCATCCTTTACATTGCAGGTATTTTCTTTCTGGCAATTATATTGTACAAACCCCTCTTAAAGAGGAGTAGACGGTTTTATCAACACACCTATATACTTTTGATAGCCTCGATCGTTTTCTCTTTTAATATTTTCCTGGTACTGGCTTTCTCTTTGGTACCTACCGGACTTCCGGTGTCGATAGGTATATTCACCGCCTTGATAAGTATGCTGATAGCTACCCTCATCAGCCAACGGGTCGGGATAATATCCTCTTTGTTGCTGTCTTTGATCTTTTTTGCGATACCGGATATAGATATCTATACATTCATATTCTCATTTTTAGCAGGGATAACCGCTACCTATCTTATTCGCAATGCTGAAAAGAGAATCGACCTTGTGGCTGGAACCTTACAGTTAGCTCTAGTAGTGGCACTGATTACCGTGATAATTGGTCTTTTCCAGCAAAAAGATATTAGTTGGTTTTTAAAAGCCGGAGGGATTGGGATTATCCATGCATTTATCACCGGAACCTTAAATCTTGCGCTCTTGCCGGCCCTCGAACATCTTCTGAATGCTCCTACCGTGTTCCGATTACGGGAGCTCTCGGATACCAATACTCCCTTATTTAAACGGATGATGACTGTTGCAGCCGGGACATATAGTCATTCTATGGGAGTTGCTAATTTGGCGGAATCCGCCTGCCGTGAGATTGGGGCAAACCACCTTTTGGCTCGAGTAGGTGCCTATTATCACGATATAGGAAAAATGGATCAACCCGATTACTTTATCGAAAATCAGCAAGATAAGAACCGCCATGACGAAATTACCCCCAATCTTTCAGTGGCGGTTATCAAGTCTCATGTCAAAATCGGGAAAGAAAGGGCCAAAGAGTTAAAACTTCCACCTGAAGTAGTGGAAATTGTATCGGACCATCACGGCAGTGATGTTATCAGCTACTTCTATCAGCAGGCCTTAAAGAAGGGAGGAAAGGCCGTTCCGGAAGAGTTTTCGTACAATGGAACGCCGCCTCGCTCAAAGGAATCTGCAGTGGTAATGCTGGCAGATACTATCGAAGCACAGTCCAGAACCATAAAGAAACCCTCCGTACAAAAGTTTGAAAAAATGGTTTGGGATGCTATTATGCATAAAGTAAGCCGGAAGCAAATGAGCAATACCGAATTGAGTTTTCGGGATATAGAAATTATCAAAAATAGTTTTATCCAGATATTAGCCGGACAATTTCATAGCCGGATTGAATATCCGGACCAAAAAAGTTAAGGGTGAGTACGAGCACATTATGAACAGAGTAGAAGTAAGTACGAAGGGAATTGAACCTCCGGTCTGGCTGGATAAGGCCGCTGCGTTTTGCAAACGGATTCTTGAAAAATTGGATATTCATGGATGGGAAGTTTCTTTACTCTTCTGTGATGATACCTTTATCCAGTCGTTGAACCGTCAGTACCGCAACAAGGATGAAGCCACAGATGTATTGAGTTTTGCCGCCTTTATGGATGAACAGGAAAAAGGTTTCAGCACTTTAGCAGATCATGCTACAATCACAGCCGGAGACATAGTAATATCATTAGACACCTTACAGCGTCATGCACAGGAGTTTTCAGTGGCCGAAAGTGAAGAGCTGAAACGCTTGTTGATTCATGGTATACTGCATTTAGCAGGTATGGATCATGCCACCAACTCACCGGAGGAAGAGATGCTGCAGAAGCAGGAAGAACTAATGAAGCAGATGACAGGAGAGACTATATTTTGAGTACCCCTTCTTTTTTCAAAAAGTTGTTTGGAATGTCCGGGCAGCAAAGCGATACTCAGGGCGATGATTACGATAGTCTCAATTTTGAAGAGCAGGATATGATTCGCGGGGTAGTAACCCTTTCAGATACCACAGTGAAAGAGGTAATTGTCCCGCGTATAGATGTCGAATTTGTGGCGATTGAATCAACCTTTAACGAGCTAATTGATACTCTGGGAGAGGGCGGGTACTCAAGGTTTCCGGTGTATAAAGACACAATTGATAATGTGGTTGGTATCCTATATGTAAAGGACCTGCTGAAACAGGTGAAGAGCCAGGAAGATTTCAGTGTCGAAAAAATTATCAGACGCCCCTATTTTGTGCCGGAGAGTAAGCGCCTGGACTCTCTGCTGCGAGAGTTTAAACGGAGAAAAGTTCACATTGCCGTGGCTGTAGATGAGTATGGAGGGGTCTCCGGGATTGTCTGCTTAGAGGACATCATTGAAGAAATAGTGGGCGACATCCAGGATGAGTTTGACAACGAGGTAGAGGATATTCTAGAGATCGGCGAGGGAACTTATTTGTGCGATGCCAGAGTTGACATCGAAGATCTAAATGAAAAACTCAGTCTGATGCTTCCGGAGGAGGATTTTGATACTCTAGGCGGCTTTGTCTTTGATATGTTCGGAAAAATTCCTGTGAAATACGAAAAAGTAAAATATAGCGGAATCGATTTTATCATCCAGGAAATGGATGGACACAAAATAAAAACTGTAAAATTAGTAATTAAGGATAGCGATAGTGCCGCATAGATGCGGGAAAAGAAAAAAGATAGGAAGCGCTCTGAGCTTTATAATCCTCAGTTGGATCTTGTTATTGTCCGCTGTAAATCCGGCGGTTGACTTGTATCAGCAGGGTGATAACCGGCTCCAATCCGGCGATGTGTACGGGGCCATCGATCTTTTTAAAGAATCTCTCTCTTATAATTCGGATTATGTAAAACCGCTTTACGGCCTGGGACAGGCTTATTTTAGACTGGAAGAGTATGAGCAAGCCCTTGTGTATATACGGGAAGCACGCAGGCTCGACCGGAACAACACAAGTATCACCGCACTTCAAGGTAGAATCAATACCGGTCTGGGGAAGTATTCGGAAGCAGAGCGAATTTTTGATGCAATCCTTGAAAGGGAACCCCACAATCTTGATGCCCAATTTGGAATGGCCGAGCTGCAGGCAGCAAAGGGGAGCGTCGAGAATGCAATTGCCGGTTATCGAAAGGCCTTAGAATCGGATCCATATAACCGTCGCGGTCTGTTATCGGCAGCGTTGTTGTATAGTGCCCAGAATAACCTTCAGGAGGCCTCAGAGCTTATTCAAACGGCAGTCGACAGCTATCCGGAGGATCCGCGGGTGCACTCTATTGCCGCTGAGTATTACTTCAAAAGAGATGACTCCCGTAAAGCTGAAGAGCATGCCCGTCAAGCACTTCAATTGGACTCTGAATCTGAAGAGGCAATATATGTGCTCATACGAATTTTGTACGCACAGGATAGATTCACTGATGCCATTGATGCGGTAGAAAAAAATATCAATATAGATCGTGACAATCCACTGTTGTGGTACCTAAGGGCTAACGCATATTGGAAAATAGGAAATCAAGAGCGGGCTTTGAATAGTTTTTATACGGCTTTAAGTCTTAAACCAAGTGATGAGATTTCACGAATAGCCCTGGAAGAGTTTCTTATGGACCGTTTCGCAGGGGATTCTCAGGAGAGACAAACGGCCGCAGAGGTAAGGTTTGAGTATGGTGCTGCCTACGAACGGGACAACCGAATTGAGCTTGCCCGGCAGGAATACCGCCGAGGTCTGATGCTCCACCCCTACAGTCGAGAAGGACGACAGATGTATGCGGCTACCTTCAAGCGGTCCGATAACATTGGAAAATACCTTTCTATTTTGGAAGTGTTGGAGACAGA
>JAIPFV010000129.1 GCA_021736475.1 Spirochaetia bacterium | reverse complement strand
GGTCACCCACTGTGTCGCCTACCACGGTGGCCGAATGGGCCTCTGAACCCTTTCCTCCAAAGTTACCTTCTTCCACATATTTCTTGGCATTGTCCCAGGCACCACCGGCGTTGGCCATAAAGACCGCCAATATAAAGCCTGATCCAAGGGCGCCTATCAGCAAGCCCATTACACCGGGTACACCGATAAGCAGCCCGGTTAAGATGGGAACCAGAATCGCCAGAGCAGAGGGCAGAATCATTTCCAGCTGAGCCGCTTTGGTGGAAATAGCCACACAGCGTGCGTAGTCGGGTTTTTCTTCGCCTTTTAGTATTCCCGGCATCTCCTCAAACTGCCGGCGTACTTCGTTGATCATCTTCTGTGCCGCCCGGCCGACCGCATTCATGGTAATCCCGCTGAAAACAAATGCCATCATCGATCCGAGGAAAATGCCCACCAGTACTTTGGGGTTCATCAGGTTTACCCGGAAGGCCTCCATGAACTGTAGAAAGCTCGCCTCGGCCGTATCAATCACCTCGCCGCTGCTCAGCTCGAGGGTGGTCAATGCGCCACCTATGATCTCGCTCATTGCAATCTTTACCTCCTGAATATAGGAGGCCAGCAGTGCCAGGGCTGTAAGGGCTGCCGAACCGATGGCAAAGCCCTTTCCAGTGGCTGCATTGGTATTGCCCAGGCTGTCCAGGGCATCGGTGCGCGTGCGTACCTCCTCTTCCAGGCCGGCCATTTCGGCATTGCCCCCGGCGTTGTCGGCAATCGGGCCGTAGGCGTCCGAGGCCAGGGTGATACCCAGGGTCGAAAGCATCCCCACCGCCGCAATGCCGATGCCGTACAGACCCATGGCGGTGTTGTCGAAGTTCCAGCCGGCGGCAAAGGTAAAGGCCAGGATAATCGCCACCACGATGGCCAGCACCGGAATCGCCGTCGAGACCATTCCGACCCCCACACCGGAGATAATTACAGTAGCCGGTCCGGTTTTACCGCTCTCCGATATAAGTTGGGTAGGGCGGTGGGAAGAGGAGGTAAAGTATTCGGTCGATTTACCGATTACGATGCCGGCCAGCAGCCCGGTGACAATCGAAAAACCGATACCGAACCAGTTGGTGATGCCCAGCACGTACAGCACTACAAAGGCGAACACGGCAATAAGCACCGCGCTGGTGTTTACCCCGCGGGAGAGGGCCTGCAGAAGGTTCTTTTGGGTGGCGTCCTCGCGGCTGCGTACCAGCAGTATCCCCAGAATCGACAGCAGGATTCCAACTCCGGCAATCAGCATGGGGGCAATAACTGCCCGCAGCTGCTCTTCTGCACCAGCCGAGGCAAAGGCGGTTGCCCCCAGGGCGGTGGTAGCCAGAATAGATCCGCAGTAAGATTCGTACAGGTCGGCGCCCATGCCGGCCACATCGCCCACATTATCGCCCACGTTGTCAGCGATGGTAGCCGGGTTGCGCGGGTCGTCTTCGGGAATTCCCGCTTCAATCTTACCAACCAGGTCGGCGCCTACATCGGCGGCTTTAGTATAGATGCCCCCGCCCACACGGGCAAACAGGGCATAGGCCGAAGCGCCCATCTCGAAGGTGAGCATGGTAGTGGTAATGACAATCAAATTGTCGGCATATACCTGCCGCAGCACCACGAACCAAATCGAAATGTCCAACAGTCCCAGGCCGACTACCACCAGCCCCATTACGGCGCCGCTGCGAAAGGCTATCTGCAGCCCCTTGTTCAGGGATGTGCGGGCCGCATTGGTAGTACGCGCCGAAGCCAGGGTGGCCATCCGCATTCCTAAGTAGCCGGACAGGGCCGAAAAGAAGCCTCCGGTTAGAAAGGCAAAGGGAACCCAGGGGTTCTGCACATGCAGCACATACGACAGAAACACAAACAGTACCACCATACCGGCGAAAAAGTACGCCACCACTCGGTACTGTTGTCGGATATACGCCATGGCACCCTCACGAACCGCCTGGGCGATCTCCTTCATCGTGTCGGTGCCCTCACTCTCCTTTAATGTCTGCTTGTAAAAGTAGAAGGCTGCTCCAAGCGCAATCAGAGATGTGATAGGAGCAAGCCAAAAAATTGGTGTAATCACACATGCCTCCTTAACCTTTAAAATTATTCTTCGGAAGACTCTTCAGTAGAGTCCCGTGGACCGGCGGCCACAACCTCTCTATATAACTGTTCCACCTCTTCCACTCGATCGGCCGGTACCTCAACATGGCCCCAACCGTGTTCCAGCTGAAACAGGCCGGCGTAAGCCGAGTCGTGATATGAAACCATATGGTAGGGAATTCCGTGGTCCTTCAGAACCGATTCCAAATAGCGGGCATCAATTTCTTTTTCTATTGCAATGACATTCGGGCGCTTTTTGACTGGAAACATATAGTACTCCTTACGTGTAGTATACTTTGATTTTTTTCTTATGGCAAATCTGAGGTAGCTTTCATCTGTACAGCGGCCGTGAGCCACTGTGGCTGAATGAGCGCCTGGTATTTCTAGGCGAAATCGAACGTACCATGAAATTCGAACAGCCCGCCGTATTACGGGGGTTGAAAGGGTAGTGGATATTATCAGAGGTTTCCATCTGCTCGATCCGCCCAAAATCCAGCTGAATGGAACGATTGAGTATCTGAATAGCCTGAATCTGACTAGCCTGCGGGCTTGTCACTGCACCGACCTGCAAAGTAAAATTGCCCTTTCCACAGCCGCTCTGTTGAAGGAAGTGGGCAGCGGCTTGGTGGTCGAATACTAAATCAGATAGTAGGGAAGGCTGTAGCTTAGAGGCCCATCGCTATCATCCAGCCCGAGATGCCATTGAATACCATCTGTACACCGATGGTCATGACTACCAGGCCTGTAATTCGGATAAAAGCGCCAAGTACATTGTAGCGGCTCAGCAAAGCGCTGATAGGACGGGAGAAGGCCATGATGCCGAGGTTTAAGGCCAGGGCAATACTCACGGCTAATAGGGTTATGGGTATACCTATTTCGATCGAGAGGGTGATGGATGCGGTAATCGAGGCAGGGCCGGCAATCATAGGACATGCCAGGGGTACTATTGCTAGGTCAACGAATTTGCTGTGGTTGTCGTGGCCAAAAAACATCCCGGTTTTCAGGGCCTGAAAGCCTACTGTAGAGAGTACCAGCCCTCCGGCAACCCGTAAAGAGTATATCTCTACATGGAATACCTGATTGAGAATTGCCTCTCCAAAGATAATTAAAGCGTACAGCAGCAGGGCACCGACAATGGTCGAACGCAGGATGAGGGGAAAGAGCTTTACTTTCTCCGGCTCTTGTGATGCGGATATTTCACCACCCGCTTCCCGGTGCAATGCTGCAGCTTCGGCCTCTTCGGCTTGCTGGCCCATTGCTAAGAGGGCCACTTTACTCAGCGGGTTTATTACAGCCAAAAGGTAAATTGAGTTTACTAATAAATCTATTGTAAATGTCATTTCCCGCTCCAATCGACAGCAGAATAGGCCATAACAGCATCCGAGTCAAGAAATTAATGCCCCGCACACTCCGCCCGCGCACTACAACCCTAGGGCTCTGAAGGTTCAGAAGCCTCCTCGGTTCCAGCTGTTTTAAAGCGGAGGACTGCATGGGTAAGGGAGCGGGCAGATTCTTCATTTTGCTGATTGAGATCGTTGATATGCTCCATCGAGGAGCTGATGTTAATAACTCCATCCTCAATTTCATGAATGCCGTCGTTAACGTGCTGGCCGATGGTCTCAATGTTTTCTAGCGATTTGTTTACCTCATCGGTGTTATCGCGCATCTGGCCGGCAGATTCTTGAATGTTTTGGGTAGTTTGGCTCAGAGAGGTCATGGCCTCCATTATTTCTTTGCTCCCCAGGGTTAGCTCAGCCATGCTGGAAGATATTTCCGCCATTGAATCACTGGAGTTTTTGGATTCTTCCTTTACCTGAGTGAAGGCGGATTGACTGTCGGTGCTCATCTCTTGAATCCGGGTAATTCTGTCGGCAATAGTATTGATGGTACTGCGAATTTGCTTGGAGTTTTCATTGGTAGTTTCAGCCAGGTTGCGGATCTCCTCGGCAACTACCGCAAAACCACGTCCTGCTTCTCCCGCATGGGCGGCCTCAATAGCCGCATTCATCGACAGCAGGTTGGTTTTACTGGCGACATTGTTAATTATACCGATGATATCTAAAATACGATTGGTGTCTTCGGCATTTTGGCTTATCAGCTTGTTAGTTTCACTTAGTTTGGAATCAGTTTCTTCCACAACTTCTACCAGTTGATCGGTGGCTTCTTTACGTTGGTCGGAGATGGTATTTACATTTTCGATGCTGGCACTCATCTGTTCGATAGACGAGGTTGATTGAGTAACGGCCGATGATTGGGCTTCTATTTTTTCAGTCAGGTCAACAATCTTTTGGGTAATTTGCTGGGTAGAACCACGGGAACTTGAGATGTGTTGTACAAGCTGCCGAATTTCTTGTGAGATAGAGCTTATGTTTGAACTCATCTGATGCACCGCGGCGGAAGACTCGTTGGTGGCACCGGTTACTTCCTCTTTTTGTGCGGAGGTAGCGGCAGCCCGCTGCTTTACCTCGTCAATTATTTGGGAAAACTCATCGACAAAACTGTTTACCCTATCGCCTAACAGAGTCAGTTCGTCTTTTCCTTTCAACTTGATATGATGAGTAAAATCGCCTTGCCCAATTATTTGGATAGATGTCTGTAAAATATCCAGCTTTTTTCTTAAACTAAACATAATTGCAAACAGAAAGCCTACAATTACTAATAAAATGACCGCTGCAACTCCGGTGGCACCCATTTGAACCATCAATAGCTGCTTTTTCGCAGTGTCACTGATAATGTTGGTTGCTTTATTGATAGTTGTTTCAAACACATCCCCGAGATAGATAGTGAGGTTTTCCAGGTCCCGTGCGGCGCGTATTACCAGAAAAAGCTCTCCCTCGAAGAACTCCTCATCAACTTCCAGTGGGCCGGGTAGATACCCGGATGCGCTTTCAATCAGTGCCTGCGCGGTTTCTTGGGTACCTTTGTACTTCTCATCAGCCATCTCTAATATGCGCTTTAGCGCCTGCTGTTCTTCACGGATTTCTTCAGAAACAGCGGCAATTTTTCTCAATTCATCACTATTTATAAAGTTTTCAATTGAGGTATGCAGGTTCTGGTACTGCTGTTGAAACACCTTAAAATCCCGCTTAAAATCGTCGGTAAACAGGGTGGTTTTAAGAGCGGAGTTAGTCTGGTAGACTTTAGTAGTAATCCGATTGGCTTCAAGTTGCAGAGAATTATACCGGTTAATCAAATCGCCATAAAAGTACATCACTATGACTAGACCGAGCATGCCTACAGCTACTAAAACATTAGAAAAAATCAAACGCGTCTTTATTTTCATACTGGTATCCTTCTAAGCTCCACATACATATATTTACTTAAATGCAGTTTTTAGTGAAAAATATGTACTCACATAATCTAACATATTTCTATCACAAAAGTAACCCCGGGAGTCTATAGTCTATACCCAATAGATTGACATTTCCATTGTATGTAGTTATAAATAATGGTGATGAAAGCTTACTCTTCCGATAATATACAACTTCTCATGCTATTCATCCTTTTGCTGCCTCTCGTCACTCTTGTTGGTTGTGAATCGGGAAGACAGAAATTGCAGGTCTCGGCGGCTGCCAGTATGAGTGAGGCTGTTACCCAGTTAGTAGAAGCTTATGAGACCCGGCATCCGGATATACAGGTAAAGATTCATACGGCGGCTTCCGGAACAATAGCGAGCCAAATAATTAAGGGAGCGCCGGTAGATGTATTTATTTCCGCTTCAAAATATCATATGCAGAGAGTTTTCGAAGCGGGGTATACCGACGGGAACGTCCCAGTTGTGCTGTGTACTAACTCGCTGGTGCTTGTATATTCGGCAGATATAGCCCAAAAAGACCCGATTGCTGTAGATGACCCTACGAGAAAACGATCGAAGCTAGAGCAGTTGTGCTGGTCCGGTATCGAGAGGGTAGGTATGGGTAATCCCGCCTATGTGCCTGCCGGCCGTTACGCTGCACAGCTTTTGAAGTCCGAACAACTCTATAGTCAACTGCAGGATAAACTGGTGTTTGCCGGGAGTGTACGGCAGGCATTAGCCTGGCTCGAGGCTGGAGAAGTAGATGCTGCTTTTGTGTATCGGACCGATGCCAAATTAGTTCCGCAACTGAGTATTGCCGCGGAATGGAAGGTTATCGATCAAAGGCCGATTCAATATCCGGTGGCGATAATTCGCAGTGAAGAACACCTCTCTGATGAACGGCTCAACTCAAAGCGAGCAGCAGCTCAGGACTTCTTAACCTTTCTGCAATCGCATACAGCAACTGCAATTCTGAAAAGTAGCGGCTTTCTCCCGGCTGGTACGACGGTAGAAATGAAAGGGGGAGTGAACAAGTGAATTTGGGGTTGGAAGAACTGTGGATTCCGTTGCACATAAGCCTGAGCGTGGCATGTACTGCAACTCTTTTGGTTAGTGCTATTGGAACCCTCTGTGCGTGGTGGCTGGCGGGCAAGCGCAGTCTTGCTGCCACTATTGCCGATTACCTCCTGAGTGTTCCACTGTTTCTTCCGCCAACTGTACTCGGCTATGGACTTATTCTGTTTTTAGGAAACTCCGGTAGCGGAGGGTCAGTATGGTCTGCCCTCACCGGAACCTCCTTTTTGTTCAGCCGCGGGGCAGCGGTTACCGCCGCAGCTTTGGCCGGTTTGCCCTTATACTACCGAACAGCAAAGAGTTTCTTCGAATCCATCGAGCTACACTTGTTCGAAGCAGCAGCAGTAGATGGGGCCGGTAGATGGACTCTTCTTACCGCAATTATTCTACCAATATCTATACCCGGCCTTTCCGCCGGTTTCATACTTGCATTTCTACGGGCTATGGGGGAGTTTGGAATAACTATTATGATTGCGGGAAATATTCCCGGCAAAACGCAGACGGTCTCTCTGGCTATTTGGGATGCAGTTATGTCGGGCCGCGATGGGGATGCAACCTTACTGGCACTGCTCCTGGCGTTGATCAGCCTGGGGCTGTTGAGTCTGTTTGCACTATTTAGCCTCCGTACCAAGCCCACCCAGCCGCTTGCCTCTATTTTTTCATAGTGTTGCTCTCAAAAAAAAACTGCCCCGGCAACCGAATAACGGCCCGGGGCATGTAGCGCTAGGGGAGTGGGGAGTTTAGAGCTGTTCAGACAGATAGTCCACCTGGATTGCGGGTACTTCTTGTTCACCTCCGACAGAGGTTTCAAATTTAACCGTACCGATATATCGCCCAAACAGATGTACATTTTGGTTCTCTTCCACCTGTGCAGGGTTTTCAAGATATACCAACATCACTTGCTGGGTCTCCATATTTTCTGCACCCCCGCTTTCCTGTGGGAGTTCAAGCAACACATTTGCCTGACCCTTCAACGGTTCCTCTAAAGTTCTGTTCACTTTGCCATTTAATTCAAGCAGGGTCCCTTGATCGTAATTTTTTAGAAGCGCATCTTCATAATTTAGATTAGATGCCTCTTCCTGATACACTGACTGATCCGGCTTCGAACCGTCGGTAATAAGCTCCGCTCCGGCAGGTTCATTTGATGTGGTGCCAAACACCAGCAGTCCCAGCAGAACCAGTATACCGACACCGGCACCGATGGTTTGCTTAGTGCTTAGTGAGTTAGCCGCTTGTCCTTGTGAGTTATCTTGAGAATTTTGGGTAGCCATGCTACACCTCCTAAAAATATGTACA
>JAIPFV010000023.1 GCA_021736475.1 Spirochaetia bacterium | reverse complement strand
CCGACTGTTTACAACGTGTGGACGCTTGTGTGCCCTCTGCCTAGAACAGCCCGGTTACCGCACCGGTTTCTGTATCTACATCAATTTGACGATACGCAGGATCAGAGGCGGTTCCCGGCATCAGTTTTATACCGCCGGCTACCGGGACTATCAATTCAGCTCCCTGGTAGACGTACACGTCCTTGATCGGCAGGGTCCAGCCCTTTGGCCGTCCCTTCAGCTCGGGATCGTGGGAGAGACTAAGCTGGGTTTTTGCCATACAGATGCCCATATTGGCAAGTTCAGGATTATCCTGAACCTTTTTAAGTTTGGCCTCGGCTTCGGGGGTGTATTCGACTCCGTCGGCACCGTATACCTCTTTTGCGATAAGTTCGATGCGTTTTTTCTGCGAAGTAGTCTCATCATACAGGAACTTAAACTCGTGAGTTTCCTCACAGGCTTCGGTTACTACTTCCGCAAGTTCGCGGGCACCTTCGCCGCCCTTCTCCCAGTGTTTTGACACTGCGACCCGGGCTCCGGCCGCCTCTGCGGTCCGCTTGATAGCAGCAATTTCCTCATCGTTGTCGGTGTAGAAATGGTTAATACATACAACCGGCGAAATGCCGCTCTTCTTGACGGTTTCAATATGGGCAACCAGGTTCTCGGCGCCCTTCTCAACCAGTTCAGGATGGTTCTGACTGTACACCTCATCCAGCGGCTTACCGGGGGCCACCTTAGGTCCGCCGCCGTGCATTTTAAGAGCGCGGACCGTAGCAACAATTACCGCTGCGTTTGGAGTGAGGCCGGACTGCCGTGATTTCAGGTTCCAAAACTTCTCAAAGCCAATGTCCGCACCAAAACCGCTTTCGGTTACATGGTAGTCGGCCAATTTGAGTCCAACCCGGTCGGCAATAATTGATGACTGACCGATGGCAATATTCGCGAAGGGGCCGGCATGTACCAGCATGGGTTGCCCTTCGATGGTCTGCATAAGGGTCGGATTGATCGCCTTCACCATCAGAGCTGTCATTGCACCGTCAACTTCCAGGTCGCCGGCCGTTACCGGGTCCCCCTTCTTGTTGTAGCCAAGGGCCATCTTTGCAATTCGGGCACGCATATCTTTAAGATCGCGGGCAACCGATAAAATGGCCATCAGTTCGGAGGAAACGGTAATTTGGAAGCCGGACTTCATCATGAATCCGTCCATCTTTCCACCCATACCGATTATAATCTCACGCAGGGCCTGAGCTGAAAAGTCGATTACCCATCCGACTGCCGGATTGTTGGGGTCGATGTTTAGCCGTTTCAGGTTTTTCTTCTCCAGGGTTTTATCACCGTAATTGAACTCATGCTGCAGGCGTGAGGTAAGAGCAACCATACCCAGGTTGTGGGCGTTAGTGATTGCATCGATATCTCCGGTGAGTCCTAGGCTGAAATCGGTTAAAGGTACCGCCTGGGCAAGTCCGCCTCCCGCAGCTGAACCTTTGATGTTAAAGGTAGGGCCACCCGAGGGCTGACGAATTGCGCCGGATACACTCTTGCCGATTGCACCGAGTCCCTGCACTAAGCCGAGAGTGGTAGTTGTTTTCCCTTCACCGAGGGGGGTGGGGGTTATTGCCGTTACATCGATATACTTTCCGTTTGGACGGTCTCCTACTCGGTCAAGTACCTTGCGGTAATCAACTTTGCCTAGGTAGTGTCCGTATGGAAGTAGCTCTTCCTCTTTGATACCGAATTTATCGGCGATGTCATAAATTCGATGCATCTCTTTTTCAGCCTCAGCTGCAATTTCCCAATCTTTCATCTTGGTTGGATCAAGTTTAGCCATAGTGCCTCCTTAATACACTTGTCCTCTCAGAATATGATTTTTGCTATGTATTATAATAGACTAATGCCGAGAGTGCAAGTTTGTTTCTGTGTTTTTGCAACGTATTGCAACAAAAACAGCTCTTCTTTGAATAATGCCATTGAATAAAGCATTAAATAAAGCTCCTTGAATGAAGTCTCTGAATGTCCTGGACTCATCGGGGAAGGCGGTTACAGATTCAGTAGTGCCGCAACTGCAGCTCCGATAATAGGGGCATCATCATGGTGGAGAATCTCAATGTAGCGACCGTGCCGGCCTTCCAGATACTGCTTCAGGTAGTAACGGGTTCGGAACATTAGGTCTTTTGTTTTGAAGAAGGTAGTACCGTCTGCGCAGACTGCTACCGGACATGCAGGATCGGTTCCCGCATCTCCCTTTAAAATGGTGGCAGAAAGATTTACTGCCGCCATTTTCGCGGCTCGTTCTATAACGGTATCAAGCAGGCAAAAGCAAATGCTGCGGTCCGCACTGTGACTGCAGGCCTGTGCCAATGGATTGTCCCTGGAATAGGGATTGTGAAGAAACCGATCCATGATAACTGTATCCAGAGGGAGCATGGCCTTTATCTCTGCGGCGGTGTCGGGGCTAAACAGTCCCGCATCGATTGCTTCTTCAAGCACCCGGCTACCCAAAGGCCCCAGATAAGCTCCGGAAATCATTTTCTCAAAGCGGTAAAAGCCTGGCCGCTTTGTGGTCTGGTCGAAGTTCTCGTCGATGCTTCCCCCGGAAATTACATTCAACGCCCCCGATTCCATATTAATTATTTGCGTCGCCGAGGCCAATTTCTGAGGAAGTTTACCGATATTTTTGTTCTGCTCTACGTAGGCGCTGTTGGTTCCGGTTCCGAGGATAAATCCGATGAAGGCGCTATACGGATGCTCGGCCGAGGCTGATTTTCCGGCCAGCAAGGTTGCCACTGTATCATTCAGCAGTACCATTCCCGCCGGCAAAGAATACCCGTGACGGGTCAGAGCCTGGTTGAGGTTGGCTCCGATCATCTGACCCTCAACTTCGTGGGCGTTTATTTCCTTTGAAAAATGAAGCAACTTGCCGTCTTTTTCAGGGGTAATTTCTGTGGGGTAGGAGAAACAGAAACCTATATACGGAGGGCTGTCGCTGCTCCAGGAGTCGAGCACATCCCGCATGTAGCCTACAATAGTATCAAAAAACTCTTCCTTGCTTATATACCCTTGTGAACCGGGCATTGGATACTTCTGGAATTTTTCAATAAGAGCCTTGCCTTCGGATGTAAATTGTACTTGGGCAACTCTAAAGTTGGTCCCCCCCGCATCTAAAACAATTACCGGAGTATTGAGGGGAAGGTCTCCTTGGGAGTTTAGGTAAGTGGGAATCATATGCAGCGATGAGTCGGAACCCGTAAGCCCCTTCTCCATTTCTGACAGAAACGTCCGTACACTTTGGTCCATATCCACCTGGTCTGCGGTCATTGAACGGTCGTGCATAAATTCTTGGGCTGGCTTCGCCGGCTGCAGTCTATCTGTCTTCATCCACCTCTCCTTCACTGTACCCGAGCTCACTGGAGAATGTGATTGCTGCAGGAATTGCTGTAACTGTTATTATGTCCTGTGCGTCAATTTTCACATCTGCCTCCCGCAGATTAGACAAAAATTCACGGACTTGGGCTTGGGTACGTACCTGCGCTAGGATGAACAGGACTTTCCCCTGCTCAATCTTATCAGATTGGAAGAAGCCGGTAAAGAAAGTTTGTTCATCCGAAAGGGCGGCTGAGATATTTTGACCGTCGATACTGGAAGCATGGGATATTCCGATACTCTGGAGTGACAAATAAATGTCCTCCTTATAGGATGGATCGTGAACCTCTACAATAAGATACAGCATATTTACCTCCGCTAGTATTAACCCTGTTCCTGGGCTTCGCCGGTTTTCTTTAGAGCAAATCTGGTCAACAAGGGACCGATAATCTCGGTGATGATAGTTGTAAACAGTAAAATATTGATTATTTGATGAGCCATTTCAGCTCCCTGATGACCGTATATGGGTTTAGTAAACTCTTTGTTTATTGAGAGTGCTAATGCAAGGGCTACTCCCACTTGCGGGAGCAGAGTGAAGCCTATGAATTTTCTAATTTGCCTAGGTGCACGGCCGATGGTTGCTCCTAGAGCAGCGCCGCCAATCTTACCAGTGCTGCGTGCGGCGAAATACAATAGACCCATAACTCCAATTTGCCCCAGTACACGTACATCGAGGTGAGCACCGCCCAAAAGGAAGAACGCGGCCAGAAACAGGGGAGAGAAGTTTTCAACTACCGAACTACTCCGCTTTGCCAATGTAGGTGAGCTGTTTACCAGAATTGCCCCAAAAGCCATTACCGCCAGCAGTTCAGAAATGCCGAGCAGTTCACTTATACCCAGGATAGCCATCAACCCGGAGGCTATCAGCAGCATAATCCACTCGGTATCTCGTATGTGAGCTAAAAAACGGCGAAAAAGCCAAGCGATTACAAACCCAAGGAGCACCGATGCGGAGATTGACAGCAAGGTTTTTCCAATTATAAGGGTAAAATGAGCGTCTGTACCAGTAAGACCTGCTTTTACAATACCCGAGGCAAACACATAGATAACCAATGCAATTGCATCGTCGATTCCCACCACAGCCATGATTGTCGAGGTTAACTCTCCCTTGGATTTGTACTGCTTAATAACTGCGACAGTTGCCGCCGGGGCGGTGGCTGATGCAACTGAACCTAACAGCAAAAACATATACTGATTTCCCGGAAAAAAATACGACAGCACAAAGTACACCAGCAAGAAAGCGGCAAAACATTCGAATAAGACTATCAATAGGATTGATTTTCCAAGCCGTTTGATGACATCAAAACGCAGTTCAATTCCAATTATAAAAGCAATTATTCCTAGAGCAACAGTCGATACCGCCGAGAGGCGATCAAGAATTTTCGGAGATAGAATTTGCAGCAATGAAACGCCCATTATTACTCCCACCAGTACATATCCGGTGACTTCCGGAATTTTCAGCTTACGGGCGACGATTTTAGTGACAAAGGCTGCAAAAAAAATTATCGAGAGATAAATAAAGGGGTTATACTCCATTGATAGTTACCTTGTAGGTCTACTGTGTTGGTTTGAAAAGTGCTATCACTTCATCCGGGGACTGTGCTTTTGCTAAAGCCTCCCGACGCTGTGCGCTTTTGGTAAACAGTACCAGTTTTGAGAGGATCCGCAGATAGTCCTTCTGCCGGTTATCCGGACCTCCGATGAGAAAAACAATTGAAACCGGCTGGTCATCGATTGCCTGCCAGTCGACCGGTTCCTGTAGTATACCCACAGTAATAAAAAATTCTTCAATTCCTTCTCTTTTTGCATGGGGCACTGCAACTCCTAATCCAATGCCGGTGCTCATAATAGCTTCCCGTTCAAAAATTGCAGTTTTAAAATCATCGAGATCGACTACTTTTCCTGCTGTAAAGCAGATATCTACCATACTCTCAAGAATCTCATCTTTATTAATACAGTCGGAAAAATACATATTGTGAGGGTCCATGTATTCGTGGAGCTGTTTCACATCCTCTCTCCTTGCAGACAAACTGATATCTCACATAGAATAGTATGCTCCGTTTCATAACATGTCAATGAGTCCGTTATTTTGAACGGTTCATATATTTACCGAAACCTCGCAGCCTGCCGGAGAACCGATTGTAGAAGTTCTCCTTGTTGCGGGTGAGTGGAGTAGAGTGGGGTCCTGTACCTGAAGTGTAGGTGAATTTGGTGGTGCCCCCTACATCGAAGACGAAGTAGGTGATTTGCGATGAGTGGTTGTAGATTGGATAGACCCGAAAACTCTGGTCGTCCTTTTTCTCCTTCTTGTAGGTTCGCTGTTTTTCTATGTTGGCGCTTACCTCGTGCATAAACAGGTTGGGAATCAGGTTTTCAATATTTTTATCGAGCAGTTTTGCCCGTTCGGTCTGGTGTTCTTCCTCGTACCTTATGCTGGTATGCACAATCTTGCCGGTACTGTCGCTGACCAGCAGGGCGGCGTTGACGTTGGCACAGAGAAACGAGTTGAGCGCGTGCTGAGCACTCATTTTCAGAGACTGTTTTTCATTGATGGAAGTAACCCGCTTAAAAAGCTCTGCCAGGGGCGGGCCCAGCTCGTAGAGGCGTTTAGAATTTAATTGGCTTGATAGAGAAATGTAGGAGCTCATGGTTTGAATGCGTTGAAGCTCGCGGGAGACTCTGCGACGCACAACTATGATACGGGCGATAATTATTCCCAGCAGCAGCAGCGATAGAAGGGCGCCGAACAGGAACCACTCAGCGGTAAGTTTTGCCTGCAGCGCTGTGTAGAGTGTCTGCTGGGAAAAGGTAAAGTAGCCCGCCAATCCCAACAGAGTAATAGATGCACCCGAGATTAGGGCAAATAGCAGTAACAGGAAATGTGGAACGAATACCATTTTACAGCTCCCTGAATTTATCAATATCTTCGTTTTTTCCAACTATCAGAATAGTATCTTGCTCTTCAAGCACCGTGCTGGGTTCGGCAAACAGAACTGTCTGTTCCTTTAACGGATTACCCACCTCATCTACCGAGTGTGTACTGCGATAAATAGCTACGATACTGATTCGGTAACGATTCCTCAGATCGAGACTGTGCAGCTGTTTGTGCTGGATAGCCTTAGGTGCTTTCATCTCTACCAGGCTTAAAGCACTGCCAATTTGAAAGCGGTCGGAAATATCCGGTGCTGCCAGACGCTGGGCTATTTTTATGCCCTCATCTATTTCTAAATTCACCACTTCGTCGGCCCCTACTTGCCGCAGCACTTGCGTGTGCAGTTCCGAGACTGCCCGGGCCAGAATGTAGGGTACCCCTTTACGCTTTAACAGAGCGGTGGTTAAGATACTGGCTTCGATATTCTCGCCAATTGCTACGATCGCGGTCTGTATATCCTCAAAAGGGACCAGTGCAAGCGATTCATTGTCGGTGGTATCGACACGAATAGCTTGGGTTACTTCTTCCTTTACCTTGTCAATTAGTTCGGCCTGGTTATCCAGGGCGATAACCGAGGCACCCCGTTCGATAAAGGTAGAACAGAGCTGACGTCCGAAGCTGCCGAGTCCGATGACTGCAAACACTTTATCCATAATTAGGTATCTCCTTACAGCAGAATATTTCCGCGCGGATAGGCGACCTGCACGCTTTTTTCCGGCTGCGACGCGGCGGCCAGTATAGTCAGAGGACCGAGTCGTCCTATAAACATTAAAAATATTATAACTACTTTACCTGTGAAGCTGAGGGTTCCCGTAATTCCGGTTGACAGACCTACCGTTCCAAAGGCTGATACAGCTTCAAACAATAAGTTCTCAAGAGGTGCTGTTTCGCTTGCACTGAGTACAATCGTGCTGAGGGCGATGCCGAGTATACCGAAAAATAGTACTAGAAAGGCCTTATTTACCTGGCTGCGGCTTAGCGAGTAGCCCCTAAGCAAAACTGAGTCATGTCCTCGTACCAGCGATTTTAGGTAGGCGTACATTACTGCCACATTATTAATTTTAATTCCTCCGGCAGTGCTCATGGTGGCCGCCCCGATGAACATAAAGGGTATTAAGCTCAGGAGGGTCACTCGGTGAAGTGCCCCAATGGGAATGGTATTGAAGCCGGCAGTACGCAGGGTAACCGATTGAAAGAATGCTGCCAGGTATTGCCTGCCTAAAGGAAGTTCAGCCAGGGTATTTGAGTGTTCCAGACCGTAGAACAGCAGCATGCCTGAAACTAGCAGCACCGGAGTTGCAACTACAACCACATACGTATTCAGTGATACTTGGCGTTTAACTTTGATCTTGTTCGTTGGATTGAATGATGCCTTAAGCCGGCTGCCGAGGATGGAATAGAAGTCGGTAAGAACGGCAAAACTAATGCCGCCCAGCATTATTAAACCCGCCACAGTCAGGGTAATCAGGGGCTGGTCGGCAAAGCCTTCCAAACTGTCGCTAAAGAGGGCGAAACCGGCGTTGCAGAAGGCCGAAACCGCATGAAAGACAGAGTGCAACAGGGTAGTGTGCCAGTCCGTTGCGGGGGTATGGAAGCCAGCGGCCAGTAAAAGGGCTCCGATTGCCTCGATAGCAAAGGTGGAGTAAATAATAATTTTGACTCGCTTTGAGAGGGCGCTCATATTCTGCTCGCTCAACATGTAGCTCAGCAGCAGCTTGTCCTGCACCGACACTTTTTGGCGAATCGAAAACAGAGTGAAGTAGGAAATTATCATTATACCTAATCCGCCGACTTGAATGAGGACTAAGATAACGAGTTGTCCCCATAAAGTGAAGGCTGTTGCGGTGTCAACGACAATCAGTCCGGTTACACACACCGCCGAGGTTGAGGTAAAGAGGGCATCAATAAAGGGGAGCCCGTTCCCGCCGGTAGTGGTGAAGGGCAGCATCAGCAAAAGTGTGCCCCCTAGAATAACCATCTGAAAACTGAAGAGAATGGTCTGGGCAGGCTGGGTGGCAATGCTTTCGAAGAAGGAGGAGAGTCGCCTAAGACGACTGAAGACCTTTAGCAGTATAAAGGTATTTCTAACAATTATAATTCCCCGCGAGATATCCTCGACCTGCTTTTGCTCAATAAGAACGTAAGTTATTTTACTGTAGAGAAAAAGCAGCAAGAAGCCCGCGAAAAAGAGAAGAGCGGGAATATTGAGCCGAAGGTACTCCTGCAGGCTTGACGCCCTGCGGGCATCCGAGATAATTTCGGCCAGTAATAAGGCCATGATAAGAAAGTCGATATACCATGCAATTTGGGCATACACGGTACCTGCAAGGGCGAACTCTATGATAAGGGAGCCGATACTAAGCAGTAGGGCGGCAAGAACATACAGAGTATTCGCATTGAAGATTTCTTTTTTCACAGTGGCCTAGAATACAATAAAAGAATGGGAAGCGCAATTCTAATTTACGCCTGTTGCCTTGAATTATGATTTTGAAATGAGTATTGTAGAGGGAGGCCTTGCGGCTGTATAGACTGGGCATCTAAGCCTTGTAGGTACAGCCGCGAAGTCTCAAAAAAAAACTGGGAGGGAGTTGTGGCACAGGCAGGAAAGAACCCGTTGAAACCATTGGGCCGTAAAATATTTCTGGATCGGTATGCTCTTAAGGATGGTCAAAAGGGCAGCTTATCAGTGGGTGATACAGTTGTGGTAATGACCAATGCAGATACAGGGCAGCGAGAGATCGGCAGCATTGCTGCGGTTAATGACGGAGAGGTGAACGTAAAGCTTGAGGACGGTACTGAGTTCACCACCCCGCTGGAGCATGTCGATAAGCCGGTAGAAACCGATCCGTCCCAGATGATAGCACGGGTTGCCCGGGGTATTGCCGAAGAGGAAAATGAGAAAGTTCGGGAGGAGTGGCGTAAGCGCTTTGAATGGCTTCTGCAGGACTGGCGCTTTGTTCCCGGGGGGCGTATCCTGACCGGTGCCGGCACCGAACAGCGACTCACCTACTATAACTGCTATGTAATCCCCTCCCCAAAAGACAGCCGCGGCGGTATTATGGAAACGCTCACCCATATGACCGAGATTATGTCCCGGGGCGGCGGGGTGGGTATCAACCTCTCCAGTCTGCGCCCCCATCATGCATATGTAAAAGGGGTGAACGGGCGTTCCAGCGGTTCGGTCTCCTGGGGCGGACTGTACAGTTTTGTGACCGGATTAATCGAACAGGGAGGCAGTCGGCGCGGGGCGCTGATGCTTATCCTCAATATATGGCACCCTGATATTCTGGAGTTCGTCAACAGCAAACGCTTAGCCGGTCGAATTACTAACGCTAACATAAGCGTCGGTATTACCGACGCCTTTATGCAGGCGGTAAAGAGCGATGGTATGTGGGATTTAGTGTTTCCCGATGTGAGCGATCCCGACTACGATGAGCTTTGGGACGGAGACCTCGAAGCCTGGCGTGCCCAGGGGAAGGGGGTCACCAAGTACAAATCGGTGAGAGCCCGGGAAATATGGACCAGTATTATCGAGAGCGCCTGGGCCAGTGCCGAGCCGGGGATATTTTTTGTTGACCGCTACAACGCCCTAAGCAACAGCTACTACTACGCAAAAATAAATTGTACCAATCCCTGCGGGGAACAAGGCCTGCCTCCCTGGGGGGTGTGTAATTTGGGGGCTGTGAATTTAGCCCGCTTTGTAAAGCAGGGGAAGGTCGATTGGGACTCCCTGGGCAAAACGGTCCGTTATGCGGTCCGCTTTTTGGATGATGTCATCGACAACACCCCCTACTTCTTCGAGGCTAACCGAATACAGCAGCAGTCCGAGCGGCGTATCGGTTTGGGCACCATGGGTCTGGCTGAAATGATGATTCGCCTGAAAATCCGCTACGGCGGGGCCGAGTCGGAGAAGTTCCTGGATAAACTGTTTAAGTTTATTGCCGAGCAATCCTACCTTGCCAGTGCGGAATACGCGGCGGAGAAGGGCAGTTTTGCCTATTTTGATTCGGAAAAATTCCTTGAAAGCGGCTTCATGCAGGGTATGACCGAAGAAGTGCGGCAGGCTGTAAAAGAAAAGGGAATTCGAAACGTAACCCTACTAACCCAGGCACCAACCGGTACAACCGGTACTATGGTGGGTACTTCCACCGGCATAGAGCCGTACTACTTTTGGGAATGGGAACGGCGGGGCCGAATGGGCTCTCATACCGAACGGGTGGATGTATATAACGATTGGCTCAAGGACAATGAAAACGAACCTCTGCCCGACTATTTTGTGTCAGCTATGGATCTTACTCCGGAAGAGCATGTACGTGTGCAGGGCGCTATTCAGCGCTGGGTTGACTCCAGCATTTCCAAAACCAGCAATATGCCGAGCCATTACACGGTAGAGCAGACCAAAGAGCTGTACGAGCTGATGTACGACTTGGGTTGTAAGGGGGGCACGATTTACCGTGACGGCTCGCGTGATGAGCAGGTGCTGAATCTGAAAACAGAAGAGGAGTCTAAAACCGAGGCAGCACCGGTCCCTGAACCGGAGCAGATCCGTTCCCGGGTACGCCCGACGGTACTGCACGGTATTACCTACCGCAAACATACTCCCATCGGAACAGCCTATATTACGGTAAACTCCGATGGCGCCAATAAGAATGAGCCCTTTGAGATTTTTATCAATGTAGCTAAAGTCGGTTCTGACGTTTCGGCGGATGCCGAGGGACTGGGGCGCTTAATTAGCCTTATTCTGCGGATGCCGAGCCCGATGAACCCGGAAGAGCGTGCAGAGAATATCATTGCCCAGCTGCGCAGTATCGGCAGCGGACGGCAGCGGGGTTTCGGGAAAAACCGGGTAATGAGCCTGCCCGACGCCATAGCTCAAGCGATCGAAGAACACATCGGAAAGGACCATCAAGAGGATTACAATTATCCGGTACTGCCCGATGAAGAGGAGGAGAACGAAAAGAAGCAGTTCTCCCTTTCATTCAACGAGCCGACAGCCGATATATGTCCGGTTTGTGGTAATGCTACCTTTATGTTTATCGAGGGCTGCAAAAAGTGTCACTCCTGTGGCCACAGTGAGTGTTAGAGTTTAATTTAGAGTTTACTGCAGCTCAGTAAGAAACCAATTGTACAGCGCGACCATTCTATTGGTGAATGAGTCGCGCATTTTATCGTAGAATATCTTGAGCTTCATTACATCCACCGTATTAAGGCCGTAGAAGGCAATTCCCTCCTGTACGGGTACAATTAACAACTGCATCGACATGTTCTCCTTTCCAACTACCGGGAAGAACATGTAGGTCATAGTGGTGAGATTTACAATGTTCATGCGGAAGTAGTCACCTGAACTCTGGTAATGAACCTTGGAAATATTTTTCCCGAAGGTAAGGTCCTTTTGCTGGATATAGATGGTATCCTCTTCCGGAATGCTGCGAACCAGGGGATCGTCGATCTTCTTTTGGTCGTCAGGATTATTGATAGCCCAGCTTTCAGCGAAGAGCGTGCGCATCCGCTCGCGGGAGGCTGAATAATATTTAATGCCTTCCAGACTGCTGATTTTACGGAGGATGTTGTATATTTCCAGACGAAACTCCTCCCGGGGCAGCGTAGTGAGCCTAGGGCTTATATCCTGCCAGGGAATCAGGTACAGAGATTCAACCCCGACGGCATAATCGACCGAATACGCCGATTGGATGAGGTCTCCCGCAATATCTACTCCCGGAAGGTGGGTCGCCCGGCCGTCGGAAGTAAAAAAGCGGTTGAAACCTGCCTTTCCTTCGCTGCGGTTATCCTCAAGCTGCGACAGGGTATCCGAGGTGAACAGTGCCTCCATGGAAGCGAGGGTATCGGAGAAATCGGGCTGCTCCGCCGACGCAGCCAATGGAACTAATAAGAGTGCAACAGAGAGTATAGGTATTATTCTTTTCATGTGTAAGAAGGTAGTGCAGCTTTTGCTTTTCTTCAAGTCCTGGTGCTGAAAACCGCCGAAAACTGCATTATTATAAAAGTCGCGTAAAGGTCGCAATTAACGGGCAAAAGGTGTATAAATGGGGTATGAAATATGAAGTTCAATCAGAGATAGGAAGCTTGAAACGGGTATTGCTGCATCGGCCGGGAAGCGAGCTTGAGCAGCTTACCCCGCGCTACTTGCTGGAGATGCTGTTTGAGGACATTCCGTGGTTAAAAAAGATTCAGGAAGAGCATGATGCCTTTGCAGAGGCTCTCCGCAGCCACGGGGCAGAGGTATGGTACTACCGCGACCTGCTGGAGGATGTCTGCCGGCAGCCGGAGGTCCGTAATGAGCTGACCGAAGAGGTGGTTGCCGAATGCCGGATTGGTGATCAGATGCTCAGGCACGACCTTGTGAAGTACCTGGAAGCTCTGGAGGGGCCTCAGTTTGTCGATGTGATGATAACCGGACTGCGCAAGCAAGACCTTCATCCCGCCGACGGGAGCCGCTTAGCTCATTTTATAAAGGATGCCCACCCCTTCTATATTAACCCCCTGACCAACCTCTATTTTGCCCGCGATCCGGGGGCGCTTATAGGAACCGGTCTCGCAATAAATGCAATGAAAGCTCCGGCCAGGATGCGGGAGACCCGTCTACTATCTGCCATCTATCGGCACCATCCGAAATTTAATGATAGCCCGTTGACCCTGTGGTATCATTATTCCGACCTTGATACTATAGAGGGTGGAGATATCCTTGTGTTAAATGCCCATACGGTGGCGGTCGGCTGCAGCCAGCGAACCAGTACCGAAGGTATTGAACGTTTGGCCCAGCGCCTGTTTGCAGGAGGCTACAGCCAGGTGCTGGTAATCCAGATACCCTTCCGGCGGGAATATATGCACCTTGATACTGTGTTTACCATGGTAGACTACGATGCTTTTTCTGTTTTTCCTGAAATTCGCCGAAAAGTCTCGGTGTTTAAGTTGGAACCGGGAAGCGGCGGGGTAGTGCTGGTCCATCCCCTCGACAGTTTGGAAGAGGCCTTGAAGGATGCATTGCAGCTTTCGGCGGTACGATTGATCGAGAGTGGAGGAGATGATGATTTAACCGCTGCCCGGGAGCAGTGGAACGACAGCACCAATACCCTGGCCTTAGCACCGGGGAAGGTAATGACCTATGATCGCAATACCGCCTCGAACAAGACGCTCCGAGAAAATGGTATTGAGGTGGTGGAGATTGAAGGGTCCGAACTGGTGCGCGGACGCGGCGGTCCGCGCTGTATGAGTATGCCGCTGCTGCGGGACTCAATATAGAGACTCAATATAGATATTAGGAGGTTGAATATGCCGGTAAATTTGAAGCGGCGCAGTCTATTAAGCTTGAAGGACTATAGCCGAGAGGAAATTCTGTATCTACTGGACCTATCAGAGGACCTTAAACGGAAAAAACGGGCCGGATTGAAAGGGAATCTGTTAGATGGAAAGAACATTGTACTGCTGTTTGAAAAGGCTTCTACCAGAACCCGCTGTGCCTTTGAGGTGGCGGCCTATGATGAGGGAGCGAAGGTTACCTTTCTAACCAACAGTCAAATGGGGAAGAAGGAGTCCGTCGAGGATACTGCCAGAGTGCTGGGACGATACTACGATGGAATCGAGTTCCGCGGCTTTAAGCAGGAAACGGTGGAGATGTTGGCTAAGTACTCCGGGGTGCCGGTATGGAACGGTTTGACCGACCAGTATCACCCGACCCAGATACTAGCCGACTTTTTGACGGTCCGTGAATCGGTGAACAAACCTTTGAATAAGGTGAAATTTGTGTTTATCGGTGATGCCCGTAATAATATGGGCCGCTCCCTCATGATAGGGGCTGCGAAACTGGGGATGCAGTTTGTCGGAATAGCCCCTGCGGAGCTACTGCCGGACAAAGAGCTGGTCGACGAAATGCAGAAGGTGGCCAAAGAATCGGGGGCCTCGATAGAGTTTACCGACGACATTGCCCTCGGGGTAAAAGAGGCGGACGTGCTGTATACCGACGTATGGGTCTCGATGGGTGAGGAAGAGCAGTTTGCACAGCGAATAAAACTGCTTGAAAAGTATCGGGTGGACATGAGCATGCTGAAGCAAACCGGCAACAACGATGTGGTCTTTATGCACTGCTTGCCCGCCTTTCATGATACTGAAACCAGCATTGGCAAGGAAATCCAGGAGAAGTTTGGATTGCAGGAGATGGAAGTATCCGATGAAGTTTTCCGCAGCCGCCACTCAGTGGTCTTTGACGAGGCGGAAAATCGGATGCATACAATTAAGGCGGTTATGGTAGCCACTATAGGAAATGTTTGAGATACGTACGGAAGGGGTGCCCATCAAGCTGTGGCTCGACACACTTGAAGAGGGCGCCCTGGCCCAAGCCAAAAATATAGCTAATTTACCCTATGCCTATCACCACGTTGCGATTATGCCCGATGCCCACCAGGGCTTCGGCATGCCTATCGGCGGGGTGTTGGCAACCACGGATGCGGTAATCCCTAACGCGGTGGGAGTGGATATCGGCTGCGGCATGAATGCGGTACAGACCTCCCTGGAGGGAATTTCCCACGACAAACTGCAGAAAATAGTGGATGAGCTGCGTTCGCTCATACCGGTGGGCTTTAAGCACCACAAAACTCAGCAGCAGTGGGAAGGTTTTGACGAAGCCCCCCCTACAAAGGTAGTGCAGCAGGAGCTTGATTCTGCCCGCTATCAACTGGGCACCCTCGGCGGGGGGAACCACTTTATCGAGCTGCAGCAGGGCAGCGACGGGCGGGTGTGGATAATGCTGCACTCGGGCAGCCGTAACTTCGGCTACACCATTGCCAAGGAATACTACCGCCGGGCCAAGGACCAGTTGAATAAAGAGCTGAAGGAGAAGCTGCCGGATATCCAGCTGGCACCGCTGTTTTTAGGCAGTCCCACGGCAAATGAGTATTTTGCCTCAATGCAGTTTGCCCAGGAGTTTGCCGCCGCCTCCCGGGCCCATATGCTGCACACGGTGCAGTCGGTGCTAAAGCGTTACTATCCGCGGGTGAGCTTTGGCGAGGAAGTAAACATTCACCACAATTTTGCCGCCCTAGAGCAGCACTTCGGTCGGGAGGTGGTAGTTCACCGCAAGGGGGCAACCTCCGCCCGCAAGGGGCAGCGCGGCATAGTTCCGGGGAGCCAGGGGACCCACAGCTATATCGTTGAAGGGCTTGGTAATCCGGAGAGCTTTTGCTCCTGTTCCCACGGTGCCGGCCGGGTGATGGGGCGGAAGGCTGCCCAGCGCAGCCTCGATCTGCAGAAAGAGCGTAGCCGGATGGACCGTCAGGGTATACTTCACAACCTCCGCAGCAGCAAAGATCTGGACGAGGCGGCGGGGGCTTATAAGAACATCTCCGATGTAATGGAGCATCAGCGGGATCTGGTTAAGATATTGGTCGAGCTCTCCCCACTGGCAGTAATCAAAGGGTAAGAGCAAAGTGAAAACTATAAAGTTCCCCGCCGGACTGCAGCGAGCCTGGCAGCGCAACTACGGTGGGCTTTCAAAGCCGGTCTATATCCTCTTCTTTGCCCGCACCGTCAACCGTATGGGCGATTTTGTAAAGCTGTTCCTTACCCTGTATTTGACTCAGATTCTCGGTATGCCCACGGAAACTGCGGGCATGTTTGTCATGCTTTCGGCGGGCTCCTCGATGGCCGGAGGCATTTTAGGGGGCAGCTTAACCGACCTCTTCGGCCGCAGGCGTATGATTTTGGGCCTGCAGCTTATGTCCACAGTGTCGGTGGGAATCTGTGGTTTTCTCGAGCCGACCATCGCCATTGCCTGGGTACTGATATGTGCCGCCGGAGCCATGGGAGCGGTGCGCCCGGTGGTAAACTCAATTGTGGCCGATATAACCGCCAGTCCTCTACGACAGCGGGCATTTTCGCTGCTCTACCTGGGCACGAATATGGGTGTGGCTATTGGTCCTCTAATCGCCGGTTTCTTGTTTCGAAACTATCTTCACTGGATTTTTTGGGGAGATGCTCTTACTACCCTGGTGGCCTTCAGCCTAGTGCTGTTGTGGGTACCGGAGACAAAACCCTCCAGTGCAGAAATCTCCCAGAGTCTGGAGGGGGATTTCCACCTGGAGCAGGCCGAGGGTGGTTCTATGTTCCGGGCCCTGCTGCGGCGGCCGGTGTTGTTACTGTTTGCACCCTTGGGAATTATAAGCAACTTTATCTACAGTCAGCACGCTTTTACGATTCCCCTGCACTTGTCCTCCCTATGGGGCGAGCGCGGGGCGGAGTTGTTCGGCACCATTATGTCCCTGAACGCGGTGGTAGTGCTGATAGCTACCACCGGGGTCTTGTTTATCTTTGGCCGGTTTAAGCCTCTGAACAATATGGTGTATGCCTCCCTGTTTTTTATGATAGGCTTCGGGATACTCTTTTTTGTCGAGAGTTTTCCCCTGTTCCTGGTCTCTACTGTGTTGTGGACAATCGGCGAGATAATTTTAGTGACAAATTTGAGTGTATTCATTGCCAATCACACTCCCATAACCCACCGGGGGCGTTTTAACGGGCTGTTGAGTCTGATCTTCGGCTTGGGTTTTACCATCGGGCCCTATGTATCCGGTTTTGCCATCGGCTCAATCGGTCTTGACGGAATGTGGAGAATTACCGGGCTGGTGGCCGGGGTAAATGCACTGATGTTTTTTCTTCTTTTCAGGTACGACCAACAGCGCACCCGCCGAATAGCCGCTGCAGCTGCCGCTGCTTCATAAATAACCGCAAAATTTAGTAGGAGGACCTATGAAAGTTGTATTTTATCAAAAGGTAAATCGGATCTGGAGGGAGTTTCTATACCCAATACAGGAGGAGTTTCCGAGCCTAGAAATTATCACCGACCTAAACCAGGCGGACAGGCATATTCCGGAGGCCGATGTAATTATCGGCGGTAAAATAGCCCGGGAGGTTTTTCAGCGGGCGGAAAAACTGTCTTTGGTAATTGTTCCCTTCACAGGGGTAAACCACCTGCCCTTTGATCTGCTGCGTGAGCGTGGGGTGAGGGTGGCCAACTCCCACGGGAACGCCTTCTATGTGGCCGAGCGAACAGTAGCGATGATTCTGGCCTATTACGGCCGCATTATAGAGTTCCACAACGATTTGCGTGAAGAGCGCTGGCACGGCTTCTGGGTAGGAAAGGGCTTGGATGATACCTGGGATTCGATAGACGGCAAGACAGCCGCTATTTTGGGTACCGGAGAGATAGGCAAGTATACCGCCCAGCTGTTAAAGGCGTTTCGGGTAAAGACAATCGGATACAAACGCACCCCGGTTCAGGAACCCCCGCAGGGCTTCGATTTGATGGTCTACTCAATAGACGAGGCAATTGATCAGTGCGATCTGCTGGTGGTAGCTCTACCAGCTACCGATTCAACCAAGACACTGCTGGGCAGGGAAGAATTGGAGCGCATGCAGGACAAGCTGCTGGTAAATGTCGGCCGGGGTTCGATTGTAGACGAGACGGCTCTGTACGAAGCATTAAAGTCTGGAAGTCTGGGTGGGGCGGCTATCGACTGCTGGTACAACTATCCCCAGGAGGGAACCGAGGGAGCCCCCTCACAATATCCTATTCACCGGATGGATTCTGTGGTGCTCTCGCCCCACGCCGCCGGTTTTACCGCCAAATCGGCCAGAAAGGGAATAGAACAGGCGTGCGAGAATTTACGCCGCTTTGTAAGCGACGGTTCACTGCTGTTCGAGGCCGATATTGAAGCCGGATATTAGCCCGCCTGGGAAATTCAATGGGGAATATTAGTAAATTAGTAAAGTAAATACTGCCGACCCTGAATAAATTTTGTATTTTAGATATAAAGGGAGTGTTTTATGGCAGTAGATAGTACGAATAGTAAAGATAAGCGTGAATACGCAACCCTCGGGGGCGGATGCTTTTGGTGTGTAGAGGCAATTTTCGAGCGTATAGATGGGGTAGAATCGGTGGTACCCGGCTATGCCGGGGGCACTACCGATGCGCCAAGTTATGAAAGTGTGAGCACCGGGACTACTGGCCATGCCGAGGTTGCCCAGATTAGCTTTGATCCGGAAAAGCTGAGTTATCGGGATATCTTGGATGCCTTTTGGAGGGCCCACGACCCGACCACGGTTAACCGCCAGGGGGCGGACGTAGGCACCCAGTACCGCTCAATTATCCTGTATCATAATGACCAGCAACGGAAAACGGCGGAGGAGTCAAAACAGGCTTTGGAGGAATCGGGCTATTTTGAGAGCCCTGTGGTGACCGAGGTGAAACCTCTGGATACTTTTTATGCCGCCGAAGAGTATCATCGCCATTACTTTGAAAAGCACCCCTATGCCGGCTACTGTACCTTCGTAATCCGCCCGAAGTTAAAAAAACTGAATTTGCTGTGATTACTGTGGGAATCTCAGTTTGCCGGTATTTACATTGGCCCAGGGAGCCGCGAAAATTGGAGTATGGATTCTAAAAGGATGGAACATACACAGGATTTTATGCGCAAGGCCGCCCGGGATTTATCCAGGTGTAGTCGCCGCTCGATTGATTACGTGGCGACTGCCGAGGTTTTTAGGACCTTAAGCGGAGCCCGTTTTGTTGCTCTGAACGAAGTCTCGGATTATGGTGAGCACACTACCACCCGGGCTATTGCCGGGGTAAGGGAGCCTATAGAAAAAGCGGGAAAACTATTTGGTTTTTCCCTGACCGGGGCTGCATATACCGTCGATCCGCATATCAAAGCGACCTTTGAGACCGAGGGGATTGTCGAGTTTGACGGCCTGTGTAGTCTGGCGGGTAATCAAATTCCTGAAAAAGTCTGTAAACAGGCAGCCAAGCTTTTTAAATTGGGCAAGGCCTATGTGTTGGCCTTGCATGACTACAACGGGCCGATTGCCGATTTAGTGTTTATTTGCGGACAAAAACAGGAGCTGGAGAACTGTAACGAGTTGGAGACTTTAGGGGCGATGCTCTCGTTATGTCTGCAGCGGGTGTATGCCGAACAGGATACTGTGTTAAAGCTGCTCAGCATTTGCGGCGATGATAAGCGGGCGAGCCATCCCGCCTACGACTCCCTCCTGCAGGCAACCGACAGAATGCCCGATATAATCTATCATTTAGACAGAGATGGTCGGATTGAGTTTATTAACCAGGCGGTGACGCGCTACGGATACGAGCGTGAAAAGCTGATTGGACGGCATATACTGGATATAGTGCACCATGCCGACCGGGAGAAGGCCAAATGGAAGCTGGCGGAGCGGCGCACCGGCAGCCGCCGCACCCGCAAATTCGAGGTACGGCTGCGGACGGGCAATAATCACACCGTGTTTTTTAGTCTGCACAACCGCTCCCTTCCGGCCGAACCTGTGCTCTTAATAGACGCTGAGGGCCTGTACAGCGGCCGCACCGGGGAAAGTGAGTTTATGGGAACCCTGGGGGTTGGACACGATATAACCGAGCAAAAGATACTGCAGGCAGAACTTGACCAACACAGCTATATGTTCCGCACAATTATAGAAAATATCGGAGAGGCGGCCTGGCTGGAGGAGATCGACCCGCAACGGACCCTGTACCTGAACCCGGCCTGTGAGAGGCTGTTTCAGGTGACCGCCGAGGGGCTGCAGGGGGATCCACGCGTGTGGCTGCAGCGGGTCCACCCCGAGGATAGGAGCAGGGTGGAAGCGTTTATGGAGAAACTGAACTCTCGGCAGGAAACGGGGACGGTTGAGTATCGCCTGTTCGACGGCGAAGGTAACGAGCGCTGGATTCGGTCTCAGATGTTTCCGGTACGGGACCCCTACGGCACCCTGAACAAAACAGTCGGAATTGCCCGGGACATTACTGTTGAACAGCAGGAAAAACAGCTACTGCAGCAGAAGGTCGAGAAGGAGAAGGCCTTTGTACGGGAGATTAACCACCGGGTGAAGAATAACCTGACAATGCTGGATAGTATGCTGAACCTTGAGCTTGGTTCATTGCAGGAGCAATCGGAGCAGTCTGTCGACGAGAAACCGCCCCAAGCTGAGGAGGCTGCTGAAATTCTGAGCAAGGTCAAGGGGCGTATCCGGGCGGTTGGCTTGGTCCATGAGATGCTCTACAGCAGCTCCCAGGATAAGGCGGTGGAGGCCGGCTCGTATCTGCAGGAACTGGGACAGGGCATTCTGGAGGCTGACGGAGCCAAACGGGAAAAAATTGTTCTGTCCTTCAAAGGGGACGACGCCCTCTGGCTGCCGGTAAAAGTGGTGATTCCCCTGGGAATGATCTTCAGCGAACTGTTGACCAATGCCCTAAAGTACGCTTTTCCCGGTGACGGGCACGGTCATGTGTGGGTACAGCTGATATCTACGGGGCAGAAACAGTATGAGCTGCGCGTATGTGATGACGGGATCGACTTACCTTTGGACTACGACAAGAAGAGTTTGAGCATCGGTCATTCTCTGATTAGCGGCCTGTCCCGGCAGTTAAATGGAGAGTTCGAGATTGAGGCCGGCCAGTCGCAGCAGAAGTGTTTTAAGATCCGCTTTACCCTGGAATAAGATCTGACTCGGGTTTGGAATAGCCCGACCCGCCGCCCTGAGCTTACAGGCGGCCGTCTGTAAGAGTGCATTTGCATAAAAAAAGCACCAAAAAAAAGACCGGACTCCTAAGAGCCCGGTCTGAACTTACTGTTCTGAAATTAAATACTGAGCTTAGACATCCCGCTTGCGCATGGCAATTGAGATGCATACTGCAGCTCCTCCCCAAGTGAGAAGGATTCCGAAAATCATAAAAGCTATTGCTCCACCTGACATAATCTTACCTCCTACTCGTCTTCTGGGGTCATTTCCAGCATGCTGGGATCCGACCATTTTGATTTACCCAGGATGATGCCGATGATGAGTATGCCTAATGCAACTGCCCATCCATAAGCGATGAGAGGACCAACACCGTATCCGCCGTAGGGCGTAGTGAACTCTTGGTAGAAGTTCTGAATAGCGGTGATACCTAGTACCACTGGAGTGATAATTTTAACGGTGAATTCCCACCATTTGCCGACGTTGAAGTCGGAGATAGGCTCAAAGTGTTCACGCAGGGTGACCAGCTTGAACATCCAGCCGATAACTATAACTTCTACCAGACCGGACATGGCAACGCCGAAGCTGTTGACGAAACGGTCGGCGATGTCCAGGACATACAGACCGGCGCCGGTGGTAAAAATCAAACTAACCAAGCCCGCGATTATGGTGTACCAGAGTACTACCTTGCGGCGGGGTAGATTCAGTTTGTCGGAGAACGAAGCTACCAGTACCTCATTGATCGAGATGAATGATGAGAGTCCGGCAAAGGTCAGTGAGAGGAAGAACAGCACGCCGATTACCACCTGCAGTGCAGGGAGCTGATTGATAGCCTGCGGGATAGTGGCAAAGGCCAGAAATACACCGCTGAGGCTGTCCGGAAGCTCTCCGCCGCCGGTATGCATCATATAACCGAGAATACTGAATACTGCGATACCGGAAAGTACGGAAAAACCGCAGTTCAGAAGTCCGGTCATGAAGGCGTTATTGATGATGTCCGACTTCTTCGGCAGATAGCTGGAGTAGGTGATCATAATGGCAAAGGCGATACTCAGGGTAAAGAATATCTGTCCATATGCCGCGACCCACACTCGACCGTCTAAGATCTTGCTGAAGTCCGGTTTAAAGAGCATTTCAAGACCGTCGGCAGCGCCCGGCAGAGTGATTCCGCGGATCATAACGATCAGCAGAATGACGATTAGCAGGGGCATAAAAATCTTGTTGGCCTTTTCGATACCTGCCTTTACACCACCATACAGCACAACAAAACTAATCAGCCATGCCAGGACGGTGGTTGCTACAATAATGCCTCTAAAACCGCCCAGCTGGAAGGGTCCGTCGGTTAATCCTAAAAAGTCGCCGACAAAAAAGGCGGTTGTGTCGTCGCCCCATGCCATTGTGAAGGAATAACCGATGTAGCTAATTGCCCATCCGATAATTACCACGTAGTAGACCGCAATGACAAAACTGATAAGCACCTGCCACCAGCCGAGCCATTCCCAACCCTTGTTCAGTTTAGCAAAAGTAAGAGGCGCACTGCCCTTGCTTTTGTGTCCGAGGGAAAACTCCAGTATCAGGATCGGGATACCTGCGGTTACCAGGGCAAAGAAATACGGGATGAGAAATGCACCACCACCGTTTTCAAATGCCATATAGGGGAACCGCCAGATGTTTCCTAAACCGATAGCAGAGCCGACAGCAGCCATTATAAAGCCTGCTCTACTTCCCCATGTTTCTCTTTTCATACATTATCCTCCTGTTCGTATATATTCTTGTCATTTAATCGGGTATGCGTCAACCTTTTTTTTTATATTTATTCCTCATGTTGCCAAAGGTAATACACAATACCCGCGTATTCGTGCAGCGCCCGGTAGGAGTCGTGGAGGGAATCCATGCTCGGAAAGAAGCTCCAGGGGTTGTATCCGTCCCCATCAATTTTGTAATCCGTGGGGGCTGGCACGACTTGAAACCCCATCTGCTTGAAAATCCACACACTGCGGGGCATGTGGTAGGCCGAGGTGACCAGAATTACCTTTTGGTGGTCGTATTTTTCGGCCACCAGAGCGGCGTTTTCAAGGGTGTTGCGGCTGGTTTCCTCGGTGAATACAGCCTCCGGGTCGGCACCAAGGGCTATCAGGTAGCGGCCCATGGCTGCCCCGGCGGAGGGCAGAGGAAAAGTTTCATCGGCCCCTGCGGAGAGCGGGGTGCCGCCGGTGGAGATAAGCGGGAGTCCGGAAGCCCGGTGGATGCGATAGCCGAAGCTCAGCCGTTTGAGGGTCTCTGCGCCGGGGGCGGCCCGGCCTCCTTCCTCGGGGGAGCGGGTAACCGTGCCGCCGCTCAGTACCACAATCGCATCTGCCTGTACAGAATCTATATCCATATATTGGGCGCCGGGTGTGGCGGGGCCAAGCAGCAGCGGGGGCTGCGCCTGCTCCAGCGGGCGCAGCAGCAATTCCGACACCGGTTCGATGGAGAGGGTATATAGCCCGGCCGCAAGCAGAGCCATCAGAATTGTAGCGATGCGGGTGAGGCGAGAGCCGGCTTTACGGCTTGCCGTACCTGTTTTCCTTTTTTCTTGCCTAAGGGAGAGAAGCAATAACAGTAGTGCCGTGAGGCTGACTGCTAAAAATATGCCGGGAGGAAGAAGCAAAAAAGTAAGAACTTTAGATACACTGAACATTATTGCCTTCCTTCCTTAGGGGGCTTAGGGGAGGAGCTTTTTCGGCTCAAACCTGGGCATATGGTTCGTCTGTGCCCAGAGCCCCTCCACTAACTCATTGGTATTCTCCCAGTTTCCTCTTCCGATCCATTCGGCAATTTCGACAAAAGAGTCGGGGTACCCGGCCGGCTCCGGTGAAGGGTCGTTAAGCCACTGATCTACTATGTCCCTGTCTAGTTCTTTCATCACCCGTCCGAGATTGAGTTCCTGTAAAGCGCTGGCATTGGCCTCTTGTTCTGTCTGGTGGGCCACCGGTTTTGCGAGCAGCTTTTTCCCCAAGTGGATTGCTTCGCTGGAGAGTGAAAAGCCGCTGTTGGCAATTACTCCCGCCGAATCGCTCAAGTCCCGCTGGAAGTTATCACGACTGAGGGGACGGACGTGTATATTCCCCCGGTCAAAAGGTTCATCGACCGGATAGTACACATAAAACTCATACTCCGGAAAGGGGGAGCACAGATCTATGATATCTTGCATTGCTTCAAAATGAAGGTAGACAATAATTTTATTTTTCCGAATTGAATCGGCGTTATGCACATCCGGCGGGATAGTCGGTGGAAGAATAGGGGCGTTAAAATGGTGCCAGTGCAGACCAATGGGATAATTTGCCGGAGCAAAATAGCGCATAATGAGTATATGGAAGGGGTTAGGTACCGTCGGCATAGGTACTTTATGGACAAAGGCGTAGAGGTGGCCGATTCCAATACTCGGAATTTTATTCAGCTGTGCAAACCGGGAGGAAATAGGTTCATAATCGGTGACAACCAGGTCATAGTCCTTAGGCTCATATTTGACTATGTCGTGGATAAACTGGGTCACATCCAGTATTTTGGCAGTTTTGGGTATGTTGATTCTTCCGTTTTCAATGACGTAGGTCAGCCCTTTGAGGTGTTCGTAGTTTTCAAAATAGTCGGGAATCCAGTTGTCTTTAAGGGGTGGTCCGCTTAAAATTATGTGTACAGAGTGTCCCTGTCTGATAAGTTCCTTCACCATTGCCCGGCCGCGAACAATGTGACCGTGGCCGGTAGTTTGAATTCCGTATAAAATTTTCATGTACGCTCCGAATCTTTGACTTCTTCCAGTAAGCGGGTTGTGACTGCCTTTAAATTAGCTATCACGCTTGGCTCGGTCCCGCCCAGGTGGACCCATTCTTCAGCCCGCACTGCATCGACTATCAAACCTTCCTGAAGGGCCTCTTCTACAACTGGTAAATAGCGGTGCTCGTCGGTTTTATGGCTGAGCATTGCATCCATAATTGAAACGGGTACTTTCCACACCCCTATGTCCACATATTCACTTTTTCCCTGCCATGCCCGGGTAATGTGAGTTTTTTCAGAGTTAATCGAAACTCGCTCACCGTGAGCATGCTCGCATACATGCGATGCAACTGTGAGGGCTGCATTGGAGGGGGAACGGGTCACCTGTTCGAATATGTGGGTCGGAACATATCCGTCGGCCAGCCAGACTAGTGCCCACTCACTAAAAGGGACGCTGCGATAGGCTTGGAGTACCGCGTGACCGGTGCCGGAGGCCTCCCCTTGCTCCACATAGCGTATGCGGGCACCCTTAAATGACGTACCAAAGTATGCTTTGATCTGATGGGACAGGTGGCCGACTACCAGGGTAATTGAGTCGCTCTGTTCATCAAACACCGATGAAGAGATAAGGTTTTCAATCGAAAAGCGGAGAAAAGGAATACCGCCGATGGGGTACATGCATTTTTGCAGATACACCCCAAGCCCGTTAAAACGGGTGCCCTTGCCTGCTGCTAAGCATATATAGTTCATGTATAGTCCTCTTGTTAAAAAGTAATTGTAGTCAAGTTTTGTTAAAAATTCCAGAGAAAGCGTAAATGACAGCGGTAATGCTGTACAGGGAAGGTCTGAGAGCTTAGGCAGACCTCTGGTATTCCATGAAAAGATCCAGCAGAATCGGATCCAATTTAAGGTTCTCCTCCACGAACTGCTTTTGCATTAAATCTAAGGCCTCTTCAGTAGTGAGCGGCTTTTTGTATACTCGATTGGGATCGGTAAGGGCGTCGAACACATCGATTATCTCCAGTAATTTGGCGGGGAAGAAGGCCATGGTTTGAAAAGAGAGTACCGGTTTTACTGTGAAACTAATCAGATAGTTATAATGTTGACGGGGATGCTGTTTCAAATGTTTGCTGTATTGGGCCCGGAAAAAGCCGTAGCCGCTAGGGTGGCCGTAGTACTCATGATGGTAGCCTGTAATAATTCCTGATTCAACTGGATAGGCAGTCTTATTGACCACCGCCAAATACCCCTGACGCACATGGTCAACAATCTTCTCGCGGTCATAGGCTTCAGTTCCCTCATGGTAATCAATATCTTTTGTTTTACCGATATCATGCAGCAGAAAGCCGGTGGCAAAATTGTGTATTTGTTGGGTTGAAATAGCCTGCATCCCTGAATGGAAAACCCGTTCAAGGACCACATCATCCGGGTGCAGATGCGGCAACAGTTGTTTGTAATAAGAATGATAACGCTTTCTAAAAATGATGCGAAGTCGATTCGGCAGGCTGGAGTTAAGGATCTTCTTATTGTAAAACATAAGAAAGGAGACACTCCGCACGTAAGTGCGGGTCATATGCTGGACAACGGTCCCGTTGGAGGTAGATACCAGGGCATCGAACATTTCATCCTGCAGTACCGTTTCATCGATCAAAGTGGTCGAGCTGCGCACCATTTCACGGGTTTTATCAACCAGTTCCTGAGAAAACACCTGGGCCTCTTCGTTGCTCATCTCCAGGGCCTTCTCGAGAATGCTTTTATTAATCAGAGATACGTCGGTGGCAGATTTATTCAATGCATCAGAGACTGCCTCTATACTCCGCTCTTCCTGACTCAGAAGCTCCTTTAATGAATTGTTGTGCTCATCAATAAGCTCAAGCTTTCCATCCTTTGGCATTGACTGAATGCTGCTGTAGTGGGAGCCGAAGTTTGGCGGTATGCTTACTTGAACAATTTCTATTCTGCCTCCATCTGTTTTGTCTGTTGTGTCGGAAGTCACCGTTTGGGAGTCTCCATCATGAGTAGAAGTATAAAAGTGGTAGTTGTCCGGGTTCTCCCGGAGGGCAGCCAGGAGGTCTCTGACTCGCAGTACGGGCAGCAGATAGTTCCAGGAGGTGGTAGGGGTGTCCCAGAACTGCCGGTTGTTATCGTAAAGGGCTCGAAAACTTATTTTTTTTTGCTTGGATGCATCCTCATTTACGCACAGCACCGGTTCTTCTTCCTGTGCCAGCAGGGAAATGAGTCTCTCATCTTGATCGATGGCTTTGGCAACTGATATATACTTCATATCACCAACCACTATAACGGTAAAATATGCAATTTGAAAATCAATTGAATGGCTGTTTCAGGTGGAAATGCAGGAAAATTCACTTATTTAACAAAATAATTGTTATGGGAAACGTTTTTTTGATCGGTCATCCGCTTCACCGCTGCTTACCGGTGTACTTGTGCCCTGGGATAACTGCTTGTATTGTTGACTTTTTAGCATCGAGGGCCTAACCTCTTTTTTAATGTAAACTTAAATCTAAACTTGCTTAAAAAAATAGGAGAGGGGGAGGGCGGAATGAATAGGTTTGGAAAAGCGGGGCGCCTGTTGGCATTTACCACTGAGGCAATTATCGGCACTTCGCAGCAGCGCGGTCTGTCTCGGATATCACTTGACAAGGCTGCAGCATCTGCACAGCTGCGTCCAGTGATCGACCTAATGCGCACTATCGCCGGCGGTTCGTATCGGTATCAGGAAAATCGGGCCGAAACTCCTCTTGAAGAGTTCCTGCGGCGGGGAGTGGAAAATTTTCTGCGTTATTACTCCCGGCCGGAACAGGCCGAAAAGGTCGATGGGGTGCTGGAACTGTTTGAAAGCGGAGTGAATCAGGAACTACTGGCCGAGGCGATATCCAAGGTCTGGATGCCCGAACTCGAGCTCGATGACCGTGAAATTCTGCCCCGCTGGAAGCTTAGCAACCTGCGCGCGAATCCTGAGCCTATCAAAGCCACGGAAGTAGTGCTGCAGCTGAACGCTTTGTACACCCTTCCGGAGGAGAGTGCCGCCGAGCTGAAGGGGCTTCCTGCTCAATTTAAAAGCCTGGTAAAAGAACTGCGCACAAAACCCGGCGAGAAGGTAGCCGATTACGATCACCCGGTACCATTGTATGAAGAAGATAGCCATCACGAGCTGGTATCCTGCCTGCAGGAGCTGGAAGGCGATGCGGCTTTCGAGAAGCAGCAGGGAGTTCTGCCTGCCGACTATCGGATTCCGGTACTGCTGTCGGTCTCGGTTACCCACGCCGGCTTGGATAAACCGGCCGGCCGCTGGATAGAATGGCTGTTGAAGGAGAAGCAGTACCATCACCTGCAGGTACTGGTACTCACAGAAGAGCGGGTCCGCGGGCTCAAAGCTGAGCTTTTATCATCATTAGGAGAAGCCCCGGGGGCCATGCAAGCGGGCAGCGCCACAGCCGCCACGTCAGCGGGCGCCACGGATGATCCTCTGGAGGTTTTTTCTGTTTTCGGAAAGTACGGACGTCATTTTAATGCTCTAAAATACTCACAGTTAATATTGGAGAAGACCCACAATATCAGAGCCGGATTTAAGCTTGATACTGATGAGGGGATCCGCAGCCGAAACTTGTATGAGGCAACCGGTCTTACCTGGTTTCAAACCCTCTGTCACCCCTATTGGGGGGGCGAAGCCGAGGATTGGCAGGGTCGTGCGGTAGAGTTGGCGGTGAATGAAGGTGAGTACATGAACAGCACCGATATCGATAAACTCGGCTACCCCAAGGCGATGAGAGCTCCGGATGTGGCCATACCCAATACCTGGACCGGACCGAATATGTTCTTCCAGAAATCCTTTGCCCACGGCCGTATGACTGCCCTGTATAACAGCATAAATTCCCTTGAAGCGGGGATTTCCCATCCGGTTGTAAAAGGTGGTGGCTATGGAATCAGCAATCATGGATTGCAGCATGCACTTCCTTTCACCTTTTCCTGGGTTGGGCGGGCAGAGGACCAGCAGTTCTATTTCTCCGGACTGCCCTATGGCATCCGGGCGGTGTTTCATCCGGACCTCCGAATAGCACATTACAAATCAGCTGTTTCTGGAGCGGAAAAAAAGACCGCTGCAACCCGTTTTATAGGCGATATGTACCGGCTGATTATTTTTCAGCGGCTGGCCGGCATGCTGGAAGTAAAGGAACAGATAGATCCGATGCCGGGTGTGTTTGCCGGTGAGCTGGCCCGGGCTCAGGCTACATTTGCTAGCCTGTTGAAGGCTTGTGAGTTTGCGATACACGCTAATGAGTCCGCCGCCGGGTACATAATTGAACAGGGGCTTGCTGAATTACTTGATCTTGAGGACAGAATTGACCGTGGAGAGGTAGATGCCGAGTACCGGCGTGAGCGGGCTCAATGGAGCCTATTTGTAAAGCATGTCGAGTCGGCCGATGGCCACAGGTTGAAAAAGATCTTCAATCTTTTATAATGACGTGAGATAAAAAGACTTGAGATAAAATAAGATAAGAGGTTTTTATGCCGATCCGTAACGCCTGCCAGTTAATTACTTATGCTGATGGTTTAGGTGGGAACTTAACCGAACTTCGTTCCGCCCTTGCTCAGTACCTGCCCAACCTGTTTGGAGGGGTGCATCTGCTTCCCTTTTACCCATCTTCCGGGGACCGTGGTTTTGCTCCACTAACCTACAACGAGGTCGACCCCCGTCTCGGAAGCTGGGAGGATGTTGAAGCAATTGCCCGCGACTATGATCTGATGGTAGATATGATGGTAAACCACATTTCCAGGCGTTCCGAGTACTTCCAGGATTTTCTTCAAAAGAAGGATGAGTCAAAGTGGGCCGGTCTGTTTATTCGCTTTAAGGATTTTTGGCCGGAGGGGGAACCCTCCGACGAGGATTTGGAAAAGATTTACACCCGCAAGCCCCGGCCGCCCTACTTGGAGGTCGAGTTTGCCGACGGGAGCCAAGAAAAAATTTGGTGTACCTTTGATTTTGAACAGATTGATCTCGATTTAGAGAGCCCTAGTACTAGAAGTCTGATACGTGAGTTCCTGCAGAATCTGTGTGGTCACGGTGCGAATATGATTCGACTGGACGCCTTTGCCTACACCACCAAAAAACCCGGTACCAACTGCTTTTTTGTAGAGCCGGAGGTGTGGGAACACCTCTCTTTTGCACATAGTTGTATTCGCGATTGCGGGGAAGTTCTGCTGCCGGAGGTTCATGAGCACTACAGTATGCAGAAACGCATTGCCGAGCACGGGTATCCGGTGTACGATTTTGCCCTGCCGATGCTGGTACTGCAGGCTTTGTACGATGGTGATGCCCGGAATTTGAAGCGCTGGCTTTCTATCTGCCCGCGAAACCAATTTACCACTCTGGACACCCACGACGGGATAGGTGTGGTCGATGTGTACGATTTGATGTCGGAAGAGGAAATGGAGCGAACCAAGGAGAATGTGTACAGCAAAGGGGCTAACGTAAAGCGAATTTACAACACCGCCAAGTATCAGAATCTTGATGTCTATCAAATTAACTGTACCTATTACTCGGCCCTGGGTGAAGATGACGACGCCTATCTGTTGGCCAGGGCGCTGCAGTTTTTCACCCCCGGGATTCCGCAGGTGTACTATGTGGGGGCATTAGCCGGAAAAAACGATATTGAATTGGTAGAGAAAACCCAGATGGGCCGCAATATAAACCGCCATAACTACAGCCTTGAGGAGATTGCCGCAGAGGTGCAGCGGCCGGTGGTAAAACGGCTGTTCGATCTGATGAAATTCAGAAACGAATGCCTGGCCTTCGAGGGCAGCTATGAGCTGCTGCCGAGCCCCGACCACATAGTCCGCATTCGGTGGCACAAGGGTGCACATAGTACCGAACTGTATGCGGACCTTGCGGCCACCCACTTCGAAATCCGCACTCACTGAGTTTGAATCGTCCTGGAGGATACCAGGTTTACCCCGGTTGCAGCAAAGTCTTCGATTAATACCTGACCTACCTTTACCGGAGGCTTTACCGAAAGGGAATATACCTCGGCCAGGAGCTCTTCAATCTGCTCAAAGGGCAGGGGCGCATCGGTTTTTACCGGCAGCCGCGGATGCTGCGGGTCTTCCAAGCGGCAGGTAGCGGTTACTACCCGCTTAGGGGACAGCATCTCTTCGCGGGCGTATTCCTCGCCCCGGGAGCAGCGGTTTCCGGTGACCTTGACTTCCTCTCCGTCGGTGGTCACCTGGAGGTGACAGCCGACCGGGCAGACAATACAGATCATCTCTTTTGTATTTTTATCAGGGCTCATCCTGTAGTGTTACCTCCACTCTTGAATCTGGTGTAAGTTCAACATCCTTGAAAAATTTAGGGCTGATTTTGAGTTTTATCATTTCGCTGGGCTGGACATGGGGCTTTTTCTGTTGTTTCACTACTTCGCCGTTGACCATTATTTTCAGCCTGGCATTGTTAGAGACCACCAGAGGCCGCATATAGATTTCGCTGTTCACATCCGGATTGATGCGGGTTGGGTTGATGTAACGAATATTTGCGCCCGGTTTGATGGGAAGTTCCCTGTCCGGCTTTACTCCCTTCAGATAATCAATTACATTCTCCCCGGCTAAACGGGCCTCCGCACTGACAAAGTCGACTAAATCATGCACATGCAGAACATTTCCGGCGGAGAAAACACCCTCGATCGAGGTCATCAGCATGCTGTCTACGGTCGGTCCATTGGTCAGCGGGTTCAGTTCGATTCCCACCTGCTTCGAGAGCTCGTTTTCCGGTATCAGCCCTACTGACAGCAGCAAGGTATCGCATTTAATCTGAAATGTCTGCTCGTGGTCGGGTACCCCGTTTTTTAGCGGGGTAATATCGACCGCTTCAACCCGTTCCTTGCCGTAGATTTTAGAAACCACATGACTAAGGTATAAGGGGATCTTAAAGTCGTTCAGACACTGAGAAATATTTCGGGTTAAACCGGAGGGGTACGGCTGAATTTCGACTACTGCATGAACCTTGCTGCCGACCCACTGCATGCGGCGGGCCATAATAAGCCCGATATCCCCCGAGCCGACAATTACTACCTCTTTTCCGGGTATGTAGCCGTTCATGTTCACCAGGCGCTGGGCAAGGCCGGCGGTGTAGACCCCGGCGGGGCGGGTACCGGGAATCATTACATTTCCGCGGTTCCGCTCGCGGCATCCCATGGTAAGAACCACCGTACGGGTGACAAATTTGATCACACCGTGCTGAGGAGAGTAGCCAAAACACTCCTTCCGTCCGTCTTCCAGAAGGTTCATTTCCATTACTGTGGTACCGCAGAAAGTTTTTACCTCGGATTGTTCTATTTTGCGAACCCAGCGTTCTGCATATTCAGGGCCGGTCAGCTCCTCTTTAAACTCGTGCAAGCCGAATCCGTTATGGATACACTGCAAAAGCACGCCTCCCAGCTCATCCTCCCGCTCGACCAATGCTGTGGAAAAATCGGCCGCCGAGATGGTTGCGGCTGCAGACATTCCGGCAGCCCCACCGCCGATTACTAGGGCATCTATTTGTTCTGTTCGCATAAGGATCTCCAAATGACCGTACTCTGTTTTCCGCGCTTTGTTACTTCGCTGTAGGTTTTTCCAGTCTCCCGCATAATTATTTCAATTATCTTACCGGTACAGAATCCGCCTTGACAGCGTCCCATTCCCGAGCGGGTGAAAAACTTAATTCCATCGAGGGTGTCGTGCCCTCGCCGAATGGCCTCTATGATTTCCGCCTCGGAGATGTTCTCGCAGCGGCAGATTATATTTCCGTAAGCCCGGTTCTCTTTAATTAGTTCGTCGATGTCATAGGCACTCTTATTCCGGATGCGGGGTACTCTCTGTACATTCGGGTCGTAGTCGTTTCGCTCCTGCAGGGTGAGCCCTTCCTCTTTCAGAATATCCTTTACATATTCGCCTATTGCTGGTGCGGCGGTGAGCCCCGGCGACTGAATTCCGGCCACCTGGATAAAGTGGGGCACCTTGCTGCTGGCCTCTATATAAAAGTCACCCTCGGGTAGTGCCGGCCGCAGGCCCGAGAAAGCGGTGATAACATCCTTGGTAGATACCTTCGGTACCATCTGTCTGGCCGAATCGAATATCGATTTAAGTTTACTGCTGGAGGTTGAGAGGTCGTCCTTCTCATGAATGTCCTCGGCGGTTGGCCCCACTAACACGGTGCCCTCAACAGTGGGAATTACCAGCATTCCCTTCGAAACGCTGTTCGGCACCGGAAACAGGACTTTTCCGGGACAAGCCTTGGTCATACGGTCCAGCAGGTAGTACTCCCCCTTACGGGGAGTAATCCGGTACTCTTCGGCACCGAAAATTTGAGAGATTTGATCGGCATATAGGCCGGCAGCATTCACTACATAGCGGGAGTAAATAGTATCTCCGGCTGCTGAATCTATCTGAAAGAGCCCTTCCCGATGGTGGGCCCCGCTTACCTCAAAATCGGTAATTAGCCGCACACCGTTGTGCTGGGCCGATTCGACCAGGGCAAACACAAAACGGTAAGGCTCTATAATTCCGCCTCCGGGGGCATGCAGTCCTCCGACTACATCGCTTGAAAGCTTCGGTTCCAGGTCAAGTATGCGCTCCCGTGAACACAGTTCAATGCCGATG
>JAIPFV010000128.1 GCA_021736475.1 Spirochaetia bacterium | reverse complement strand
ACAATTAAAAAACCGGAGATTGTGGAAGTAAAATCGGTTTTAAAATAGATGAAAGTTGACTAACTTTTAACTAGTGGCTTAAATTCTTTTGCACATTCCTAATACTACTACATACAGTGGGTTTTTATAGTTTGAACTGGATTTTAGGCACTAAAGGTAAGTACAGGCATAAATAAAAAAAATCTTAGATCCCATCTTGACTCCTGAAAAATATGTGCTACGATGTAAGAAGAAGGATGTCATACAACATACAACATACAAATATAAGAGGTTGGGGACTGCATGATTATAAGAGGTCGCTGGGTTGAGACCGGAGACGGTCTTGAAATTGAGATTGATGATACCGGTATTGTGACCGGGGTGAACCCTTACTCCGCGAAGGACGATGAGCCGTACCTTGCACCCGGCTTATTTGATCTTCAGGTAAACGGATACCGCGGCTTAGACTACAGTTCTGAATCGCTCACCAGTGAAGACGTGCTGCAGATTCAAGATTATTTAAGTATGACAGGTACAACCCGTCATGTTCCGACCATAATTTCAAACTCTCAAAAGAGGATATTGCGGAATCTACGGGTCCTTAAAGATGCATTGAACAGATATCCAGATCTGGCTAAATCGGTTCCGGCAGTGCATCTTGAGGGGCCGTATGTTTCAGAAGAAGATGGTCCGCGCGGTGCTCACGATAAAAGCTTCGTCCGCGAGCCGAGTACCGAGGAGTATGAACAGTGGAAAGAAGCCTCGGACGGGCTGCTGAAGATAGTGACCATTGCTCCTGAAAGAAAAGGGGCGATGGAGTTTATCAGGCATCTGACTAAGGATGGAACCGTGGTAGCGATCGGACACACCGGTGCAGCTCCCGAGACCATACGGCAAGCCGTATCAAACGGCGCTCGGTTGTCTACCCACCTCGGCAACGGCAGCCATGCCGTTATTCCCCGTTTGAAGAACTATATTTGGGAACAGTTAGCCGCGGATGAGCTGTCGGCCGGACTAATCGCCGACGGGTTTCATTTGCCCCCGAGTGTTCTCAAGGTTTTTTACAGAGCAAAGGGACCGGAAAACACGCTGCTTGTCAGTGATGTCGGCCCGATGGGCGGGCAGCAACCCGGAGAGTACAAGTGGGGAGCTATTAACGTTGAGGTGCATCCCGATGGACATTTGGGCTTAGCCGGCACCGACTTTCTGGCCGGCGCAGGACATCTCCTGGATCGAGGGATTGCCCAGTTTGTTAATGCAACTGGATGCAGTCTTGCAGCCGCAATTAAACTATGCACTATCAATCCTGCCAGACTGCTCGCGCTTCCCGGAACCCCGGAAGGACGTGATCTTCCATCTCCTCAGCCTGGAAAAATGGCAAATTTATTACGCTTTTCATTCAGTTCCGGCGACAGCCGAATAACACTTCATGATACTGTGGTGGGAAACCAGATAAAGGAGATCAATGGTGTTTAAGCAACTCAACAATGCAAAACTGAACAAGAGCGTCCAGGAACAGGTGAAACTCTACATTTTAGAGTCTAAATTGAAGGCCGGGGATGTTCTTCCGACCGAAATGGAGCTTTCGGAACAGATTGGAGTAAGCCGGACGTCAATCCGAGAGGCTTTGCGCTCGTTGGAGGCGCTCGGAATTATCGAGTCGAAGCATGGTGTAGGCCGGTTTCTAAAGGCATTCGATTACGATGCCATTCTGCAAAATCTGGCCTATAACATTCAAGTTCACGTTCGGGATTTTAGTGAAATCATAGATGTGCGGATTGCATTAGAAAATTACTTTATAGAGAAGGTTGTGGCAGTACTTTCGGATGATAATATAGACGAGCTCGGCAGAATAGTGGCCGCGATGGAAAAGAAAATCGAGGCTGGCTGCACGGATGAGGAGCTTATCGAGAATCACACTGAATTTCACCTGACGCTATTCAAACGGAGTGAAAATGATTTGCTGCTCCATCTCATCAGAGTGTTCTCCGATGTCCAGTACATGCTCACGATTGCCGACCAATATCATACTTCCGATATGCAGGAGTTTATCGAATTACACCGACAGTTACTATCAGCATTGAAGGCGCATGATACACAACTGGTAAAGCAAAGACTCTATGACCATTACAAGGATGTGAATGCATGGCGCAGCGAGCATCCTTGATAAACGAACCAGATAACAAAGGAGGTGACGGGAGAGTAAAACAAAATGTATGCAAAGCGACAACAATAATAAACATATTTGGAGGTAGAATATGAAACGTTTACTCACATTATTCGTGATGCTCTGTGTGATGGGCTTTATGGCCTTTGCCGGAGGGCAGAGCGAGGCACAGGGTGAAAAAGAGATCACCATTAAATTGGGACACATTCGGGCGACTAATCACCCGACGCATGAGGGTGCGCTCAAGTTTGCCGAATTGGTGAAGGAAAGAACCGACGGCCGCATAACCATCAATGTGTTTGCGAACAGTCAGCTGGGTGGAATCCAGGAGATGTTCACTCAGGTGAACACCGGTGACCTGGAGATGGTGTACGGAGGTATCAACACCTACGGGTTTATCGAAGGCGGCGATGCCTTTGAAATTACCGCCATTCCGTTCCTCTATCGTGATTACGAGCACATGCTGAATGCTCTTAAAGCTGACTTCTTTGATCCTGTGTTTGAGGAAGCAGAAGAGAAAACCGGTATTAAGGTAATGAATATCGGTGGAGATACAGCACCTCGTGGTCTGTCAGCCAATCGCCCGATTCGAAAACCGGCTGATTTTGAAGGGTTGAAAATCAGAACGGCAGCCAGTGAGGTAGTAATTCGCGCGATGAAAGGATTAGGCGCACTTCCGCAGCAGATTCCGTTTTCCGACCTATATGTTGCTCTGAAAACAGGTACGGTAGATGCACAGGAGAACGGTGCAATCGTAGTTGCCGATAACAGTCTGTACGAAGTGCAGGATTACTACATGAAAACCGACTATATCCGGGATATTGAAACGTTTTACATAAACCCCGAATTCTGGAACAGCCTTTCGGAAGAAGATCAGGAGATCATGTTAAATGCCAGCGAAGAGGCCGGTCAGTTGGTTACTGAGCTGACAAACGAACGGCTTGACGCCGCATATGAGAAGCTGGAAGAAGAGATAACTGTAATCCGACCGCCAGAGCTGGATTTAGAAGCGGTTCGGGCGGAACTTGAGGGAACTTACTCCGACTGGGACGGTACCAAGTGGCCGGAAGGTTTGCTCGAAAAGATCAGAAATATGTAGGTTCGCAGGCAGGGGGAGTATAGGCTTCCCCTGCCACTGATAAGAGGGAGAGCAAAAAAATGATTGTCCTGTTATTCATCGTGCTGTTCTTGTTAGTAGGGTTCGGGTTCAGTATTTGGTCAGCCATGGGCGTAAGCGGTGTGGCTTACATACTCTTGCGAGGAGATGTGTCTCTTCGGGTAATTATGTCTCAACTAGTGGGTGGTGTAGACTCGAACACCTTATTCGCTATTCCGTTTTTTATTTTTGCCGGAAATTTGATGAACCATTCCGGGATAACCAGACGGCTGGCCGATTTCGCCGATTTTTTTGTAGGTCGGTTTCGGGCTGGTATGGCGTATGTCTCGATTGTGGTAAGCGTAATAATGGCCGGAGTATCGGGATCGGCAGTGGCTGATGCAAGCTCGGTTTCCTCGGTTCTTCACCCGATTATGAAGAAACGAGGATATGAGGATACCTTTGCGGCCTCCATCAATTCCAGTTCCGCCGTGATCGGACCGATTATTCCCCCGAGTATTCCGATGATTATCATCGGTGTAATCAGCGGAATATCGATCGGACGGCTGTTTCTCGGAGGCTTGATACCTGGACTGTTAATGGCGGTAATCTTATGGGTGGTTGCAACCGTACACAGTAAGCGGAAAAATTATCCGGTCGCCGATCACGAAATCTCTTTTAGCAAGTTCCTAACTGTCTTAAAGGATACTTTTTTGGCACTGTTGGCACCACTGTTTGTAATTTCTGGAGTAGTGTTCGGATTCGTAACAATCGTGGAAGTATCAGCCCTCACAATTATATATGTGTTGTTTTTATCATTGGTGGTTTATCGCAGCATAACTTGGAAGAAGCTGTATGAAACTTTTAAATATACTGCAATTTTCTCATCTTCTATTATGATTATTTTTGCGGTGGTCGGTATATATCAGTATATTGTCGCCTCCGAACACCTTGGCGGCCAATTGTCCACGCTGGTGGAGACTCTGAATTTAGGTCCAAATGCATTTCTTGCCTTTACCACAGTCTTCTTTTTACTGATGGGCTGTATTTTGGATGCTGTACCGGTTATGCTGATCTTTTTCCCGATACTACTGCCGATAGCCTTGAATCTCGGGATAGACCCCACTCACTTTGGCGTAATTGTAGTGCTCAACTTGATGATCGGCCTGCTGACACCGCCTATCGGAGCACTACTGTTTATTCAAACCAAGATAGCCAATATCCCTTTCAATGTATTAGTAAGGGCTATCTGGCCATATACGCTGGCGCTGATAGGAGTTCTGCTGCTGATTACCTATGTGCCTGAACTGGTATTATGGTTTCCGAACTTGGTATTTTAGGAGTTTAGTATGGATAAACTTATACATAGGTTAACCTCATTTTTAGAGAACCTCGCAACTCTCTTGTTCATCAGCCTATTTTTGGTGATTGTGTTGAATATCGTGCTGCGTAATGTGTTCGGTGCAACATGGCTGTGGATACCCGGAATCTCGCGGCTGTTGTTTATTTGGACCATTTTTATCGCTACCGCAGTACTCTATGAACGGCGCGATCATCTGGTGATGGACTTTTTCATCTCTAAGATGAAAAAGGACAGCCGCATCAAACTGGAGTTGGTTATTAACATTGTGATGTTAGCTTTTTTTATACTGCTGATTATCTACGGTTTCAAAGTAGCCAAAGTGAGAGTCGGGATACCCTTCGAGACGTGGAACTTCTCCACTGCCTATGCGTTTGTGGCAGCGCCCGTCTCGGGGATTATTATGCTGACTTTTTGTCTTAATAAATTACGATATCTTGTAAAAGGAGAATGGTATGAACACTGAGTTCCAAACTTATTACTCAACTGTTAATGAAGTTTTCAACCAAATTCTAACTGAAGAGGAGTCTATTCAGGCAGCCGCCAAAGCAATGGCCGAATCGATTGCCGATGACGGCATTATCCATGTGATTGGCCCCGGTGGGCACTCGAACATGGCTGCCGAAGAAGTGCTGTGGCGGGCGGGAGGACTCGCCCCGATTAATGCAATTCTTGATGCTGGAACCAATCTAATTCACGGGGCCAAGCGTTCTAATTACATTGAGAGAACTCCAGGCTATGCCCAGAGGGTTATGGATGCCTACCGTGTAGGCCGTAAACCAGGAGAAGTAATAATCATCGCAAACGCATATGGAATCAATTCCATGTGTATAGATACGGTTCTCGAGGCCAAAAAACGTGAGATGGTTACCATTGGTATTACCTCCAAGGATTTTGCTGATAATGTACCCAAGGACCATCCTGCCAGACACCCTTCAGGAAAGAGTCTGTACAAAGAAGCTGACTACTTTATCAATCAGCATCTGCCCTATGGGGACGCGGTTGTTCAGCCTGAAGGCTGTGCACAAAAAATTGCCCCTACCTCGACCTTGTGTAATGTATTCGCAATTAACCTTCTGATGATCGAAACAGTGAAACAGTTGATTGCAATGGGAATCGAACCGCCACTTTGGATGAGTGCAAATCTGCCAGGCGGTGATGATGCGAACAAGGCGAATGAAGAGAAATATATACCGCTCATCCGCCATCTTGGATAAACGAGGTAACTGGTATGCAGGAGCTCACTACTGGAAATACACAGATTTTCGTTTTACCAGATGAAGATACTGCCGGACTCAAGGCAGTAGCATTGGCCCGTAAAAAGCTCTTGGCGGCCTTTGACCGTGGCGTAAAGCCGGTGTTATGGATGATGGCTGCGCCGAGTGGCTTTTCGTTTTACAGGGCTTTGGTAAACACCGCCTCTACAGATGAAAAACTGAGGACGGTTTTGAGCCATTCAGCGATTTATCAATTTGATGACTATCCGATTGATCGCGAAAGCAGGCGTTTTCCGGTTACCTTTCGTCATCTTCTCGAAGAATATCTGATTCACCCGCTCCAGGCTGAGATCGGCATATCTCCGGAGTGGAATCCTCTGGAGCTGAAGGGTGACAAGGAGACCAATAATACAGTGCTTCGGCAGTACGAACAGCGTTTACTCGAAAGATTACAGGATGATCAAAGCTATGTGTTGGAGATCAAGGGTATCGGCATGGACGGCCACTGGGGGTTTCACGGTTCAGAGACTGCTTTGGATACTGCTCCGGGATTGATGCGGGTGCCAATGAATTCGGAAAACATCTATCAGCAGATGATCGACTGGCCACAGTACTTTAAGACAAATTCGGATGTTCCGCAGTATGCTGTTACCTGTAATGTGGCCATGTTTATGCTGGCAGATACTATAATCGATATAGTACCGCAAAACACCAAACAGTTTGCGGTATTGGCTGCGTATGGAACCGGAACTGTGAGCAATGACATTCCCTCCTCGGCACTCATTCGTCATCCCGATTCGGCCTCCTTTTTGACGCAGGATTCCGGAAAGGCGCTTCAGACTTACCGCAACGGTAAGGCAAAGGACGCAAATTATAGAATTGATGCGGAAACCCTGAATGAGTTAGAAAGTATATGGAAAGAGAATCAATCGGGGGATGATGCCGAACAGAGTATTGAAAAGATGCGCCAAATCCTCACTGATTTGAGTATCATATAGACCTAATAACCTCACAATTACTTTTTGCCCTTTTCGTTAAACACATGACGTAAAGGGCGTTCTTTTGTCTCTTTCTCTATGCGCATTGATTTCTTGTTGTAATTACTTTATAATTACAGGTATGGAAATTCAAGTAGTAAAAATCGGCAATTCCCGGGGAATACGCATTCCAAAAAGTGTAATAGACCAGCTTTATATCCAGGATAAACTCGAGTTGGAGGTGCACGAAAATGAAATTGTACTCAAACCGGTCAAGGGCAGGGTGAGGGAAGGCTGGCGTGAATCCTTTGCCGATATGCATGGGAAAGGAGAGGATGAACAGCTTGTTCCCGAGTTAGAAGATGAAGAGTCTTTTGACTGGGAGTGGGAATGAAGCAGTACGAGGTCCACTTAGTGAACTTAGAACCCACAGTAGGACATGAAATTAGAAAAACACGACCTTGTCTGATTATTTCTCCGGACGAAATGAATGAGACTATTTCCACTGTTATCATTGCCCCTATGACCACACAATCACATAAATATCCTACCCGTGTACCGGTATATTTTCAGGCAAAGCAGAGCTGGGTAGTGCTCGATCAATTGAGAACACTGGACAAGCGCAGGCTTGTAAAAAAACTGGGTACAATTAAAAAACCGGAGATTACCGAAGTAAAGGCAGTATTAAAAGAGATGCTGGTGGATTGAGTGGGTAATAGAGCTGTTATGAAAAAGCAATTTATACAGTTTCCATTCCTATATCTGGTTATTCTAATTTTTCTACTCAATTCCTGCCAAAACGATGTACAGTCACCCTGTATCCAGCAGCAGGAGGTTGGCGTTGCGGAAGCACAGCTGGCCTTGGATAACGCGCTTGCAATTCAGGGGGCTGAATATAAATGGGGCGGCAATGGCCCGGAGGTGTTCGACTGTTCCGGCTTGATTGTATGGGCTTACTGGCAGGCACTTAGCCGACAGGATTTGTTCTATGACGGATATGGGGCGGTGTCTGATGCAAGTATGCAGATGTTGTACGATTACAATGTACGCCGGATCGGTGTAGAAG
>JAIPFV010000127.1 GCA_021736475.1 Spirochaetia bacterium | reverse complement strand
TCATCTGTTTCAACCTCCTCACTTGTTGATCAGTTACCATGGGTCCTCCTTTCAGGAGGATACCACTTCTCGTTACATCAGGTTGTAAACAGGGAAAAATAATTGTCGTTAGACTGGTAATTTTAATTGTCGCTGATCAATAAGCAATCGGGTTGGATTGAATCTATAGGGCAAGGCGCCTATAAACTGAAGGGGCAAGAAGTTCAGTGGACCGGTGCACTGTATACCCTGCAGACTTATCTAAAACAACCTTTACATGTCGGTGGAATTACAGCATTGGAATGGAGCGGTCTATCCCACTTCCTCAATATGGGAAACCGTTCTGTCTTCTTGTACGGTGTGGGGAAACAAAATCTACCGCAGTGGTTTAGACACATAATAGACCCACTGGATGTAACAGTTCAGGAAGCGCGATCACTTACCGGTCCGGAAAAATTCTATAATAACAGAGGTTTCGGTGATTACGAGGTGAGCTATTCAGTTCCGGAACAAGCTTACCTTGAACTACTCTTTTCTGTTCCACATCGGGTAAGTTTTATAGAGGCAAGACAAATCGCTGAGAACCTCAATCTCTTAAGAGCCTCTGTACTGCAAACTCTATTAGAACAGAGCAGGAATATAAAGGTGAACCGGCTGGCTCTTTATATGGGTGAATATCATGCGCATGAGTGGCTAGAAAAGCTTGATATTGAGAGTATCAACCAGGGAAGAGGAAAGAGAGTGATATACGCGGGCGGGATTTTTAATGAAAAGTACCAAATAACAGTTGCTCCCGCGGCTGATGAGAAACCCTATGTATGAAATGTATAGAGCACAAGCACGACTGCTGTTATGTAATTAATGAGCGTTCTCATATTCTCTTCCCCATTACACTCCAACTGTTACATCAATTTCTATTTGATCCGACACCGGCTTCAGGGAAGGGTGAATCGGATCGCCATGTTCGATGTATGACTCTATCAATTTTTTGGCTACATCTTGGGCTATTTCGACTGTTTCGTTTACGGTTCTGCCCTGGGCAACTAAGCCGGGGATATCATCCGATTCTGCCAGATACTGGCCGTTCTCTACTTTGGATATGCTCAAATGTACCGAATACATAGCACTCATAGTTTGAGCATACACCTATTATGTTCTGGAAGCAATCTCGCCAAAAAGTTGCGTCGACGCAACTTAGGAGAATCGCTATATAACAAAGCTGGCACAGCTGGAATTGTGAAATTGTAAGATTCGGTGGTACCGTGGCGGAGTTTCAGACGATTATGAGACTTTCACCCTTTGTATTCCACTCAATTCATCTCCAATTTTTGATCGTTCTTCGTCAAGGTCATAATCATCTTGAAGCCCTATCCAGAATTGTGGGGAATTACCAAAAAACTCAGAAAGTCTCAAGGCTGTGTCTGCTGTTATTCTCCTTCGACCTTGCAAGACCTGTGAAATCCGGGTTTGCGGTATTTTTATTTCTTTTGCTAATCTGTATGCAGTAATGCTAAATGGTTCGAGAAACTCTTCTTGTAATATTTCTCCTGGATGTATATTCCGAAGCCTATCCATAATTTCTATGTATACTGTAAAGCCCTTCTCTATCTCCTTTTAAGGATTCCAATCTGTTATTAGGAGAAATCCTTAAATCATTTAGAACATGTGCATTATTTAGCATTCTCAATTTTTTTCTGGCTGGATTTTGAATATCTATCGGGAGCTTCAATGATGTATATCCATTCCAGATCTATTCTGTCTCTTTTGGTCTAAATCCAATAAAATGGTTTCCGGTGAGTATGCGCTACTGCAACTATTATAATTATTTCATTTTCTAAGTAATAGACTATCTTGTACGGAAACCGCTTTAACAAAAACCGTCGAGTTGATTTTGTTTCCTGTTGCCAAGCTTCTGGGTATCTTTTTATCCTCTTTAGAGATTCATTTACCTCATATTTAAACCTTATACCAAGCCCAATTTCTTGTAATTCATAATATTCTATTGCGCTTTTGAACTCTTCATACGCTATAGTGGAGAATTCAATCTTCATAATGGTTTTTTACATTTCTGAATATGGGATTGTTTCTAGTTGCCCATTTTTTAAAGCTGTAACTCTTTTCTCTATCTCGTCATGCCATATTTCATCAATATTACGATCTGGTTCATCAAGGCTTGCGAGTAAACCGTCTATCAACAGTGTTTTATCTTGAGGCCTGAGAGACAAAGCTTCCTTTAATAATTCTTGACTGTTCATATTAAAAGTATACGACTTAGTATGCCGTTTGTAAATATTTAGGTTTGGGAATAGGTTGGGTTTTCAGGGAACGAGAAAAAGTTGCGTCGACGCAACTTAGGAAAAACGCTATATAGCAAAGCTGCTGCTAAGGGGGGAGCGGAATAGCCCGCCCGCTGCACCCGGCGGAGCGGAGGAGCGGAGCCGGAACAGTGCAGCGGCACCCCAGCCTGAGCCGGGCGCGGCCGGCTTCTGGAAAAAAGAATCCGGGTGGGGCTGGCCTTAATCTTTTGCAGGCGTGGGACGGCCGCGCCTGGCCCCGGCGGCTATGGAGTGCGGGGGCGCGCCCCCGCCCCAAACCCCGCCCCAACCCAAGGCTCAGACCTCGCGGCCGCGTAAAACCGGCCGGAAGCTTTTTAGGGGGCTTTGCCGCCCTGCTGTTGGTACTGGAGGCGGTAGAGGGTGGCGTAGAGGCCGTCGCGGGCCAGGAGCTCGTCGTGGCGGCCGGATTCGGCCAGTTGGCCGTCGTTGAGGACCAGGATGCGGTCGGCGTTGCGGATGGTCGACAGGCGGTGGGCGATGACGATGGCGGTGCGGCCCTGCATCAGTTTTTCGATGGCGGCCTGGATGAGCTGTTCGGTTTCGGTGTCGATGCTGCCGGTGGCCTCGTCGAGGATGAGGATGCGGGGGTCGTGGGCTACCACGCGGCTGAAGGCCAGCAGCTGGCGCTGGCCGGTGGAGAGGTTGGCCCCGGACTCCTTGAGCTCCGATTCGTAGCCCTGGGGAAGCTGCTCGATGAAGGGGGCGGCCTGGACGGTTTCGGCGGCCCGGCGGACCTGCCGGTGGGGGATGTCGGCGCCGAGTTTGATGTTGTCCTCAATGGTGCCGGCAAACATGAACACGTCCTGCTGTACCGGCTGGACTACGTTGCGCAGGTTCTGGAGGGGGACGCTGCGGATGTCGACCCCGTCTATGGTGATGCTGCCGGACTGGATGTCCCACATGCGGGCCAGCAGGTTGGCGATGGTGGTTTTGCCGGCCCCGGTGTAGCCGACGATGGCCACGGTTTCCCCCGGCTCGATGGTAAAGGAGAGGTCCTGCAGGACCGGCTCGTCCTGGACATAGGCAAAACGAACGTTCTTAAACTCGATGCGCCCCTTTACGTGCTCCGGCAGACTGCCGCTGCCTTCGTCGGGGATGCGGTCTTTGGCGTCGATGAGGTGGAAGATACGCTCGCCCCCGGCCATGGCCGACTGCATAATGGTGAACTTTTCGGTGAAGTCCATGACCGGCTGGTAGAACTTTTGAATCAGGTTTACATAGGCGATCATGATACCCAGGCTGACGGTGGTCTGCATTACCATCTGCCCCCCGAAGTACAGGACTACCCCGATGGAGATGCTGGTAAACAGGTTGATCATGGGGCGGAAGACGGCGAAGACCATCATCTCGGAGAGGTTCGCCGACAGGAGCTCCTCATTTTTCTTTTTGAACTCCCGGCCGCTGCGCTCCTCGCGGCCGAAGATCTGCACTACCTCCATTCCGGAGATGTGCTCGGAGAGAAAGGCGTTTACATTGGACACCCACAGCCGCACCCGCCGGTAGGCATCCCGGGCGCGGCTGCGGAAAAAGAGGGTCATCAGCAGGACCGGGGGCAGGCTGAGGACGGTTATGGTGGCCAGACGCACATCCAGGAGAAACAGGGTGACTACTACGCCTCCCATCAGGGCGAAGTCGCGCAGCAGGCTGGTGGCCACGGAGGTAAAGAACTCGTTGATGGTCTCCACATCGTTGGTGATGCGGGTGACCAGGGTGCCCACCGGGGTTTTGCCCAGATAGCGCAGGGACTGGCGGATGGTGTGGCCGAAGAGGCTGCTGCGGATGTCGCGCATTACCTCCTGCCCGGTGTAGGCTATCAGGTAGACCTGCAGAAACATGAACAGCAGTGCCCCCGCCAGAAGCAGGAAGTAGAGCAGGGTACTGCGGCCGATGCCGTTGATGTCGCCGGTGCGCAGCAGGGTTTTCTGTTCCATCGGCAGGGCCTGCATGTCGGCGCGGGTCATGATGATATACCCGTCGCGCACGTCGATTTTATCCGGATAGTTGTTGATGAGGGCCTGGAGGTCGGCATCCTCCCGGGTGGGAGTGAGGTACCAGGTGGTGCGGGAGAATTGATCGGCCTCGATGAGGGCGTCCTTTTCGTCGGCGGGAAGCTTCTCCGAGTCGGTCTCCGGCAGGTAGTAGTTGTCGCCGATTTCCAGGGCATCGTCGTACAGGCCGTGCTCTTCCAGGGTGCTGCGCACATTGTCGGCGGCGGCAAAGCGGTAGTAGCGGGCCATGATGTGGTGGTCGATGGCGCGCTGCATGATAACCGGGGTTGCCAGCTCGGCCACGGTGGCGATGAGCAGGGCGATAATAGCGATGATAGCCGGCAGTTTGTAGGGTTTGGTGAACTGCAGGAGACGGCGCATGATAACCGGATCGTAGCCTTTGATGATTTTTTCTTCTTCCATTATACCCCTCCTCCGGTGAGCTGCTGCAGGCGGTAGATGTCGCGGTACAGGCCGGGCTGCTGGGCCAGCTGGTCGTGGCTGCCCTGCTGAACGATACGCCCGCCGTCCAGCACGATGATGTGGTCGGCATGCTGAAGAGTAGAGACTCGGTGAGCCACCAGAATGTTGGTACGCCCCCGGCGGGTTTTAAGGAAGGCATCTAGAATCTGCTCCTCGGTTTCGGCGTCCACCGAGGCAAGGGCATCGTCAAAAATTAATAATTCCGGATCGATTAACATGGCCCGGCTGATGGCGATGCGCTGTTTTTGCCCGCCCGAGAGGGTGAGCCCCCGCTCTCCGACGGGGGTGTTCCAGCCGTGGGGAAAGCTGAGCAGTTCGCGGCTGATGGTGGAGATGTCGGCGGCCCGCTGCACCTGCTCGTCGGTGGCGTCGGGGTTGCCGAAGGCAATGTTGCCGCGGATAGTGTCGGAGAAGAGAAAGCTGTCCTGGGGCACAATGCCGATGGCCGCCCGCAGCTGGGGCAGCAGGTACTGACGGATGTCGTGGCCGTCGATAAAGATGCTGCCGGTGGGCGGGTCGAGCAGGCGCGGTATCAGGCGCACCAGGGTGGATTTTCCCGAACCGGTGCGGCCGAGTATTCCCAGGGTGTTGCCCCGGGGTACTTCGAAGGAGATCTCCTGCAGCAGGGGCGGCCCCTCGAACTGGTACCGGAAGTTGAGCCGGTCTACCTTCAGGTCGCCGGCGGGGCGGCTGGTGATGGCGTTGGGTTTGGAGGTGATGTCCGGCTTTTCGTTGAGGATTTCGTTGATCCGCTGCAGGCTGGCCGCCCCGCGCTGGAGCATGTTGATGGTAAAGCCCATGCCCATTACCGGCCAGCGGAGCATGGTCAGGTAGCTCATAAAGGCCATGAAGTCGCCGGGGGTAAAGTCGTCCAGGATAACCGCCTGGCCGCCGTAGTACAGCAGAAACAGCATAGAGAGGCCGCTGACAAAGGTGATGAGCGGGAAGAAGAGCCCCCAGATGCGCACCAGCTGCATGTTGCGTCGCAGGTTGTCGTCGTTCCGAACGTGAAAGCTTTTTTCTATCCACGACTCTTTGACAAAGGATTTGACTACCCGGATGCCGGTGAGCGCCTCCTGCACGTGTTCGGAGAGCCGTGAGAAGCCCTCCTGCACCAGCTTGAAGCGCCGGCCGATGACCTTGCCCCCCAATAGCACGATAACGGTGATAAAGGGCAGGGGAATGATGGTGATAAGGGCCAGCCGGGGAAACTGGGAAAACAGGATTGCCAGAATAGCTACGGAGAGAAAAAAGCCGTCGATAAAGGCCACCAGGGCCATGCCGCTGGCCATACGGATGGCCCGCATGTCGTTGGACGAGCGGGCCATGATGTCGCCGGTGCGCATTTTCTGATAAAAGCCGGAGGAGAGGGAGAGCAGGTGGGTGAACACCTGCTCGCGCAGGTCCCGCTCAATCCGCCGGGAGGCGCCGTGGATAAAGTAGCGCCAGCCGAAGCGGAAAAAGGCTACCGCCGCGGCCACGCCTACCATCATCAGCACCAGCCGGCCCACCGCCTGCAGGGTAAAGTTTTCGCCGGCGATGATATTGGTTACCTGTTTGATGAGCTGGGGGATGTACAGCTCGCCGGCGTCGGTGAGGACCAGGGCCAGCAGGCCCAGGATATAGAAGACTGTGTACCGCTTTACCAGCGGCAGAAGGGTTTTGTACTCTTTTAACATATGTCGGTTACTCTTATAGCTTTTGTTGTTGTCGCTGCGCGGCGCCTTCGCCTGTAAGGCTTCAAGCCCGGGGCGGCGGTTGCATCAGGCGTCCGTAATGCCATTTTATGAATATACTACTGTTAGATGATATACCAAAATTTATTTCCTTGAAAGATCCCCGGGGACATCCGGGGAGGCTTCATTAAGAAGTATACTTGTAAGTATACTTGACTGATCAGGTGAAAAAGGCTATCTTGTATCAGGAGGTGGTACTATGCCGCAGATCTCCCTATATATTGATGAAGAAACCCTGGAAAAATTGAAAGCTGCTGCCTCGCGGGAGCGTATCTCGATTTCTAAATGGGTAGCACATCGTATTAGGTCTCAAGTGGAGCCGGAATACCCGGCCTACTATGATGAACTATTCGGATCTATTGATGATGAGACTTTTACAGAGCCGGAAAAAATCAATGTTTCACTCGATTCTTTCCGGGAGTCTATGTAATGTATTTTCTCGATACTACTACCTGTATTTATTTCCTGAACGGAACTTCCGAGAGTATTAAGCATAAGCTGCTGACGACCCCGCCCAAAGAGATTACTGTTCCGGCGGTGGTGAAAGCGGAGCTTCTATTCGGTGCCTATAAAAGCAGAAATCGAAACGACAATATTGATAAAGTGGAAATGTTCTTGAAGCCATTTCGACTGATTCCCTTTGATGCTGAGGCATGCTATAGATACGCTGAGATTCGGTTCAAATGCGAAATAAACGGTACAGCCGTCGGGCCGAATGATTTGCGTATTGCTGCAACGGTGAGCGCGCATAATGGAATTTTAGTAACCCATAACACGAAAGAGTTCAAGCTGATTGAGGGCCTGCGGATAGAGGATTGGGTGCTTGGATGAACATAATTCTATTCGATGGTATACCACAGTTTATTTCTTTTACAGATCCCGTAGGGCGACATATCAAAAAGGTGCTCAAGGCGCAGGTCGGCGACTGTCTGAAGGCCGGCCTATTAGACGGGCCGCGCGGCAACCTATGCATTACGGCGGCGGAAGCAGAGGGCTACCGGGTAGAGTGGCGCGAGAGCGGCCCGCCGGTGGGGCTGTACCCGCTGACTCTGCTGGTAGGCTTTGTACGGCCTATCTCGGTAAAGCGGATTTTGCGCGAGGCGGCCAGTCTGGGCGTGGAGCGGCTGGTGTTTGCGGTAACCGACAGCGGCGAGCGCTCCTACCGCGAGGCCAACCTGTGGAAAACCGGTGAATACCGTCAGTACTTAATTAACGGCCTGCAGACCGCCGGAGCGACGGTACTGCCGGAGGTGGTGCTGGCCCGCGGAGTGGGGGAGGCCCTGAAGGACCTGGAGTCGGGTGAGTCGGCGGGGGCTGTGCCCGAGCGAGCGGCTGCTGAGACGGTCGACGCCCCGATCTGCCTGGTGCTGGACAATGTGTCCGAAGGCCGGCCGCTGTCGAAGGTTGATTTGTCCGGATGTGAAGCTCCTGCGGCCAACGGTCCGGACGGCCGCCGGGTAGTGCTGGCGGTGGGCTCCGAGCG
>JAIPFV010000126.1 GCA_021736475.1 Spirochaetia bacterium | reverse complement strand
TGTGCCTCTTTTATTACAGGGAGGCGCGTATGCCAGCACACTATGATGCCTTGTTCAGGCGGCTGTTTGAGAATCCGGAGGTCAGTGCAGATTTTGCCCGTCACTACCTGCCGGCGGAGTATCAGGGGAAAATCGACTTTGACAGCGCGGCTATTGACCGGGATTTCTATGTCGATAAGGCCCTTCGTAGGAATTATACCGATCTGCTGTACAAGTTTAATAAGAAAGAAGGTGGAGGGCAGTTGTATTTGTACCTGCTGTACGACCACAAATCTTCACCGGACAAATGGGTGTCCATCCAGCTCCTGCGGTATATCATGCTCATCTACGCAAGTGAACTGAATAAGAAACCAAAGGTGAAAATACTGCCGGAGATTTTACCGGTAGTCTTCTACCATGGGACTAAGAAATGGAAGCCTTCGCTGCAATCTGCCGATTATATTGATGCTATTAGTAGAGAGCATGTACCGCATTTCAAGCCGCTTCTGTTCGACTTGAACCGTATTGACAACAAACGGCTGCTCGGATCTGTACAAACGGTGGTGGGCTTGCTATCTTTAAAGTATATCAAGCACCGCTTTACCGAGAGCCTGGTTGCTTTTCTGCTGCAGGAGCTGCATCGGCTTCCGCGTGAGAGCAGCTTTTTGCATGAGTTTTATATGACTCTGCTTAAGTTCAAAGCAGAGGAGGAGCTGCAGACGTTTCTGCAGTTGGCCAGAGAGATGAATTACCGGGACATGGAGGAAGATATGAAGAGCTACGGACAGAAGCTGAAAGAAGAAGGACGGGTCAAGGGGCTGGAGGAAGGCCGAGTCGAAGGCCTGCAAGATGGACGAATTGAAGGACGAAATGAAGGACGGGTCGAAGGCCTGCAAGACTCGTTAAAACGACAACTCAAGAAGAAGTTCGGCCTGGAAACAGAAGAATCGGTGAAGATAAACCAGATTAAGGACCCTGCGAAGCTGGAGGCTGCTCTCGATGAGATTTTATCCGCCGAGACCAAGCAGCAGGTGCTGGAGAAACTGGGCTTGTAGACTCCCGGCGCGGATGGGGAGGTTATATAAACTACGGATATATTGGGCGCAATCTGGGGTAAACCACAGATGGGCGCGGATGGGAAGAAAATTATTTTGGGGATTTATTAGTTGTTCACCACAGGGTTGGCGGTGATGTATGCATATTGCCGGCGGCGAACAGCCACTACAGCCGGCCTAATAACTTCTTTTATCCGTGTATATCCGTAGTTAGCTCCTAGCCGTGTTCATCCGTGGACATCCGTGGTTAAATTATATTTATTATCTTTTTCCATCTGTGTTCATCCGTAGTTAATTTATTTATCTTCTCCATCCGTAGTTCCCCCGATAAAAGTTATTGGTCAAATTCTTCATCCCCCCTTACAATGGAGTAAGTAAAAAGTGTGGGGAGGACAAAAATGGAATATAAGAAAGTTCGACTCGATCAGCTCAACTTCTCCAGTACGCCGGTGCGTCTGTACCGCAGCGAACAATCGATGCAGCAGCTTAAAACTTCGCTCCAGGCCACGGGCGGGCCGATCGACCCGCTCATTCTGCGCGACCTGGGCGGGTCGGAGTACATTGTGGTGGCCGGCGAGTCGCGGGTAAAGGCGCTGACAGAGCTGGGCTACCGGCCAGATTACGAGGTGCCGGCCTTGATCGGCGAGTTTGACGACCGGACGGCGCTGACCTACGGACTTATCGAAAACTATGTGCGCAGCCCCCTGTCGGCCTACGAGGAAGCCCTGGTGGTGCGGGCGCTGGTGAAGTACTACGGGATGAGCCAGCGTCAGGTGACCGAGCGGCTGGGCAAGGGCGAGGTGCATATTTCGCGCCTGCTGGCGGTGTTCGACCTGGTGGAGGAGGTGCGCACGGCCTTGCATGAGGGGCGGATCAATCTGGGCCATGCGGCTGAGCTGCTGCCCGTAAAGGATGCTCCGGAGCTGCAGCGGCAGGCCCTCGCTGAGCTTCTCGAGCGGGGCTTGAGCGTGATGATGCTCCGTACCAGAGTGCGCGAGCTGCTGGGAGAGGCTGAAGGGTGGATCATCGAGCCGGGGGAGATGTGGGTTTCGAAGGCAGCCCGGGTGGCTGTGCACCCTGCCGGCCGTGGATACAAGGTCGACTTCTCCTTTACCACCACCGCTGAGTTCGACACCATCGTCACCTACCTGCGCAACCGCTTGAAGTAGTGCGGGGCCGGTGTGCGGGGGCTGATCTACTTCACATATGTTCAGTAGAACTTTCGACGTCGAAAGTTTTTAGCCCTGTTGTAGTGGTGTTCTAGCCGTCATGAGCTGAAAATCGCTAAAAAGACAGTGTATTCGGTGTTTACGTGTTGTTACCGGTACGGATGGGGAGGTTATATAAACTACGGATATATAAGGTGTACGCACGGGGGTAACACAGATGGGCGCGGATGGGAGGAGAAATATTAATTAAAATTTTGAAGGCGGACGGGGGATGGCCTATTATTAGTGTTCATCTTTGAAAATCCGTAGTTAGTTTCCTATCTTCTTTCATCTGCGAATATCCGCGGTTAAATTATATTTACAATCTTCTTCAAATCGCGTTCATCCGTAGTTAAATTTATTCTTTTTTGAAGCAGCAGGCCCTTTTGTGCCTCTTTATATTATGGGGAGGCGCGTATGCCAGCACACTATGATGCCTTGTTCAGGCGGCTATTTGAGAATCCGGAGGTCAGTGCAGATTTTGCCCGTCACTACCTGCCGGCGGAGTATCAGGGGAAAATCGACTTCGACAGCGCTGCTATTGATCGGGATTCCTATGTCGATAAGGCCCTTCGTAGGAATTATACCGATCTGCTGTACAAGTTTGATAAGAAAGAAGGTAAAGGGCAGCTGTATTTGTACCTGCTGTACGACCACAAATCTTCACCGGACAAATGGGTGTCCATTGGTATTCTACCATGGGACTAAGAAATGGAAGCCTTCGCTGCAATCTGCCGATTATATTGATGCTATTAGTAGAGAGCATGTACCGCATTTCAAGCCGCTTCTGTTCGATTTGAACCGTATTGACAACAAACGGCTGCTCGGATCTGTACAAACGGTAGTGGGCTTGCTATCTTTAAAGTATATCAAGTACCATTTTACCGAGAGTTTGGTTGGTTTTTTGCTGCGGGAGTTGCATAGGCTTCCGCGTGAGAGCAGCTTTTTGCATGAGTTTTATATGACTCTGCTTAAGTTCAAAGCAGAGGAGGAGCTGCAGACCTTTCTGCGGTTGGCTAGAGAGATGAATTACCGGGACATGGAGGAAGATATGAAGAGCTATGGACAGAAGCTGAAAGAAGAAGGACGGGTCAAGGGGCTGGAGGAAGGCCGAGTCGAAGGTCTGCAAGATGGACGAATTGAAGGTCTGCAAGACTCGTTAAAACGACAACTCAAGAAGAAGTACGGCCTGGAAACAGAAGAATCGGTGAAGATCAATCAAATCAAAGATACCGCAAAGCTGGAGGCCGCTCTCGATGAGATTTTATCCGCCGAGACCAAGCAGCAGGTGCTGGCGAAGTTGGGGCTGTAGTCTCCCGGCGCAGATGGGGAGGTTATATAAACTACGGATATATGTGGTATCCGCACGGGGGTAAACCACGGATGGGCGCGGATGGGAAAAAAATTTTAAAATTTTTGAAGTCAGGCGGCGGCAGGCAGCGACTGCGCCAGGCCCAATATCCGTGTTCATCCGTGAACATCCGCGGTTAAATTAATTTTATTTATTTTCTTTTATCCCTGTATATCCGTAGTTACTTTGGTAGAGTTCCATTCCGTCCGCTCTTCATCCCCCTCTTCACTGCCAGATGGTTTTTACTTACCAAAACATGGTTCCACTGGAACCCTTAAATGGACCAACAATATTATTTGTAATCCAGCCGCCGTAGAAGTCTCCTGCTTGAGCTTGTACTTGTTCGCCGTCTATGTAGCAGGCATCCATTTTTGATGGATAAAAGCAGAAATGTCCGGCGATTGCTTTGAAAGAATCATTTGGAGAGGGATAAATCCATGCGGCGCGCGCTGCACGGTGCCCCTCAACTAGTACATCAAAGTAGGCAGCTTGTCCCTTCCACTCGCATAGTGTTCGTCCTTCCACTGGAATCAAATATCGAGTATCTACATCCTGGGGTGGAATGTAATATGTTGGCGGGTGACTGGTCTCTAAGACTCGATATGCCTTGCTTGTTTCTGCGATAGTGACTCCATTAAAGACAACTTTCACTTGTTTCTGCACTGGTTCTAAAAGTGGTGGTCTGGGATAATCCCATACAGACTCTTGACCGGGGCCCGGTTTTATCCTGTTCATAAAGTTCTCCTGGAAAGTAGCTTTTAAATTATAAAATTAGTAATTTAAATCTGCTATGAAAAGTAAAATAACAGTATTAATGTGGTTTTTTATCCTCATTACAGCGGGGATCACAATGGCAAATGAGAAAATATTCCTCCGGATGCAGGGTGAGGTCTCTTTAGAAAACAACGGAGGCTTCATTCAGATTCGACTTCCCCTTGATAAAAATGACGATGCCTTTGATGCTTCCGATTATAAGGGCATCAGCATTCGTTATCGGACTCCCCAGAAAGGCGGCTATTATCTGCATCTGCGTACCTCCCAGACCCGTCTGCCATGGGCCCATTTTGCTGCGGAAATTCCCTCTTCATCCCAATGGAATGAAATACGTGTTCCATGGTCGGCCTTTAAGAAACAGCTGACGCTTTTGCGTGCTCCTAAGCTCAGTGATCTAAAAAGTATTGCAGTGGTTGCGGCGAAACAGGAGTTTTTTGCTGCTATTGATGTAGCGAACATTGCTCTCTATTAATGAAATACATCATCCTATCCTTATCCTCGTGGTGTTCTTGCGGCTCAACACTGACGCACTTTGCTACTTCCCCTACCGTATTTGTCCATTCAACACCATTCGAGGAGCTCGGTAGTATGAGATATCCATTATGACGAAGCTAATACTCTTTTCTTCGATGCCGTGCTGAGGCGTGTATCTGTAGTTCCGGCACGGATGGGGAGGTTATATAAACTACGGATATATGGGGTGGGGCAGGGGGGTAACACGGATGGGCGCGGATGGGAGGGAAAATAACTTTAAAATTTTGAAGGGAGGCGGCGTCCAGCCCAGTATCCGCGTTCATCCGCGAACATCCGTAGTTAATTTCTTAATTCCTGAAGCAGTAGGCTGTTTTGTGCCTCTATATATTATAGGGAGGTGCATATGCCATAACTCTATGATGCGTTGTTCATGAGGTTGAAGTTGACTCTCTTTTTACTATCAAATGGAAGGTAAAAAGCAATTGTACAAAATAGGTACAAATATTTATATTGTACTTATAATATACAATTTACAATTTTGAACATATAATGTACACTTATCACATGAAGGTAGTGGTTCTAATTGCAGATATTATCGAGTCGCGGGAAATCGAGGATAGAAGTCGTTTTCAGGATGATCTGGGACGCTGTTTGAACTTCATCAACACAAGGGCACACACTTTGTTGTCCCCTTACACCGTGACCTTGGGGGATGAATTTCAAGCGGTGTATGCAACTGGAGCTGAAGTTCTGGATCATATTATATATATTCAGACAGAGCTGTTTCCTGTAAAGTTTCGCTTTTCTGTAAGCTTTGGTGAAATCACCACAAAGATCAATAGAAAGCAGGCCATTGGTATGGACGGTCCGGTATTTCACGAGGCACGTGAGGGTATCACCCGGCTAAAGAAGACAAAATATTCGGTTATCGGGCTATCTGGATTAGCAGAAGACGAGTTGGAGATTGTAAACTCTGGGCTTGGGTTAGCTTCGGCGGTTATGGCCGGCTGGAAGGCCGAAACGTTACATATATTTCATGCTTTATATCAAGGACTCAAGGTAAGTGATATTCTGCCCCACTACGATCTGTCGCAACGAGGAATGTATAAGCTCATCAATCGAAATAGATTATGGGAGTTTACGCGGTTTTTTGAAAGTGTCCGCGAAGAGTTAAAAAAACTGCAGGAGTAATAATGCTTATACTGTTTTCATATTTCATGGGTGCCTTTCTTATACCGAGGCTCATTACGCATTGGAAGGAGGATAATAGCAACGAAGATAGAAAGAACCTGATTGTCTCCGTACTAATCGAGCTTTTTTTACTTATGCCTCTCATGCAGTGGACCTCCTTTTACCTTTTTCTCGTGTTTATTATGTTCTACCATTTAATTTCTTATATGATCAAAAAGATAGTTGCAAACCTGTATGTAGTAAGAATCTTAGAGTTTATCTTTCTTCTGATTGTAGGTGGATTTTTTCTTGGTGTTTTTTCATGCATTATCGATTTTAACGAAGCCATCCAACAGATTTTGATGAATATAATCCAGGTCCATGTTTTGTTTTCAATCTATGCGGCGGTTGATTGGCGAAATTTCTTCATTATTCTATTTGGGGTACTGGTTCTAATAAATGAGATGAATACGATCGTGCGATTTATTCTTCATTTAATAAAAACCGAACCTATGTTGAACTCTGAAACCACCGATAGCCAGGAGCTGGGGAGAGGTAAGATAATTGGGGTTATAGAACGGTTGTTGTTCTTTTTATTTGTATTTACGAATAACTACGGTTCCATCGCCTTTATTTTAGTGGCCAAGGGCTTTACCAGATTTCGAGAATTGGACGACAAGAACTTTGCAGAATACGTCCTTATTGGGACGCTGCTGTCAAGTTCACTCTCAATTTTTTGGGCATTTTATATTCAGTCTTTAGTTTTTTAAGATAAGGAGCAGGTAGTATCGATTAGGATCCTGTCGGTGATTACCGGGAGTACGGCACCCACTCACATATTCCAACAGGAACGGCTCTTTAATGAGGATCTTGCCGGCTGCTATTACGGATATACATCGATTCCTGAAAAATGGAGAACCGGACTTCAGCGTTGTGAGTATATCTCCAGCCTCACACAAGCTTGCCTATCAAGATAGTAGCAACGTCCCAAGTTTCTGGCCTCGGTGTAGTCGTGCTTTAGCAGTGCTTTGGCCGTCATGAGCTGAAAAACCTCTAAGAAGTTAGTGTATTCGATGTCCATGTGTTCGCTGCCGGCGTGGATGGGGGAGGTTATATAAACTACGGATATATAAGGTGTACGCAGGGGGGCAACACAGATGGGCACGGATAGGAAAAAATAATTATTAAAATTTTGAGGGGCGCGAGATCGTCCAAATATCTGTGTTCATCCGCGAATATCCGCGGTTAAATTAATTTTTTTATCAGTAATTTTTTCATTCCACGCCGTACTTTTTCAACCAGTTGCTGAGGGTTTGGTAGTTGGGCAGGCCGAGTAGTTTGGCGGCCTGCCGTTTGTTGCCGCCGGCCTGCTGCAGGGCCTGGGGCAGGTAGTGCTGCATCAATTCGGTCACCACATCATCAATTTTGAAGTCTTGGTCCAGAGGACGGTTTAAAAGGTGCGGGGCGCTTGAGGGAGCACCGGATGCTTGATCGGGGTGTACCAGTGACTCTTCGAGGAGGCTGCGGTTGATTTCGACGGCCGGGCTCCACAGACAGGCGCGAGTGAGAGTGTTGATTAGCTCACGGACGTTGCCGGGCCAACTGTATTCGCGGATAAGGCGGCAGGCGTCGATTGACAGCTGCTTATCTTGCCAGCCCTCGATTTCGGCAAAGCGGGAGTTGAGCTGCTCTAAAAAGTAGTCGGTCAGGGCGTCGATGTCCCGATCGCGGCTGTGCAGGGGCGGGAGCTTGAGTACACCTACGGCTATCCGATGGAATAGGTCGTTGCGGAAAGTGCCGTCGGCCGACTCACGGGCCAGGTCGCGGTTAGTAGCGCTTATAATGCGAAAATCCGAGTGCCGGCGGAGGGTGCTGCCGACCCGCTGGAAGGAGTGATCTTGCAGGACCCTCAGCAGCAAAACCTGTACATGCAGGGGTAGTTCGCCGATTTCATCCAGAAACAGAGTGCCGCCGTGGGCTTCTTCAATATAGCCGGTTTTATCACTGGCAGCGCCGGTGAATGCGCCTTTTACATAGCCGAAGAG
>JAIPFV010000022.1 GCA_021736475.1 Spirochaetia bacterium | reverse complement strand
AGCTTGCACAAAGCAAGGCGGCTAACCCCATGGCTTTCGCATTCCCCGATCCCTCATTGCACAAAGGCACCCACCGGTATGATGTTTCATATTCCGGCTTAAAGACCGCTGTTATCAACCAGCTTGATCAGTTTTGGGATGGGGAATCGGAGAAGTCTCCTGAAAATATCGCCGCTTCTTTTCAGCGGGCTGCAATTGATATGCTGGTACGCAGGGTAAAACGGGCGGTGAAAGATACCGGCCTGACCCGCATTGTTGCCGGTGGCGGAGTTGCGGCCAACTCGCTTCTGCGCAGTCGTCTCGAACAGATGGAAGGGGTTGAAGCTGTTTTCCCTTCAATGGGCTTGTGTACGGATAATGGTGCTATGATTGCCGGAATCGGGTATCACTATCTGAAACGCGGAGAACATTCAGATTTTAATCTAAATGCATACCCCCGGGTTAAGCGTTTTCGAAAAACCTATCCTTAACATATCCTAAAAGGCTCACTCCTGTTTCAGCTCCTGCTGCAGTTCCTGGATGTCCTCATCGTCTTCGAACAACTGGGGAGTGCTTGGAAAGGTTCCTGCGGTCAGTTTCTGGGTCAACAGGCGCATCCCCTGGGCAAATGGAGAGTTTGGCTTATCAAGAATATAAGGCACCCGGGTAAAAATGGACCTGCTCACTGCGGGGTCGTGTGGTAAAAAGCCGATAAACTCCATGGGAATAGCGAGGTTTTTACGGCTAATGTCACGCAGTTTTGCGGCAACCGAAAAATCTTGTGAAGAGTTGCCCATATTGAGTATTATACGTGGAAAAAAGCTCTGCAGTTGTTCTTCAGCCTTGAGGCCGGAATCGGAGGAATGTTCTGAGAGTTTCGCAACCAGCTGCTGAAAAGAAAGTGAGCTGCCTTCAATCGGGGTGCTTACAAAGTCCTGAATTATTTCTCGTTCCCGGCTTTTAGAAGGGAAGCTGCGGTAGAGTAGACGGTATACTGCACTTTTCAAAAAAGAATAGGAACTGAGTATGGCGGTGGTCTCGGGAGTGGTGACAATCAGGCCTGTGTTGGAAATCAGAAAAAAGTCGATTACATTGTAGGAGCTGCCGGCCCCCAGATCTATAAGAATGAAGTCGGCCACCAGCTGGTCAAGTTCGCGGATTAATTTCTTTTTTGTAAAGTAAGGCAAGTTTGCAGTACCCGGAAGGAGCGAATCGCCGGGGATAAAGTAAAGCTGCGGAACCTCTGTCGGCAAGACTAATGCCTCCAGGGATGACTCCTGCTTATATATGTAGTTACCGATTCCCGGGTGGCGGTTTTTTATGCCGAGACAGGTATGTAAGTTTGAACTGCCGAGATCTAGATCGACCAAAATGCAGGTTTTTCCTGCTTGAGCCAGTGCAATTCCTAAATTAGCGATGCACATGGTCTTGCCAACACCGCCCTTTCCACTGGCAATAGGAAGAATAGTTTTCATGTGTTGTTAGAATAGAAGAATTATTGTAAAAATTCAATTCTTTTTATCGTCTAACACTTTCGCAACTAAGATGAATTGTGTAAGCTTACAGTGACACTACGATATAATGGAGTTAGGTATGGTTACACCTTATAACCTTGATCAGGCAATTCGCAAAGTTCCGGATTTCCCAAAACCGGGAATTCTCTTTTATGACATCACCGGAATACTCCAAAATCCGACTGCTTTCAATTACTGTATCGATGCGATGGTAGAGCAGTATAAAGATAAAAAAATCGATGCCGTTGCCGCGGTAGAGGCCCGGGGATTCCTCTTTTCCGCCCCCTTTGCTGCTCGTATGCAGATTCCGCAAGTGCTGGTTCGTAAAGCAGGTAAACTGCCTGGGGAAACCAAGGAAAAACGCTTTGCCCTTGAATACGGTGAAGATGTTATTCAAATTCATACCAGCGATGTGAAGCCGGATACCAATGTGCTTTTAATAGATGATCTTATCGCCACTGGTGGAACCTTAAAAGCGGCCGCAGAATTGATTAGCGAAATTGGCGGCAGGGTTGAGGACATCTTCTGTGTGATTGGTCTGCCCTTTCTCAATTATGCCGAGCAGTTATCAGATTACCGGATTACCACTCTAATCAACTATGATGCAGAATAGTTTTGTCTTGACAAAAGATTAAGCTTTTAGTACATTTCATCCGTAATTCGATGGCCGATAGTGTAATGGTAGCACGACAGATTCTGGTTCTGTTTGTGGAGGTTCGAGCCCTTCTCGGCCAGCTATATGGTCCCTTCGTCTATCGGCTAGGACGGAAGATTCTCAGTCTTCAGAGAGGGGTTCGATTCCCCTAGGGACTAAGCCTAAAGCTGCCTATTTTATGGGCAGCTTTTTTTATATCCCTTCTTTTATATGAACAGCAGTGCAAAAATTATAATTGCTGATTTAATAATCCTCGGCTATCATTTATACTATTAAATATGGAAGAACAAACTCGTTTTGAGCGATTAGTGAAAAATCTATCCAAGGGTGAACGTCATGAACTGTTGGATAAACTGCATACCCTTTCTAAACCTACCATAAGCCAGGAGCCCTTAAAAATAGTTGAAGAAGAGACTGAAGTTTTCAATTATAATAAGGCCTTTCAGCAGCTGTCCTGGATCGAGAAGCTTTTTCTTTTTATCAGGGTTCTGCTTACCTCTGATACCCGGGAAGAGCTGCTGGAAGAGATGATACTTACAAAGTTGAGTAAGCAGCTGGAACGCAACTACAACAATATTTATACTCACTCTACAGTCGAATTAGGGGCTAACTTCTACTGGAGTGTGAAAAAACTGCAAGATAAACTGAACTTCCTGCGAGAACCACTGCGCCAAGCTTTAGCTGCACAAAAAAAGGACTTTTTTGCATTTTTAGTGGGATGGGAATTGCCGGACATTCAGGATCGCCTTATGTCGGAGGTAGAGCCTGAACATGTGGCTTACGAGCAATCAATCACCGATCCATATAAGATACGTAAACAGATTGAGTTTCAACTGGAGGATATTTTTGACAGTATCGATGAAACTCGAAAGAATGTGCTCTACAACCAGGTTCGCAACCTGCATGCATTCACCAGTTTAGTTACTTTTCCATTTGAGAAGCTCTTAAAAGTTTTTGAAAAAAGAGGAAGCGGCAAGGCCTTGAGTGCTTATCTCTTTGATGTGAGGCCTAATCTTCTGGAGTTGACCCAAGTACTTTTCTCAGTCAGACAGCCCCCTTCTGAAGGGATAATGAAGATACTGTTTCTGTTTTATCTGCAAAACTCTTTAGAAAATGAAGAAAATGAAGAGGTTGAACGGCGATTGAATAACCTTCTAAAGCAGACTGAGGAGGCAATCGGCTATCTGCGTTACTTTCATGTGCATATACCGCTGCTAACTCTTTCGCGCTTAGTGTTAAGGAATATTGAATATGTTCCTGAGAAAACCGGTGGTGGTGAAGACTGGTTTGTGCTGTTTAAACAGTTTTGGTATCAGAGGTTCGATCAGAAGATGCGCAACTACAGCGAAACGTATAAGCGGGATCAACTGATCGATTCAGCCAAAGAGTTTTTGAAAAAAGATACTCTGCCGGAGGTAAAGTATTATAACAACTTCGGGATTGAGTACCAGCTGCAGCCTCGCTATCTTAAAACTCTGGGTCTTATTCGCGGCTTCATGGATACCATCTTTATCAGCGAGATGAACAGTCCCCTGAAACTAGTACTGATTGACGGGGAGTTTTATAAGGAGCAGAACCGTGAGGAGTATAATGATGCATACAATGGTCTTATATGGATAAACGACCGTCTTGATGGTCTCGAGCTCTCACTTTCGTCGGAGGGGGAATTTGGACGGAGGGTAGAGGCGGTTAATAATGAGGCTTCCACTGAACGACAGCGTAAAGGAAAAGTACAGCAGCTGATATCGTCAGTTGATGCACAGGCGGAGGACTTGATTGGAAAGACCATCGCCTTTGTAACTCAGCTGAAGAATGTAATTACCGGAATTTTATATGGTGATATGGGAGGCCGTTACGACACACTTTCGAATTTTGGGTATATCGGACGTAACGAAAATAAGAATCTCCAGCAGAAACTCTCTAATATAAACAAAAAATTAGAGGCTTTTCTGGAAATCCTATCCCAGCTATATGATGCGGAAAAACGGATAGAAGAATAATGCTGCAGGTAAAGCTCGAGCGTGATACTCACACCTATATTAGCTCTCTTCCAAAGCAAGAACCCGGTGAGCCGGATATTATTATGAGCTTGAAGCCTGCCGGGGATATGAGCTCCGGCGGTTCGTCTCGGACTGCCCTTTTGGAAAATCTGCAGGTAAAGCCGGAGCGATTTTTCAGTCTCAAGCAGATTCATTCGCAGCAGGTATATGTGTCGGGGCCGGCTCTAAGCTCTGCTCAGGAGGGAGACGGACTGGTGGCAGGTGCTCACGATCATGTGCTGGGGGTTAGTGTGGCCGATTGCATGCCGATTTTTCTGTTCCACGCCGAGTCTCGGAACTTTGCAGTGGTGCATTCAGGCTGGAAGGGTACCGGTATAGCCTTACAAGCTCTTGGGCAGTTTCGAGAGCGTTATGGAATACCGGCCGAAGATGTAACCGCCGTGCTTGGCCCCTCAATTCGCAGCTGCTGTTATCAGGTTGATGAAGCCCGGGCTCAACTATTCCGCTCCAACTGGGGAAGGGATTCTGTAAAATGGAGAGCTACACCTCCGGCTCACACTCTTTTGACGCAGCACAGCACTGATTCCAAGAATGTTCACAATGGCGAAAGCACCGGGGAAGCTCCTTTTCTGGATCTCTTATCTGCAAATTTGCACAGCCTTCAGCAGCAGGGGCTTGGGGATATCCGGTTTATTGATGAATGTACCGCCTGTACTGCCGATTTAGGTTCCTTCAGGCGGGAGGGACCGGAGCAGTTTACCCACATGCTTGCAATAATTGGTTATATTAAGTAATCTATGCTTCGCAAGGACTGTGCTTCGTACAGTGCAATTATAACGTAATACTACAAGAGGATTTATAATATGGAAGCCGTGAAAGAGCAATGGAAGCAGCGTGTAGCCGAAGCCCTGCGGGAGGTGGCGGTAGACCACCAAATCGATCCTACAGCGGTCGAGGCTGAATCGGTTGTGGTGGAAACTCCTCCCACTCCTGAATTAGGCGATATAGCGTTTCCCTTGTTCCCGTTTGCACGGATATTCAAAACTGCGCCGGCAAAGATAGCCGCTGAAGTTGCGGAAAAACTTACTCTACACAGCGAAGCAGCAGCTGCCGGTACGGTTCAAGTTGCCGGTCCCTATCTGAATGTCGCCTTAAAAATGGTTTCTCTGGCAGGTGAAGTGTGTGCATCGGTGCTCGATGAGCGTGATTCCTATGGACGCGGCCAAAGCTTACAGGGTACCAAGGTAATGATAGAGTTCTCCTGTCCGAATACCAATAAGCCCCTTCATCTGGGGCATCTGCGGAATGATGCCTTAGGGGAGAGTGTTGCCCGTATTCTCGGAGCTAACGGGGCGGATGTGCAAAAGGTAAACTTGATCAATGATCGGGGTATTCATATTTGTAAGTCGATGCTGGCCTACAAAAAGTTTGCCGATGGGGCTACTCCGGAGTCGGAGGGCTTAAAAAGCGATCACTTTGTAGGCAAATACTATGTTAAATTCGATCAATGGTCCAAGCAGGACCCCCAGGCGGAGCCCCAAGCCAGGGAAATGCTTAAAGCCTGGGAGGCGGATGACCCGGAGGTAACTGAACTCTGGCGTCGAATGAACCGCTGGACAATCGAGGGAATAGAAACTACCTATGCTAAAACCGGTGTCTCCTTCGACAAGATATATTATGAAAGCCAAACCTTTAAGCGCGGCCGGGAAGAGGTTCTGAAAGGGCTGGAGAAAGGAACTTTTTATAAAGAGGCCGACGGTTCAGTGTGGGTAGACCTTTCAGAGATCGATCTGGACCGTAAGGTCCTGCTCAGGAGCGATGGTACGTCCCTGTACCTCACCCAGGATATCGGTACCGCCATAGAGCGGCACCAGGACTGGCCCTTTGAGCGGATGATTTACGTGGTGGCCTCGGAGCAGCGGTACCACTTCAAGGTTTTGTTTCATGTACTGAAAAAGCTTGGATTCGGCTGGGCCGATAACCTCTACCATCTTTCTTATGGAATGGTGAACCTCCCCGAGGGTAAAATGAAGTCGCGTGAAGGAACCGTTGTGGATGCCGACGATCTGTTCGAACAGTTGCAGGCAATGGCCGCTGAGGAGATTCGCAGTAAGGATCGGGAAGAACATGTCGGTGATGTAGAGAAAGCCGCGGCAGCTGTGGCTCAAGCAGCTTTGAACTACTATTTACTGCAGGTTGCGCCGGCTAGAGACATGATATTTAACCCCGAAGAGTCGATTTCATTCAACGGAAATACCGGTCCCTATCTGCAGTATATGGGTGCCCGGATAAGCAGCATGCTACGTAAGTACGAGGATCGCAAAGCGGAGTTTTCCGACGGTAATTTTCAGCCGGAATTGTTGGAGGCCTCTGAGGAGCGGAGCCTGATAAAGCTGCTGGCAGAATACCCGGAGGTTGTTCGTCGGGCGGGGGAGGAGTATAACCCGAACCTGATTACCACTTACTTATACGACATTTCCCGTACCTTTAGTAAGTTCTACCATGACCATCCGGTGCTGCATAATGACGACCCCAATGTGGTGATCACCCGCGTTACCCTGGTGCGCGCTATACTACAGGTCCTGCAGAATGCATACTTCCTGGTGGGTATCCCCTTTCTAGAGCGGATGTAGTTATTGACCCTATGCATAAGGGTATGATATAAGAGACTTTACATATACTACGAGCTGAGGTTGAAGAATGTACGCATTGATAGAAATTAAAGGAAAACAGTACAAGGCCGCTGAGGGTACCACCTTAACAGTGGATAAACTCGATAATGAAGCCGGCGACACACTGGAGTTTGATACGGTACTGCTTACCAGTAACGATGGTAAGGTAAAAGTTGGTACCCCCTACGTAAAGGGTGCCAAGGTAACTGCTACTCTTGAAGAGCATAACAAGGCTGACAAGATTGTCGTCAGTAAGTTTAAAAGACGCAAGGGGTATCGACGTACTCAGGGGCATCGGCAAAAGCACACGCTTCTGAAGGTCACCGGTATTACCGGCGCGTAAGCTTTGATTGAGGTTCAGCTGTTGCTAGACACTTCTATGTGTGTATCGCGGCTCAAAACGAACGGTCATGCAGTCTGCAGTGCAGGTAAGAATAGCATTCCCTGTGCTGCTGTATCCTCCCTGGTGAGGACGGCTGCACGTTTGGTTGAGGGCCACACAGGCATAGTCAGCAGCGGCACTGCGCCACAACCGGGGAGCCTGGAACTCAGGCTTGAGCGGTTTGATGCAGAATCCAGGGATTGGCTGCGGGGGGTTACAGACTTTCTCGTGGTCGGACTAAAGGATATTGAAGCCGATTACCCGGATGACTGCAGTATAGTTTTGAAAACACAGGAGGAATAAGCACAATGGCACATAAAAAAGGTGGTGGAAGCACCAAAAATGGAAGAGATTCTGAATCGAAGCGTCTTGGAATTAAACGCAGTGGTGGACAGCTGGTAAAGGCCGGCGAGATTATTGTTCGTCAGCGCGGTACCAAGTTCCACCCCGGAGAAAATGTAGGTCGTGGAAAAGATGATACACTGTTTGCAAAATCTGAAGGAACCGTTTCATTTAAAAACCGAAAAGGCCGTAATTATATCAGCATTATGACTGTAGCTCAGGAGTAGCGGCTCTACTAGTGGTTGGATTTGCAGACGAAGTCTACATTGATGTCGCTTCAGGTAACGGCGGCGCAGGTTGTGTTGCTTTTAGGCGTGAGAAGTACGTTCCTAAGGGTGGTCCTGACGGCGGTGACGGCGGAAATGGCGGCAGCGTTATTTTTGAGGTGCGTTCAAATCTTAAAACCCTCGCACACTTAAAGGCAAAACGGGTATACCGTGCGGAAAATGGTGAACCCGGTATGGGAAAAAAGCGGCACGGAAGTAACGGAAATGATGTTATTGTTCCGATACCGCCGGGTACCATTATCAAAGACCCCGAAACCGGTCGTGTGCTTAAAGACTTCACCCGTCCGGATGAAGAGTTAGTGCTTTTGGTCGGAGGCCACGGCGGCAGGGGAAATATGCATTTTGCTACTTCAAAAAAGCAGACCCCCCGCTATGCCCAACCCGGCTTGCCGGGCGAGGAACTGCGCCTGCATGTTGAACTGCACCTGATAGCCGACATCGGATTTGTCGGCCTTCCGAATGCCGGAAAATCTTCGTTACTGCGTACTTTAACCAACGCACATCCAAAGGTAGCATCTTACGCATTCACTACTAAAATTCCTCATTTGGGAGTTATGAAGGCGGATTATCGCGATATTGTACTGGCTGATATTCCCGGTATCATTGAGGGAGCATCCCATGGAGCCGGTTTAGGGGATAAGTTTCTTAAGCACATATCCAGAACTTCAGGCCTTGCAGTGTTGATCGATTTGAGTGACGAAGACGTCCTGCATACCTATCAAGTAGTATTGCATGAGCTGGAAGAGTATGCCCCGGACCTGCTGCAAAAACCTCGGGTAGTTATTGGAAGCAAGATAGATCTTGAGGGCACTCAAGAGAATTATGATAAACTGCAGGCTTTGCTTGAAGAAGAGCAGCTTATCGCGCTCTCGTCCTTTACACGGGTAGGACTGGAAGAAGTAAAAACAGCCTTTCTGAGGCTTGTTGAAACCCAGGATGCCGGTGAGATGGAGGGTAGTGAAAAGGCTCGTGCCTTTGAGCACCCCAAGCACTTGGAGAACACCGAGCAATCGGGGAATGTATAAAGTGAAAACAGTTGTAATCGGCGGCACTTTCAATCCGGTTCACATTGGCCATTTATACCTTGCCGAAGAAGTTCGTATTCAGGGAGGGTATGAGCGGGTAGTTTTTGTTCCATCCCACATTCCGGCCCATAAAAATCCGGATTATTGCACCTCCCCACAAAAACGCTTAGAGATGTTAAAGCGGGCGGTAAGTCGGAGTGATATTGTAGTTGATGAGTGTGAAATACAACGGGGGGGCGTTTCCTATACCTACGAGACGATCCTCGATCTTCAAAAGCGATACCCCATTGACGGTAATCCCGGACTGGTAATTGGGGATGATTTAGTGGAGGGCTTGACGCAATGGAAGCGCTGGAGAGAATTGCAATCGATAGTCGATTTGTTGATTGCTCATCGTCTGTATGAAAATAGGGTGGAGTGTTCTTGGCCCCATACCTACATTGATAATATAATCCTTCCGATTTCTTCCAGCAGCATACGATCGCGGGTTGAATCCGGCGGTGCCTTTAGATATCTTGTCCCGGATGAAGTTTATACCTATATTTTAGATAATGAGTTATACAGGGGATGCTAAATCAGACTGCTTTATATGAGTATGTAAGAACGCGTTTGAGTTTACCGCGCTTTCTCCATTCAATCCGAACTGCTGAAACGGCGGTGGAACTGTGTCGCCGGTACGGACTTTCCTTAGAGGAGGCTTACGTATCCGGTATCGCCCATGATATGGCTCGAGAGATTGCTGTGGCGCAGGTGATGCAGCTTGCCAACGCGGATTCTCTGCCGCTGCTCGAAGAGGAATTGCAGCGGCCCGTGTTATTGCATGGTAGGGCGGCGGCTGTACTGCTGCAGACTTCATGGGGTGAAAAGCGCCACACCGTGTTGAATGCCGTAAGGTGGCATACTCAGGGACATTCGGATATGGGCGATTTAGGTAAGGTCCTCTACATTGCAGATTTTATCGAACCCGGTCGCAGTCATATAACTGAGGATTTTCGAGCCAGTATCCTTCATCTGGAGTCTATAGACTGGATGCTAAAGAAAATACTAGAAGCGCAGTTTTCGCATTTGCGGGAAAAACAGGTTGAGATTTCTACCTATGCGCTTGAATTATACAACACATTAGAAGAGAACACTTTAGAAGAGAGACTGTATGCCAAAATTTAGAATTAGCAAAGTTGCAGTATTTGTGTTTTTGATAGTAGCTGTGTTAGCTGCTGCCGGAGTATTTATTTATCTGCAAGTACGTACCGACCAAGTAGCGGCTACTATCGAGGAAAATCAGCCCCTCAAATTTCTCTTGGTACTGGGAGATGAGGGTGAGATAGAATTTTCTGAAGTGGTATTTTATCAGCATGATACCGGAAAAAGTGCTTTAATTGATGTCCCCCTGCAGGTTGGTATGCTGCTTGAGGATCGTAACAAAATAGGGGCGGTACAACACGTCTTCCAGGCCGATAATCCTGAGCTTTACATTTCGCACGTAGAAGCACTGCTTGGTACTGAGATAGATTATTATTTGTATATTGATCGACAGCAAATGGTCCATGTGATCGATCTGCTAGAAGGCTTAGATCTATTTATCCCTAATCCGGTTGAGTATCGTGGAGAAAATGGGATCGTTTTGCTTCCCTCCGGAAGTGTTACTTTAGATGGTGAAAAGTCGATGCTCTATGCCAGGTATCAGGAACCAAATGAGAGGGGGACGGAACGTATTGGACGCCGGCAAAAGTTTGTGCAGTCTGTGTTCAAGAAGATGGGAGATAAAAGCCAGTACCTGTTGAACGATAAGGTACGGGATACGCTTCTAAAAAATATCCGGACCGATCTTTCAAAACGTGCGGCCGCTACGCTGATACAATCATTTAATCAGCTTGATTATGATCAGGTTGTCTTTCAGCGGGTACTCGGAAATGAACGTCAGGTTGATGGAGAGACCCTGTTGTTTCCCTACTATGAAGGGAAGCTCATTAAGGAGACTGTTCAGCAAACCCTGGTCTCGCTGCGCAATAGGGAAGTGGTTAGTACGGAAGAACTAAATGTAACTCTGGAATTGCTGAATGGTACAAGTCGCAACGGTTTAGCCGGACGTACTTCTCAGGTATTCAGGAGTTACGGGTATGATGTTGCCCGTGTAGGCAATGCTGAGGAACAGGACTATGAAAAAACCATAGTAATTGATTGGAGCGGAGATATTTCTGCGGCGCAGCAGTTAGCCGGGATTATTCAGTGTAAAAATGTTGAGAGCAGAGTGAAGGAAGCGTACGAAGCTCCGACAACTGCACCAGGAGTCGATGTAGTCGACGTAACTATAATATTAGGGAAGGATTTTGATGGTAGATACTGTAAAGAGTAGAGATGCCGCTATAGAAATAGGCCGCATGATTGATGAACACAAAGGCAATGAGACCGTTGTAATTGACGTGCATGAGCAGAGCAGCTGGACCAGTTTTTTCGTCATCTCAACCATAAACAGTGTTGGGCACTTAAAGGGGCTCACCCGGCAGTTAAAAAATTTGCTCAGCGAGCAAAATGTAAATATACTGCATCGTCACAAGCGCATAGCCGAAGATGGATGGGAGCTGATTGATTGCGGCTTTGTGGTTATACATCTGATGAGTAAAGAAATGCGGGAGTTCTACGATCTGGAGAAACTTTGGTTTAGTGGTGAAGTGTTGTATCAATCGCCTGAATCATCAAAGTCATCGTAATCCAGGTCATCCTCATAATCCAGGTTTTCTTCGTCATCGTAGTATTCTTCGTCTAATTCATATGTAGGTTCATCCTCATCTGTGTGTAACGGCGGATGAGTGCCGACCTCTTCGTCAATATCTCCAAAGCGATCATCAACCTCTTCCTGGTAGTCATCAAAATCATCGTCAAGAAAACCCTCATCATAATCCTGGATCATGGGTGTGTTCCTCCTGCGCATCGATTCAATGCATAAGAGTAGTATAGTTGGATTGGCGATTATGTCAATTTAAGTTTACGTGCTTTTAAGTTTACGTGCTCCCAGACATTCTCTCCCCGATATTCGATATGAGAGTTGCTATTCTTGTTCTTGATAAAGTATCCAGTGAGTTATACTATCCACACATGCACAAGGGTATCAGTATAACGGCACCGGCAAAAGTGAACCTCCATTTGGATATTCAGGCCCGTCGCCCGGACGGTTTCCATGAACTCCAATCGCTTTTTGTGATGATTTCTCTGGGGGACAAGTTGCGGGTTCATAGGACCGATGACAAGAATTTCAACCTTCAGGGCTGCGGCAACCTTCCCTTAAAGCAAAACCTGATCTGGAAGGCATATCGGAGTTACTGTGAAGAGGCTGAGGAATACCTCGGTGTGCAGGTAGACTGTCGGAAGAATATTCCTGCAATGGCAGGGCTGGGTGGTGGTTCGAGTGACGCAGCGGCAATGCTGCGGCTCTTACAGCTGATCCATCCCGTGAAATTGGATCGTAGACCTCTGTTGCGTATTGCGGCTGAGCTGGGGAGTGATGTTCCCTTTTTCCTGCACAGCCCTTCAGCGCTGGTGGAGGGACGCGGGGAGATTATTAAAGCAATTGAAACCCCTGCGGTCTGGAACTGTGTTGTGGTGAAGCCTGATATTGATGTTGCCACCAGAGAGGCTTATGCTTTGCTCGACGAATTTTCGGGGAAAGCGGTTAATTCCTTATCGAGTCAAGAAATTTTGGATCTCTATAAGCTACCGCCCCAAAAATGGACTTTTTTTAACAGTTTTACACCGGTACTTCTGCATCATTATCCTCAGCTAATAGCCTGGATGCAATTGCTCTATGAGCAGGGAGCCGATTATGTAAATGTCTCAGGAAGTGGTTCTGCGCTTTTTGGAGTCTTTCGAGATGTGGAAAAAGCCGATTCCTGTTACACAGCGGTAAAAAAAAGCATAAAAATGGTGTGGAAGGTAAAAATGCTTGCGTCCCTGCCGGAGGCAGTTTACAATTGAAACAACTTAAGGAATGTTGTCACTGGCATGGAGGTAATATGGACATTACTGACATCAGAATCAGGAAAGTTGGAACCGAAGGAAAGCTAAAAGCTTACGTAACGGTGACTTTCGATGACTGTTTTGTAGTACACAATGTCAAAATCATCGAAGGGAAGAATGGGGCTTTTATTGCAATGCCGAGCAGGAAAACTAAAAAAGGTGAATATAAGGATGTCGCGCATCCAATTAACTCCGATTTCCGTGGTATGCTGCAAGAGAAAATTTTAGAAGAGTATGAAAGACAAGTTGAGAACGGGAGTGTAGAGACCGTTGGAGGTCATGAGGACTACTCGGAGTAAAGGCTCCGGTAGAGACCCTTCCCTGTTCCCTTACCTATGAGGCATCCTCTCGGAAAACCGAAGGGGATGCTTTTTTAAGTACTCTTCTCAACCCCATATAAATCAGAAAGACCCGCTTCACAAACGATAAAAAGGCCTATGCTGTTCTTGAAAAAAGTTTTCTTAGGTGGTAGAAATACAAAGAGCATTATGATATAGTTCTGCGCACACTCAAATATGGGTGGCTATTTTTATATGCGCTTTGGGGCGTTGGCAAGCGGTTAAGCCACCGGTTTTTGGTGCCGGTATTCGTAGGTTCAAATCCTACCGCCCCAGATTATTTTAACTAATAAGAAAATGGCCTTCGGCTATTTTTGTCGTTTCGGTTGCCGCTACGCGACATGCGAAACTATTAACTGAAAGAGTCATAAGGAGTAAGAGCATGAAGCGTCAAACGCTGGAAGCTTATAACAGGACTGAATTGAAGAAAGGGGCCTCAGGACGACTGCGTCGTGACGGTTGGATACCGGCTGTAATCTACGGTGCCCATGAACCTAAATCAATTTCTGTACCTCAAAACGAGTTCGAAAAAAAATTCCACTCAGTATCTGAAAATACAATCATTACACTTGAGTTGGGCAAAGAGAAGCACGATGTGCTGGTAAAAGACTATCAGGAAGACACCATTCGCGGTTTTACTACCCATATTGATTTTTTTGAAATCGAGAAAGGAAAAACCCTGCGTACTAATATACCGGTACATGTGGAAGGTACTCCGGCTGGTGTGAAAGAGGGCGGTCTGTTAGAGGAGCGTCTGCATGAAATAGAGGTTGAATGTGTGCCCGCCGACATTCCGGAATATTTTCACCTCAATGTCGAGAATTTGAATATCGGTGATACCATTCACGTTGAGGACCTCGACGTTCCCAAGGGAGTGAAAGTCCTTAGTCTGCCTGAACAGGTAATCGTAACCGTAACCACTCAGAAAGAGGAACTACCTGAGGAAGGCGAAGAAGTCGAAGGTGAAGAAGCCCTTGAAGGGGAAGAAGCTGAAGGCGAAGGCGAAGGCGAAGAGGGAGCTGAAGAGTAACTTAGGTTACTCAAAGCGCGATATTTGGATTGATTTTTATTGGCTTGGGGAATCCCGGGACAAAATACGACCGAACCCGTCACAATGTCGGTTTTTTGGCAGTCGAGCAGGCTGCACAAAAAACCGGCATTGTGCTTAAAAAAGGGTTAGGTAAAAAGTACAGCTCTGCTGAAGGGCGTTTTGCAGGGAAGAAAGTTGTTTTCATTGAACCTTTAACCTACATGAACAATTCCGGCACTATTCTGCCTGTACTAAAACGCAAGTTTCAACTGAGTCCTGATGAGCTTGTGGTAGTCTGTGACAATTTAGATCTTCCAACAGGTGTTGTGAGGGTAAAACAAGGCGGAGGAACCGCTGGTCACAACGGTTTAGCTTCACTGGTACAACACCTTGGTACAAAAGATTTCCTGCGAGTCTATGTTGGTATCGGCCGGCCGCAATATCGTGGTGATGTAGTAAAGTATGTACTAGGTGTACCCGCAGCTGAGGAGCGAGCTGATTTGGAGGCGGGAATCGACCGTGCCTCTGATGCAATGGTCGAACTATTGACTACTGCACCGGAGAAGGTGATGAATGAATTCAATCGCAGAAACACTCCAGACGGAACTGCTGACTAGTGCCAAAAAGGCCGGGTTGGAACCTGGGGATACCCTGTGTATTGCCTATTCGGGTGGTCCGGATTCAACCGCTCTATTGTCCCTGCTAAAGAGCATTCAATCGGAGCTAGTTTTAGATCTACGTGCAATATACATCGATCATGGGCTTCGCACTTTAGATGAGCGCCGTCAGGAGCTTCGAATAGTTCGTAGTTTGTGCCGTTCTTTAGATATACCACTTTACATAAAGTTTTTACCTCCCGGCTATATCACTCGTCATGATGATGAACAGCTGGGTACGGAAGCCTCCGCACGTCTATATCGGTATGTCTTTTTGCATAAGATGGCTGAAATCACGGGCTCCCGGTTTACTGCTCTTGGACACACCTCCGATGATCAGGTAGAGACTGTTTTGATGCGCTGTATCCAGGGTTCCGGACCGGAAGGTCTGAAAGGAATCTCATCACAGACTGAATGGCTTTGGCGTCCGCTTCTGAATATTTCAAAGGCGGATCTCCATGAATATCTTTCCAAGAGTTCGCTGAGTTACAGTATAGATTCAAGCAATACCGATACCGCCTTTACCCGGAATTACCTTCGCCATACCCTGCTGCCGAGTATACGCGAAGCCTTTCCGGGAGTTGACGGGGCGTTGCAAACCCTTGCTGACAAGATGGCGGCAGTTGAAGCTGTTCTGGCGGAGCGTGAGCATTCGGTACCCGAGATCCGCTGCAGTGACACCCAGGCAGAATACCCCTATGATGATTTTGTTGAACTTCCCTTGTACATACGGGTAAGGCTGGTATACAGGCTTTACAATAGGTGGTACCCCGGCTCTCAGCAGCGACTTCCGTATCGCTTTGTGCGACAACTATGTGACTGCAGAGCCGCCGCCACTTACTACCGATGTGGTGAAGGGTACGGAATTCGGATGGAGAAGCGGAGGGGGCTGCTTTTTTGGGAGAGGCCTGTTGTCCCAAACACGAAAAACAGTTATCTTATTGTAATACAAACGGGTAGCTTTTATCTGGGAACAGGCTCTAAAATCAGGTTTTTGTCTAAAGCCATTGAAGGATCTTCGCAGTTTAGGTTGAAGGATGTAGAGTTTTACTCGAAAGGGGTTTGTGTAATTCGGTCTAAGCGTGACGGAGATATGATCCGTCTGCGTGGCGGCAGGAAGCGGATTAATGAAGCACTGCGAGAGAGCGGCATACCGGAGGAAAATCGATCAGAGATAGCGCTGATTGAAGATCAACGTGGTATTTTGGCGGTGATACCCTTACAGTTACCCCGCACAATTTTATGGAGCCCCTTTGCCAAGAGTTTAGAAGAAGTTGATACGCGATTCGAAATAATGGAGTTGAAGAGTGAGCGGAGATAAGCAGAATAACAACAGCAACAAAGACAATAATAACAATCAGAACTCACCGAAATTTGATTTCGGCCGGAATAAGTTTGCTCTCATTTTTTTAGTTACCCTGACCTTTATGTTTATTTTAATGTTTATGTTCAGCGGAAGTAGTCCAAGCAATGAGATTCCCTATTCCGTGTTTCTGAGCTATGTCGAAAATGGCCAGATAGATTCGGTGAAGATTCTGGACAATACGGAGATTCAGGGCACCCTGATGAGTCAGGGCGTGGGGGCTACCACTTTTCAGACAACTATCCCCTATTACCATGATGAACTGTTAGTTCTGCTGCGGGAGAACAATGTAAAAATCTCCGGCGGTTCAAAGGGAGTTTCTCCGGCAAGAGTTTTTCTTGAACTTATACCCTGGATCCTTTTCCTGGTGTTTTTCTGGTTCATGTTCCGGCAAGTCCAGGGTGGGGGAGGCAAGGCCTTCTCTTTTGGAAAGAGCCGCGCAAAAGAGTACCTGGAGCAGTCGGAAAAAATACGCTTTCACGATGTAGCCGGTCAGCATGAGGCTAAATATGAGCTGCAGGAAGTTGTCGATTTTCTAAAGAACCCCGGCAAATTCACCAGTATTGGAGCAAAAATACCCAAAGGGGTCTTGCTGGTTGGAATGCCCGGAACCGGAAAAACTCTGCTTGCAAAGGCTGTTGCCGGCGAAGCGGAAGTATCCTTTTTTCATATGTCGGGTTCCGACTTTGTAGAAATGTTTGTGGGAGTTGGGGCGAGCCGGGTGCGCGACCTGTTTGAACAGGGGCGCAAAAGTGCACCCTGCATTCTGTTTATCGATGAGCTGGATGCGGTAGGCCGCACCCGCGGTGCCGGTTACGGTGGCGGCCACGATGAGCGGGAACAAACCCTGAATCAGATGCTGGTAGAGATGGACGGTTTTGATACGCAGGAGGGGGTAATTATTTTAGCCGCTACTAACCGGCCGGATGTGCTGGACCCGGCGCTGCTGCGTCCAGGACGCTTTGACCGTCAGGTAGTGGTTGATATGCCCGACGTACAAGAGCGTGAGGCGATAATTAAAATCCACTGTGGTAAAATCCATTTGGAAGATGATGTTGATACCAGTAGGATTGCTCGTGCAACCCCTGGAACTTCAGGAGCCGATTTAGCTAATCTGGTAAATGAAGCGGCATTGTTCGCTGCCCGGGTAAACAAAACCCGGGTAAGCATGCAGCATTTTGAAGAGGCCCGTGATAAGATACTGCTTGGGATAGCCCGAAAATCAAGGGTAATTACCGATGAAGATAAGCGAGCCACCGCGTTTCATGAGGCCGGCCATGCATTGCTGCATTACTACCTTACACATGCCGACCCGTTGCACAAGGTAACTGTAATTCCCCATGGCCAAGCCCTGGGTTTGGCTATGAGCCTGCCTGAGAAGGATTCTTATTCCAAAAACAAGAGTTGGCTTACCGATCGGATTAAGATTGCAATGGGCGGCTATGTGGCCGAAGAGCTTGTGTATCATGAAACCACCACCGGAACAAAGAACGATATTGAACAGGCTACCAGCATTGCCCGACGTATGGTTACCGAGTGGGGTATGAGCAGTGAATTGGGTTTCTTTTCATTGGGTCAGGAAGACGAACCCATCTTTATCGGCAAAGAGATCGCCCAGCATAAGGATTACTCCGAGCATACAGCCCAGACTGTAGATTCAGAGGTAAAGAAAATTCTAGATGAGTGTCTACGGGATACTCGTGCTATACTTACAGAGCACATGGACCAACTCACACTACTGGCCGAAGAACTCGTTCAGAAGGAAACCCTGGCGGATAATGAAATCCGGGTTTTACTGGGCTTGCCTGAAGCGGCTTCAGAGAGCCGGCTGCACAGTGAGACTCATGGTCCGGTTGAAAAGCCTGCAGATAGCGGAGGGGGAGAGACCGGTGAGACAAATCAGCGTACAGAGTCACCCGAAACGGGGGAAGAGGCCGAAGATAGAGGGTAACAGCATTTTTTATGCGCTCATCTTCACACTTCTGTTCAGTCTCCCCGGCATATCTTTGTATGGGCAGCAGTACGGTTCACTACCTAATCAGGAACTTTCGGCCCACTATACCCGGCTGGCCCGTCAAAGCTCTGAGGCGGGAAACCCTGAATTAAGCGCAAAATTTACTGATACCGCACTTGTGTTTTGGAAGAATAATCCGGATGCACTGTATTTGGAGGCTAAAACACATATACAGAATGAAAATTACGAGAGAGCTATTGAGCTTATGACCGCCGCATTGAGCGGAGAAGTGTTTGGCCTATTTGGTAAAGAGAATGTGTTTCTTGAGTACCTGGACTTGTTAACCCGTTTTGACCATGCCCAACGGGCGCTGGTTCTACTTCAGAACCTCCCCTATGAGCAACAACAACAGCGGGAGTATCTAAAAATTGCCGTACGTGCCTTGCATACTGAGGGGCGAACAGAGCAGCTAAAGAAGCAGGTGAGCAGAGGTATAAATCTGTATCCGGGGGAGTCCCTTTTTCAACAACAGTATGCTCAGCAGAACTCTGAATACCGTCGTCAGCTGCGACAGAATATCCTACGAAACAATGAAAGTAATTATTATACTAAACCGGCTTACCAGGCACTGATAGCTGCTACCCACCGCCCTGCTGATCTTGCAGAACTGCTTGTGCTGTACTCTGAAAGGTGGGGGAGCGATTTTTTCTCCCGTGTGCAGGGATACCGTTTGGGCCAGGAGCTTTCTTTGGAGGAACTGGAGCGGCTCTTTTCTAGTCTTACCACTGTAACTGATACACAGCTCAGCATGTTATTGGACATCGCTAGAGTTTTTTCTAGTGAATCCGATGTCACTCGAGCTTTCCTAAAGTTTAGCGGTGAAGTGACTCGTGATCCGGATAAGGACGGCGAGGTGGAGATCCGCGAGACATACATACGCGGGATTATTCAGCGAGTAGATGAGACCTCACACGGTGAACTTCGGTTTGAAAGGGTTTTAGAACTGCAGGAGGGACGCCCCTCCTGGCTAAGTGTGCAGACAGGGGATACTAGTTCGCTAAGGTTGTATTATTCTAATTACCCCCAGTTGTTGAGAGCAGAGAGCAGTGTGGGAAGCTCGATGATTGAGATCGATCTGGTGCCCTACAGTGTGGAGTATAAACTGCCGGGCTGGGAGGACTATAATGCCCCGTACCGGGTGCCGCTGCCGACTGTTGAAACGGTACCTGCACTCAGTACCCTTTTGGCTAAATCTGCAGATATACGAGCTGAAGAGAATAGAAAAGATCCATATACCTACTCTTTTTCGCGTGACAAGGGCCTATTAGAGGCGGTGGCAAGGGAAAATACGCGGGTGGAATCAGACTTTCTATCCGGAACGATTACCAAACGGCGACGGGATATGGACGGCGACGGATTTTTTGAAATTATTGAGTATTATCGGGATGCAAAGCTTATAAGAATTACTTATGATGGAAATAAGAACAGTATTCCGGAGTATATTGAAGAGTATGCAGGCAGTACTCCAATACGGAAGTGGGATACTGATGAAGACGGTAAGGTCGAATATCAGATGCAGTTAGAGAATAAATAATATGATACAACGTTATGGGCTCCTGTTAGGAGCTGTAGTGATACTACTTACCGGCTGTGCCGGTGTAGCTGAGAATGGGGCAATTCAGCCTCTGTATGAAATAAATGTAAGTAGAATCGAACAGGACCGGGAAGACGGCCGGATTGTAACGGCCATGCAAGACCTGTTCCTGCTGCGGTCCCGTGGAGAGCGTGAGGGGGCCGGTGAACAAGCCTCGGAAATTGCAGTATTAAAGGAAAAACTCAAGGAGGATTTGAAGCAGAAATTTCAAACTTCCCTCGAAAAGAATGAATATGAAACTGCTTTACGCCTTTCGGTTTCAGCCCGGCAAGCAGGTTGGGAAGAGGTCCTTGATCGTGACCACCTTTCCCTGAAGCGTGACCATGTTATGTTTGAGCTTGAAAAAGGTAACCCCGTCCGGGCCTTAGCCTTAGCTCGGCAGATCGAGAACTTTTCCATCTTTGAAGAGGAGCACCTGCAGCGGATGCTGGAAGGGGCTATTGAGGAGGAAAAGTACACTACCGCCGGTATGATTTTGGAGGAGCTGGGGAGGCGCGATGTCGAGCCGGTGCATCAGTTGCCGGAAAATTCAGCCGATAAATACAGTCAGGCCCAGCTTATACGTGGAACTGTAACTATCTGGGTTAATCGCGGGATGCGGATTGAAGATGGGGTAGGATTACCCGACCGGGTCATCGGAAGCGGATTCTATGTAGACCGTCGTGGATACATCATTACCAACTATCATGTTATTAGAAGCCAGGTGGATCCAAAATATGAAGGCTACTCACGCCTTTATATCCGACCGTCGAAAAAACCTGAAGATAAAATACCTGCCAGGGTGGTGGGATACGATAGTGCCTTTGATATCGCTTTATTAAAGGTAGAAGTGTCACCGGAGACCGTGCTCTCCTTCAGTCCGGTGAAGGAACAGACTGCGGGCGATAAGATCTATGCTATCGGTTCTCCCGGGGGGCTGGAGAATACAGTTACCTCCGGAATTGTATCTGCTACTGATCGCCGGTTTTTACAAATGGGAAATGTGGTTCAGGTCGATGTTCCTATAAACCAAGGAAACAGCGGCGGTCCCCTGCTTGACGGAAATGGCAATTTAATTGGAGTAGTATTTGCCGGAATAGAGCAGTTTGAGGGTATCAACTTTGCGATACCTGTTCAGTGGGTAATGCATATCTTTCCCCAGCTGTATAACGATGGTCAGATATCACACCCCTTTTTAGGGGTATCGTTGTATAAAATGGATGCGGGCCTGGAGGTTACGTATGTGCTTCCGAGCAGTCCTGCCGATAGAATCGGCATTCAAGCCGGAGATGTACTGCAGGAACTAGCCGGAACAGCTGTGGATTCCATAGTTTCAGCCCATGATACCATTCTTCAATATAGGCCTGAGACTTTAGTAGAAATAAAATGGAGCCGCGGATCAATACAACACCAGGGGCGTACTGTTCTGAGTACAAGGCCGGAAATCCCACTAAAGAAAGTTATCGATTATGGACAGCCTGAACAGCTATTTGCTCCTGCATTCGGTATGCAGGTGGAAAAAGTTCGTGATAACCTACTGGGCACCAGATATTTAGTTGAGAAAGTGTATAACGGTAGTGTGGCCGATGAAACCGGAATTAGCGTAAACGATCCATTCTCATTACAACAATGGAAATATCTCGAAGAGCAGAAGGTTATACTAGCACAGATTAGAATTAAAAAGCGGAAAGCCGGTTTTTTAGAAACCGGTGTACAGCTGGGTGCCTACGTAGAAACGAATGATTTCTTATAAATAGGCCTTCCTGTTAAATTTCCACACGCCGATTTGCTGCAACGCAGGAGGAAACAGATTGTCGAATAATCATGACAATAAGCCGATTATTCTGGTTGTTGAGGATGAACAGATAGTCGCCCTCGATATAACACGAACCCTGGAATCGCTGGGTTACACTGTTCTTCCGCCTGTCGAGAGCGGCGAGAAAGCACTAGAGGTAATTAGTGCTCACAGTTTGGATTTAGTCCTGCTGGATGTGAAGCTGAAGGGCGAATTGGATGGGATTGATACGGCTCGACAACTGCGCAGGCGTTTCAGCATCCCCTTTATTTTTCTCTCTACCTTTTCAGATGAAGATACCCTGTCCCGGGCAAAAAAAACTGAACCCTACGGTTACATAACCAAAAGCTCCCATCAAAATGATCTGCACTCCATGATTGAAATGGCACTCTACCGACATAAGATGGAGCTGAAGGCGCGGAAAAATGAGGAGATTCTATCTATCACACTTAAGAGTATCAACGATGCCGTAATAGGTGCGACCCTGGATGGGACTATTATCAGTTGGAACAAGGGGGCTGAAAAGATATTCGGTTATACCGAGGAAGAGGTGCGCGGTAAAAATCTTCTTCTCCTTACACCTCCCTTTTACCCTAATGAACTGCCGGATATTTTAGATAAAATAGGTGAGAATATTGAAGTAGAGCACTATGAAACGGTGAGGCAGACAAAAAGCGGTGAGGTGATTAATATCTCTCTGAAAATCAATCCGATTCGCGGTTTGATGAATGAGGTTACCGGTGTGTCTCTGATTGCTCGCGACATTACTGCCAAAAAGCAGTTGGAGAGAGAGATCCTTGAAATTTCTGAAAAGGAACGCCGCAGAATCGGAAAAGACCTGCATGATAATCTTGGTCAGAATCTTACCGGAATATCTCTACAACTAAAACTGCTGGAGAATATGCTGCAGGAGGCTGAATGCCCGGAGGAAGTTGAGTCTGCCCGGCGAATCCAGGATATGGTGAACCAGTCAATTAAGCAGACACGTAATTTAGCCAAAAATCTGCTCACCGTCACTCTGGAAAATCAGGGTTTATCGGTTGCCTTAAAGGAACTCACTCTGCAGATAGAGAGCCTGTATAACTGCACAATAGAGTGTACCACTGATCTGAAGAACGATATTACCGACGGAACTATGGCTACTCAATTGTATCATATTGCCCAGGAGGCGATTACCAATGCAAAGCGCCATGGGGATGCACAGAAAGTTGAGGTATTGTTAAAGGAAGAGGATTCCGAGTATTTTCTTCAGGTCCGTGATAATGGAAAAGGTATTGAACGTCATGAAAGCCAGGGATTAGGTTTGAAAATAATGGAGTTTCGGTCCAATATCATAAATGGACGTCTTTCTATTTATGATAATGAGCACCAAGGAACCACAGTAATCTGTCGGGTTCCAAAATTTCAGTAGAAGGAACACTGATGGAAAAACGCATCGTGATTATTGATGATCATCCGATTGTGCGCAAAGGCTTTGCCCAGCTTATCAATCGAGAGGCGGACCTTACTGTAGTAGGAGAGGCCGAAGATCATCTGTCTGCTCAGACAGTTATTTCCGAAACTCAGCCGGATTTAGCTTTGGTGGATCTTACTCTAAAAGAAAGCGATGGCCTTGAATTAATTAAAACTATCAACGCACAGTATCCAAAAGTAAAAACTATGGTGATCTCACTGCACGACGAACGGGTATATGCCGAGCGTGCACTTCGCGCCGGAGCCAAAGGTTATATAATGAAAAGTGAGGCTACCGAAAATGTAATGACCGCAATTAGGACGGTACTAAAGGGCTCTATGTACCTGAGTGATGATATGCACGCGAGAATGTTATCGCAATTTGCAGGCAATTCTAAAAAGGAAACTTCTCCAATCGATGTCCTGAGTGACCGGGAGTTTGAAGTATTCCGCATGATTGGTGATGGGCTGGAAACGCGGGAAATTGCAAAGCGTTTAACTTTAAGTGTAAAAACAATCGAAACCTATAAGTCTCACCTGAAAACAAAATTAGACCTGCATTCTTCAACCGAACTGATACAGCGGGCGGTTGAGTGGAATCTACTACAAAAATAAGTTAAGGCAATTATGGGGTAGTGTTATGGCGTCCGTACGAATTTTACTTGTAGAAGATGAAAGCATTGTAGCTATGGATATGGAGCGACGGCTCAGTGCGCTTGGGTATTCGGTAATAGAGCATGTCCTGTCAGGCGAAGATGCTGTAGCGAAGGCGGAACAGGAGAAGCCGGATCTGATACTGATGGATATTCACCTTAAGGGGAATATGGATGGTATCCAGGCTGCCGAACGAATAAAGAGCACTCTAGGCACACCTGTAATTTACATTACCGCCTATTCCGATGAAACCACCCTAGCCCGTGCCAAGGTAACCGAGCCTTTCGGGTATATTCTAAAACCGTTTCAGGAACGGGAAATTTACTCCACCATTGAAATGGCCCTGTACAAATACAAAATTGAGCAGGAGTTAATAACGGCAAAAGAAAAAGCCGAAGCGGGAAGCCGGGCGAAGAGTGAGTTTTTAGCGAATGTGAGTCATGAACTGCGAACCCCCCTGAACAGTATTCTCGGGATGACCCAGTTGGCACTGAAGACCAATGAGCCCGAGGAACAGAAGGATTATTTGCAGATTATAGAGAGCTCCGGGAGAAACCTCTTGACCATGATCGATTCACTCCTGGAGTTTTCTAAAGTGGAAGCGGGTAAGGTAATTATCAATACACATGATTTTTATCTGGACGAGGTAATCGAGAACTCGATAAACAAACTCTGGACTCAAATTCAGAAAAAGAACCTGCGTGTATATATTGAAATAGATGAAACCAGTCGATTTCATCTTCATGGTGATTCCGATAAAGTAGAACAAGTTCTGGTAAATCTGCTGAGTAACGCTGTTAAATTTACCGACCTCGGTTGGGTACATTTGAAGGTACAGACAGAGATTGACGAGATGCACAAAGATAAAATAGTTTTAACCGGCAGGATTCGTGACACCGGATGCGGGATCCCTGAATCGGAAAGGCAGAATGTGTTTAAATCATTTCATCAGGTGGACAGTACCTCTACCCGGGCTTATGATGGAGCCGGATTGGGATTGGCAATTGTGAATGATACGATACAGCTTATGGGAGGTACAATCGAAATCTCTTCGACTGCAGGTGAAGGGAGTGAGTTTACCTTCAGTCTGCAGCTTGAACCCGGGGTTTTGGCTGATAGAGAAGTTTTGGATTCTCCGGATTTTAGCAGTGCTCTCCCGGTGTTTTATTTAAGCTCAGATTCGTTCACCACCGAAATTCGGCGACGCCAATTTGAGAGTTGGGGGGTACCCCTCACTATCCCGGACAGGTCCGGTGAATATCGGGTAAGCTCCGGGAGTCTCTTTGTGATTGAGGATACCTACACCTCATGCCACAGAATCGGGAAAAGTCTTAGAGAGATGGGTGTTCCTGCAACAAGGCTGTTATACCTTGTGCGCAGCAGCCAGAAAAATGTACAGGAAGAACCTGCCGCAACCTACCTGTATTGTCCTATTCCCAGACGCAAGTTGCTGAAGCATTTGGATCATCTGTTGATGGGCGCTGGAAGCGAAGAGTGGAAGGATGATGCACGTACTTTCAATTTGGGTAAACTAATTGAACCCCAGGAGGAATTACAGCCGAAGCAGCGGCAAGAGCAGAAGGAAGCATATATGCTTGATGAGCTTCAGGAGCTGCTCTCGGGTCTATATAAAGTGGATGTAGAGAACTTGCAGAGCAGTGAGTATGAACAACTAGAAGAACATGCACAGCAAATTCGGAATTTTGCCCAAAAAGTTAAAGATCAGGATACCTCCGGACGTCTGTTCAAGCTTATGATGGCCTGTCGAAGTCAGAACAGCGCCAAAGTACAAAAAATACTGCAGGAGCTAAGGGCCTCTAATGCAGAAGCACCTTAGTTTCCTTTCCTGTTCTCTTCCCAGGCTCTTCCCAGGTTTGAAAAACCTTGAATAGCAGTATACAATAGGTATAGAGGTGATTTGATGAGGATCCTGATAGTTGAAGATGACGTTGCCGGACGTTTTTTATTACAGCAGTTTCTCAAACCATTAGGAGAGATACAGATTGCTGATAATGGAGAGGCTGCGGTAGAGATGTTTAAATCGGCATTAGAGGCTGGGGATCCATTCTACTTAATCTTCTTGGATATGTTGCTGCCGAAACTGGATGGTCAGAATGCCTTGAAAGAAATGCGAATGATTGAAAAAGAGCAGGGAGTGAGACAACGCGATGCAGCGAAAGTGGTTATGACTACAGCCTTGAGCGATCCCAACAACGTATTGAAAGCCCTTAATGAGGGACATGCCGATGCGTATCTAGTAAAACCTATAGAGAGTGTAAAGCTGATGCAGGAATTAAAAAAAATCGGCATTGCGGTGGACGACTAAATGGCCAAGCTTAAGGTACAAATTGTAGAAGACGAAGGGGTTGTGGCCCTAGATATTCGACGGCATCTGGAGTCCTTCGGCTATGAAGTGGTAGGTTCCCATGCATCGGGTGAAGAAGCTATTTCCCAATTCAAAACTGAAGCTCCCGATTTAGTGCTGATGGACATCCGTCTACAGGGTAAGATGGATGGTATAGAAGCTGCCCAGATAATTCGTAAACAGTTCCGTGTTCCGGTTATCATTCTTACCGCCTATGCCGACGAAAAAACGATTGAACGGGCTAAGTTCATTGAGCCCTTCGGCTATATTATAAAGCCCTTTGAAGAGCGGGAACTGCGCACTAATATTGAAATGGCCCTGTTCCGCCACAAGCTTGAAACTCAATTACAGGAAAGTGAGGAGCGGTACCGCCGGCTATTTGAGGAGGATGTATCTGCCGATTTTGTGGCCGATGCTCAGGGTGTTTTTCTAGCCTGTAACCGGTCCTTTGTAGAATATTTCGGTTTTACAAATGCGGCAGAGGTTGAAGGTACCCACTTGAATTCCCGTTTTCCCGATGAAAGCCAGGCAGCTGATTTTTGGCAACAGCTTAAGCAGCAAAAGCGCTTAGTTTTGCATGAGCTGGATTTGCTGCGCGCCGACGGCAGTGAATTGAATTTGCTGGCAAATGTTGTTGCAGACACCGACGAAAACGATGCGATTACCGAGATAAACGGCTACCTCATAGATATAAGTACACGTAAAAACCTTGAACAGCAGTTACGCCAGGCACAGAAGCTGGAGGCGGTGGGACGGCTTGCAGGCGGGGTAGCCCACGACTTTAACAACATCCTCACGGTCATTCTCGGCTACAGTACCATCGTGCAGGAAAAGCTTGTGAAGCAGGATACGGCTATCGAAAATGAGGTTTCAGGGATTGAAGAGGCTGCCAAACGGGCTTCGACCCTTACTCGGCAGCTGTTGGCATTCAGTCGCCGGCAGATACTGAAACCGAAGCAAGTTCATTTGAACGAATTGATTCATAATCTTGAAAAAATGATGCGCCGCTTGGTTACCGAGGAATTTGGAATGTACCTTAACTTAAGCGCTGATCCGGATACAGTTTGGGTAGATCCCGGACAAATTGAGCAGGTGCTCATGAATTTGATTGTAAATGCTCGGGATGCTATGGCCCAGGGTGGGCGCATCACAATCCGGACTACAAACTATCAAGTTGATAGCCCGCAAGCCTCACCAATGGGAAAAATACCTCCGGGAAATTATGTATGCGCCGCAGTACGGGATACCGGCATGGGAATTGAGCCGCATATGCTTAAGATGATATTTGAACCCTTTTTTACTACCAAGTCGGAGGAGAAGGGGACCGGACTCGGCCTTTCAACCGTGTACGGCATTGTAAAGCAGAGCAATGGGTATTTACAGGTTGAAACAGAGACAAATGAGGGGTCGACCTTTTGGATTCTACTGCCCCTGCATCACAGTACCGAAGAAGCCCCGAAGCGTAAGAAAGGTATGGAACCCTCTTACTCCGGAACGGAGACGGTACTAGTGGTAGAAGACGAAAAGAGTCTGCGAAACCTTGTTGAGCGTATTTTAAAGTTGTACGGATATACCGTTTTTTTAGCAGACGGTCCTGTAGCAGCTTTAGAGCTTGCCAGGAATGATGAGTATGAGTTTGATGTGCTGGTTACTGATTTGGTTATGCCGCGGATGGGCGGAGAAGAGCTTTCGAAACATTTTCTTGAAATACGCCCCAGCACCAAGGTTATCTATATGTCGGGATACCCCCATAAGCACAGCGAGCCGGAGTCCGAATCGGAGCCGGAAGTTCCCTTTATATCCAAACCTTTTTCACCCGAAGTTTTTGCAAAGGTGGTGCGAGAGGTACTTGATGACAGCTATACAAGCTGAAGCTTTGTTGATGAAGATCGAATATTAAGCTATAGTAAATCCAATGAATACACCTAAAGAATTTATCCGCAACTTCTGCATAATAGCCCATATAGATCATGGGAAATCTACTCTTGCCGACCGGTTTATCGAAAAGGCCAAGATAGTTGAGGCCCGTAATTTTAAGGACCAATATCTCGATAGTATGGATATTGAACGTGAGCGGGGCATTACCATTAAATCCCAGGCAATCACCATGCCCTATGAGGCGGATGACGGGAATATCTATGAACTGAACCTGGTCGATACTCCGGGGCATGTCGACTTTGCCTACGAAGTTTCCCGGGCTATCTCCTCCTGCGAGGGGGCGCTGCTGTTAATTGACGCCAGCCAGGGAGTTGAGGCCCAGACCTTTGCCAATATGTATATGGCCGTGGAACTGGACCTGGAAGTAATACCGGTAATCAATAAAATTGACCTTCCCAGTGCCGATGTTGAAATGGTAAAACGGGAAATCGAGCACGACCTGGGGCTGGATCCGAATGATGCAGTGCTGGTATCGGCAAAATCCGGTGAGGGGGTCAACGACCTGCTGGAGGCTCTCGTTCATCATATCCCGGCACCCTCCGGTACCGACGACCAACCATTGAAAGCACTTATTTTTGATTCAAAGTATGATGCCTACCGCGGTGTGATTATTCACGTTCGTGTGTTTGAAGGGACAATGAAAGCCGGCGACGTGATTCGTCTGTGGTGGAACAACACCACCTATACCATTGAAGAGACCGGAATTTTCAGGCTTGGAATGGAGAAGGGGGAGAACCTCAATGCAGGGCAGGTGGGTTATCTGATTGCCGGAATAAAAAACATCGAAGATGTTCGCATAGGTGACACCGTGACCAACGACAAGCGCCCCTGTGCGGAACCGCAGAAGGGCTTTAAAGAGGTTAAGCCGGTGGTCTTCTCCTCCATCTATCCGATTGATACCAACGACTACGAAGAGCTGCGTACAGCCATCGATAAACTGAAACTGAACGATGCCTCTCTTATTTACGAAAAGGATTCCTCCGCGGCCCTGGGCTTTGGCTTCCGCTGCGGCTTTTTAGGACTGCTGCACCTGGAAGTAGTGCAGGAGCGGATTGAACGGGAGTTTGACCTTTCAATTATCCTTACAGCCCCTTCGGTGCGCTACAAGGTGCATCTGAACAGCGGTGAGGTTATTGATGTGGATAACCCCCTTGAGTATCCGGACAGCACCAAGGTTGAGTATGCGGAAGAGCCCTACATTGATGCTGCCATTATCACTCCCGCCGAATATCTGGGCAACATAATTCAGATTTGTCTGGAGAAACGGGGCATTCAGAAGGCTATGAACTATCTGGATGAGAAGCGGGTTGAGGTAACCTACGAGATGCCCCTGGCGGAGGTACTATTCGACTTTTACGATAAGCTTAAATCGGTGAGCCGCGGCTTTGCCTCGTTCGATTACGAAATTGGGCCATATAAGCGAACCGAGCTGGTTAAACTCGATATTCTGGTGAACGGGGAGCCGGTGGATGCCCTGAGCCAGCTGGTGCATAAGGACAATGCTGTTTCCAGGGCGCGTACAATTTGCCGAAAGCTGAAAGACGAGATACCCCGGCAGCAGTTTAAAATTCCTCTGCAGGGAACTATTGGAAATACCGTCATTGCCCGCGAGACTATCAATGCACTGCGCAAGGATGTAACCTCCAAGTGTTACGGCGGAGATATCAGCCGCAAGCGCAAGCTATTGGAAAAACAGAAAGAGGGGAAAAAGCGGATGAAGATGGTTGGAAACGTAGAACTGCCCCAGTCGGCCTTTGTCTCGGTGCTTAAGAGCGAGGAATAAGCTTCAGCGCCTCTTCGATCACCCGAATGTAGTGACCGGTGCTGACCAATACCCGTTTTATCAAGGGCGGGTCCAGTGTGCGCAGGGTAGCCCCTGTTTCAGGGAAATGCAAAAACAGATACTCGCAGCGGTGTATATCCAACGAGAGTTTCGTAAATTCTGCCTCCGACAACCTGCCTTCTAGAAAGGCTAAGCCTTGGCTGTAAATTAAACGCAGCAGCTCCCGTTCGCGTTGTAGAAACCCCTTCACAGCCTCACTATCGCCCATGCCGGCCATAGATGGGGCTTTATGGGGAGTTACCCGTTTTTCTGCCGACGATAGATATGGGGCAAGTTCCGCTTCCGTGAGCTCCGGTATGCCTAAGGGAAGGCCCCGGGGCTTTAACAAGAGCATCCTATCCAAAGAAGTAAATACGCGCGCAAAATTATCTGCATAGCGCCTGAGGCTTGGGGTGGTACACAGCGGAATTCCCATGCTATCAGCGGCATCCGGAGTGGGGGTCACACCTTTGGTGGTGCGGGCCAACATATCTTCGATTCCCAGAAAGCGGTGGCAGTGCTGCAGGTTCAGCTGGTGGCGGGGGGCACCGCGGGCATGGGTCTGGCCGGAGGGGAAGGCAAAGTCGATGCCTGCCAGAATCACTGTTGAGTCGGTGATAGAGAGGGCGGCATGGACAGCGGTGGTACCGACAGAACCCAGCGGGGGAATTCGGGGGGGCAGCAGTTCTGCCTCTTGCAGGCGGCTGAATAGCTGAGTCCGGACAAACTCAGTGGCGTAGAAATAGATGTCGCCGGCGCCAAGGCGAAGGACCTGGGGGTAGCTGCTGATATCCGCCAGAATGTCGGCTTCGATACGAGGCTGGAAAATAAAGTCGTACAGATTATAGAACTGAGACTCCTGTACAACCACCATGTCGGGCTTAATGCCGTGCTGCAGCAGCACAGAGTAGGCGGTGTCCACGGTGAGAAGAAATATAGTATCGCGATAGCAACGGATAAAGTCGATATGCGCATCGAGGCTGGGGCCTGCCCCGGCGATCAGGACCGGAAGGGACGTACTCGGCAGTCCGAACCGGGGACAGCTTGCCAAATGAGGTCGCTTTGTTTCGTGGGAGACTGCCGGGAAAGTGCATTGGGCAAGGTTGTGAAAAACATTCTTTATCCATAGGGGCAGCATATGCATTATGGTGTACTTATTATGCCAGAACTGCTGGATCTCCTCTTCTAGCAGCTGTACAAGCTCCTTATAACGGCGGCTGTTCAGGCGGTACCCTCCGTTCAGGGTCAGCAAGCGGACCCGACGGAAACGCTCAATTCCAAGCTTTTCGACCAGAGCCGGTATCGACTTAAAGATATCCCCGGGGCGGTCGGTATCGGAGTTGCCGGCATCGGTGCTGCCCTCCGGAAAAAAACTTATGTCCAGTTGCTCGAACCGGCTAAGCTCAAGGGGCTGGTGCGAGATGCTCAGCGCGGCAAGTTGGGGCTCTTGTTCAACAGCGATAATGTGTGAGCTTGACGGGAGCTTTTTAAGCAGCTCGAAGATGCCGTACCATAACAGCGGTGAGGCTAATATATAGAGTGTGTGGGTTTCAAGTTCAAAGGCCGCCGCCCGTTCTTCGGCCCTCGTGCGAGGTGAACTGCGGCTGTAGAGTTCCTTATTTTTAAATACAATCGAAGTCCCCCCGCTCACTTCGGTCAGCAGGGGGGCTTGTTCTTGCATGTTCACGTACTACTAAGAACTGAGAAAATGCTTAGAGAACACCTGCATAAAGTTGTCCTCGAGTTTATCGGATTGCAGAAAGTGAGTTTGAATCTCTTCACGCTGGAAGTTCTGTATAATGTAAGAGTGGTAGTTGGCAATTTGCTCGACTTCCTCTTCCGGTGCCTGACGCTCTTCAAGCAGCTGGGCTACAACTACCGAGTTGCCCAGTACGAAGGGCTCGGTAAAATCGTTCTGAGCCACGGAAAAAAGATTGGTAAGTATTCGCTGGTTTGACTGTGCCCGTTGCAGGATACCACTTCCGTTCTCATTTTCGATTTGAATCGGCTTCAGGAAGAAGCTCTCCCCGTAATTAATTGGAAAGTATTTGGTTTCGGTCGGTGAAAGATTAGCTGCCGCAACAGCAGTGGAAAAACCCGATTCTTCGGCATTGGCAACAAAACTATTGGCACGGTTAATGAAGTAGTCTTCTACCTGACCCCGTTCGTTGCGGATTAGATAAGAACGTACCGCCGCGATTTCCTCTTCGTCGGTAAAATCCGGTGTAACCGCTTCCTCGTCGCTTCGGTAAATAGCCCAGCCGAAGGAAGTTTCTACCAAACCGGAAAACTCACCCTTTTCAAGTGCAAAGATCGGGTCGGCTTTGCTGCTGTCTTCAAACATCCCGGCCAGCTCATGGTAGCGTATCCAGCCCATATCACCGCCCTTTTCAGCGTTCTCGTCGGAGGAGTGGTTCTGGGCAAGTTCTTCGAAGCGGCTGGGAGATTCCTGCAGCTGCTGATAGATCTGTTCAGCCTCTTTCTCGTCCATGCGCAGGGATATTCGGCTGAGATTCATCTTCTGGAACAAACGGCTGTTTTCTTGGGCAAACTCAATTACCCTTTGGTCAGGGTAGTTGTTAAGCGAAAAGTCGACATACCGAAACTTACGCTCGGGACTGGTCATACCCAGCATGAACTCCTTTTCGGCTTTGGGTGAGGGGATATTGGAAATATCCTGAGTCCATTGATCATGGATTAGGTTTTCATTGAAAAGCTCGCGAGTCGCCATTTTCTCTGCATTGGATGCATTCCGGTACAGCTCGGCACTGAATTTGCCGTTCTCGCGGTAAGGTCCGTACTGCGCTATGTTACGATCAAGTTTCTTTTCAGAAATTACCAAGCCGCTTTTATCGGCCTGCTGTAGAACGGCGGTGTGTACTACCGTTGAGTCAAAGGCAGCCTTCCAAACCTGCAGGGCCTGCCACTGAAAATTGTCGGAGTTTTGATCTGACTGGTTTTCGATTCGCTCGGCAAAGGCATCCCTCTGGCGAGCAAAGTAGCTGTCGGGCTTATATTCTATCGGCTCACCGTTGTAGTAACCGAAGATCAACCTGCTCTGTTGGCCCATACCGCCTAAAGCGGGGGCAACCACAAAGGCTACCACTACAATGATCAACACAATTACACTCAGTACCCACGTCAGAGGATGCTGAGTCCGCTTCTTTTCAACGGTATTTAGTTGAGAAGCTTTCTTTTTTTCTTCTTTTTTTGCTCGTCGCTGTTCTCTCGAAGGCATGTATGTTCCTTTTAATCTATAGTGTAATTACTGTTAACGAAATTAACCTGATTTCAAAAAACAGTACCACGCTAGACCGTAAGTGTCAATTCGAGGATCCTGATTTCTGTACTGTATCTGCTCACGCGCCTTGACATAGTAAACCTATTTGAGTATAGTGTGCCTGTTCACGTGGGGGCGTAGCGAAGATGGTTATCGCGCCGGCCTGTCAAGCCGGAGATCGCGGGTTCAATCCCCGTCGCTCCCGCCTTTTTTGTTGTTCAGCCGTGCGGCCGTTCAGTCACCTTGTTTTACATCATCGTGCCGCTCGGAGGAACACATTTATGATTTGATTGTTTTCTTATTCGGGCTGTAGCGCAGTGGCTAGCGCGCTTGGTTCGGGATCAAGATGTCGGCGGTTCGAGTCCGCCCAGCCCGATTAAATAAAGCGTTGTCCTGCAACGAACTATTTGAGAAGCATCCCTTAGGGGGTGCTTTTTTTGTATACCCACCGAAGCGGACAAACCCGATCCAAGAGCCTTGACTTGTACAAGCTATAATTGCTAGCCTATAAAAGATGAACAATCCTATACGTACAATTACTTTACTGGTGATACTCGTGGTCGCATTGACTATGCCCGTCTCATCAATCTCAATACATCCTGAACCGGCCTCC
>JAIPFV010000125.1 GCA_021736475.1 Spirochaetia bacterium | reverse complement strand
GTGTATCCTGCTATATTCCCGAGATAGCCAAGAGCCACTTTGATATTGTTCAGAGAGTCATAAACTGCAAATCTCTTTTCAGTATCGTCGAGCTGTATCCTAGCCCCTGCGCTCTCACCAGCATAAAGACGCGCCGCTTCGATAATAAAACCGCCGACCTTTCCGTCGTACGCATCAATAGTGCCCCTGACTGTAACATCGTTAAACTCTGCATCCCCAGCGTTGTTTATCTGCCAGCCGGCTGAACCTGTGACGAAATTTGCGCTTTGTAGGTCACCTTGAATTAAAAGTGCTGTTCCGTCCCATTCGATGAAATTATCAGCGTCACCGGCGAATTTGAATGTGCCGTCGTTTTTGATGCGAGCTGTCCAATCGTCCACCGTCTCATCGCCGTTGTAAAAGCCAAGGAACTCACGAGTCATGTACAGTCCGGTGAGCCCGCGTATCGACTCTTCACTGTCGGCAGGCAATGAGGTGCTCTTCAAAATACGAGCCAAATCCCCGGCTTCATCCAGCCCCTCATTCACACGGTTCACAGCGTCCACTATGTCGCCATTCGGCAACACAGTATACGCACCATTGATCACCGTACCAACCGGAGTACCAAGGTCTGCCACGCCAATTGCGCGATAGGTGTATGTGCGCTTCGCTTCGTCCCATGTCTTCTTAATCACACGCACTACCCGATCAATGTTCAGCGTAGACGTGTTGTAAATGCGCACGTAATCACCAACCCCTACTTCCGTCTGGCTTTTCCAATTGTATCTCCAGCGGCCTTGTGTAAGATGATTGGCCATAGCGGTGGCCAAAGCCACAGCGGTTACAGCATCATATATGTAATTGGCTTTGTACTCTTTAAGTGTTGACCCACTTGAGGGAATGAGCCCGGTTTTATTTACATGACGTTTGAGAACTGTGATATCACCTTTCACAGTAACCGCACGTAGCGTATTCCAGGAGGTGGAAGCATACCAAGGCTTGCCTGGGTCTGCGATCGAGAATTGCAAATCAGCATACGTAGTGCCGAACGACGAAGAAACCAGGCTCACATCATTGTTGTCAGTCGTGCCACCGGCTCCGATACCCAAAAATATGCTATTCCAAAACCTTCTATTGTACCATGAAACAGAATGGTTTTCTGTGAGGAGAATTTCTGAGTCTTCCACTGGATTTTCAAACTTGAAACGACCTGCTGAGCTGGGCCACACCTCCGCCCCATCCCCATCTTGTACCGTCGCTTCTTCCCGGGAACCGTCCCACTCATGCAACACCGTCGTATCCAAAACCTTGAATAGCGTATTAGTCAAGACATCACTATAAGTCTTTTTCACGAGCGTCACATCTTCCTTAGTTATAAGCTCGTGGTAGTGCACCCGCACCTGGTCCTCATCGATGTCCTGTTTAGACACCTTCAATTTACCTATGATATCGTCTTCAGAAAATGTTGCGGAGTGTGTTGGCACTGTCTCTGGTGCCCAGTCATACACATAGAACTTCCCGCCGTTGGACACTGAAAGAACATGATGGTAGTCCCACAACAGATCATTGATAGCGTCTATATACTTGGCGCCCTCTTCGAATGTGACAGTGGTCTGTTGCAATATATCGGTGCTGATCACTATATCCGTGCTTAGGACCCCTGCGCTGAGCAATAATTGGTGTACTATTGAATTGGTAGTGTCAGACGTGTTGCAAATATATTTATTAGCAAAGGTCTGATCATCCTGCAGAGCTTTTTCCAACAACCATGAACTGTCGAACGCCTCAAAATCAATAACCTCGTCGTCATTACTATCAGTGAAACTTGTGATCGGACGGGCATATCCTTTGAACCAAACTGCCCCACCGCGTTCAATCTGCACTTCGATTTCATTGTTATCCATGAGCTTAGGCACCAGCACGATATTGCTGGTGATACGAAACTTCACGGAATTGCGCGCTATTTTACAGTTCTCATCGTGGATCTGGTTGATACGTTGCAATCCTTCGCGACGTACCAGCCGTGCGCCGGAGTAATTGAGCAGATCAACCCATCCTTCACCCCAATCCACATATACATGCTCTATATCACTCATAGCGCCTCCACACGCCCGGCACGCTGGCCCTGTTTAATAAGTCTGACAAGATACCCGGCGAACTCTTCAGGGTCTCCAGCGCCATACAACGGCGCGTTGAAGTGGATATGTACACCCTCCATACGGTTGTCCGGCTGGGGATCAATACGCACGCGCTCACGGCCCTTCTCACCAACCACCACTGTCTGTGGTCCATTGGCGATAAAATCCTGACCGGCAGCGAAGGCGGGAAGCGGTTCGGATCGGATGGCAGCCACCTGTGCCATACCTGCCGCTGACTGCAGCATGGCCAATGGAACATTCGCCGGATATGGGACGGAAGTCATGGTCTTGGTAACAGCTGTAGCGGTGTTGATAATAGCCTGAAAGCGTGCCCAACGGCGCTGCGCTTTGGCCTGTTCACGCATAAGCTTTTTCTCTTCGGCGCTCCCTTCCTCAGCCGCGTCAATACGCTTCTGATACATATTGCTCTGTATGGTAGCGAATGAAGAGAAGACGCTCTGAAACGCCGCTGAGTACTGCATCATGTAATCAATTTTTTTCTGCATCTCTTCGCGTGCCAGTTGCTTCTTCCGCTCACTCGCCGCTTTTTCCGCTTCCCACTCTTCTTTAATTCGCTCGATTTCCCGCTGGCGCCACTCCTCGGAGATGTCGTCCATCTTTCCGATCATCTCTTCTTTGGCACGTACCTGCTGAGCATCGAACCAGTCGTTGACCATCTGCACTTCGCGTCCGGTTTTTACATACGCGGCGCGCATCTCATCCAACACTGCTTGGCGTTCTGCCTCTATTTTTTCAAATACATTGGCTTGCGCCTCAAACTCTCTTTGCGCAAATTCCTTGCGGATCTCAAGGCGCTTCTCAGCAGCTGTTTCATGTATATCAAGTTCTCTTTGAGTTTGCTGTTCCTCTTGCTCGTTATTCTCCTTTTGAGCCTGCTGTTGCCGCTGGAGTATGCCAAGTTTGTTCTCTGCAGCCCTTAACTGCGCCTCCAATTCTTCAGTGTTGGATTTCTCAGCCTTGAACCGCCCCCAGCCTACCTGTTCATTTACTTTATCTGCCGCTATTCTGGATTGAATATTTTCTATCTGCTGTTGCTGTAAAATAATCTGTTCTTTCAGAGATAATTCTTCACCACTATTTTTAGTGCGCAGTGCATCCATTAAATCATTCGCTGCAGTTTTGGCTTCTGTAAGTTTTGTAACCCATGTATTAAGTGATTCAACAAATGGCTGCATCGCAGAGGTAATCGCTCGGCCTGTTTGCTCCTGCAAATCTCCAATTGAATTGCCAAGTTGCTGCATCGCCCCGTAGCCGTTATCAGCTTCACTTTTCGCAATCTCAAAACCACTGGCCATCTTCTCTTGAACAATGGCCATTTTCTCTGCATCAGTGCTGGCGGTTCTAAGCTCAGGAATATAACGTTGGAGTGTGGTGAACTGGTTGTTCATTGCGTTCGCTACGCCGCGAATTGCCTGCTGCGTACCGATCCCCAGGGCTTTACTGAGACCGATCGCTCCTTTGGTCGCCTCTTCCATCCGGTCTTCGGCAACACCCATACTCTTAGCCTGCTGCATCATGGCGAGTGTGGTCTCGTCGCCTATAGTGGTCACCCCCTGAATGGCGGAGGCAAGGTCCTTGTATTGTGGGAGTAGATCATCTACGTTGCCGCCGGTAGTGCGGATGGCGGCGGCGAGTTTCTGCTCGGCTTGAATCTGCTGGCCGTAGAGCTTTACAGATTCCTGGGCGTACGACTTGAGTGCTTGCAGCGAGAAAGCAACCCCCATGGCAGCGCCAAGTTTGGCAGCGGTGCTCTTTAGACCTTTGAAGGCCCGCTCCATTTTGGTCACATTTTGTTTGGCTGACTTTGTCGCTTTTCCGGTTTTATCTTCCGCTGTTACTGTGACTTTTGATTCACGTTTTGCCACGCCGAGCCTTCCTCTTTAACGCCTTCGTCTTCTCTTCAACCATTACCGACCGCAAGCATTCAAGTGCCTGCATAGTGGTATATCCTTGATCCATCACTCCGCCCGCCGCCGGTAGGTGCATCAGTGCCCCAGTAGATGGGTCTGCACACATCATGAACAGATCAATCATAAACGCCCAGCGGCGCGCCTCGGAACTATACTCATCTGGCACCCGCTGGCCTGCAAACACAAACCGAGCTACTCGGCGGAGCTCTGCCCGGTCTCTTCCGGCAAAGGGATTGACTGTTGCCACCCCGTCAGCACCTTGGTATACATAGAGGCGCTCGCAGCGATGAGTTTAAACACATCATCGCTACTGGCCTCTTCGCCATCATCATCAGTAAAAGAAGAGCCTATAATACACTTCTTCATCACCTCATCAATGCTCATCTCCCCGCTTGCGTAGTAAGCCTCGTGCGCCTCGGTTGCAGTTGGTTCCCGTAGCTGCACCCATTCCTTCTGTTTGTCCTCCCTAAAAAACTCACCAAGGTAAATCTTGGTACGGAATATCCCTTTTTCTATCGCTTCGCTCAGCTTCAATTTTCTCTCCTTTACGCAATATACGCAGTTGCACGATCGTTCGTAAGTGTGACAGTGATAGCTTCCTGCGTTTCACTTTCAGTGGCGGTGAAAGATAGGGTTTGCTTGATTCTATCAGGCCCGTCCACATTCACCGGGGCGTCGGTGATATAACAAAGTGGCATCACAATCTCAAGCTTATAATTTGCACCTGTTACAATCTCATCCTCACTCGTGAAAGTAAGCACCGCCGACATTGTATCTCCAGCCTTGAATTTACTTGACCGCAGGTTGTCAGCCTCTTCGCTGTACAACACTTCCATCTGCCCTGTAATTTCACGACTCTGCGGCTGCGGCTCGACCATGTTCTGCCCGCTGTTGATGGTGAACAGATCATCATCCAGGTTGTTACCGTAATTGAGCGAGAAACTGGTGATGTCTGCGAAACTTGACCCATCAATAGTCACCGCCCCATCGGAGAACTTCATCGCTTTAAGGGTGGATCCACTCACAGAGGCCATCGACGCTTTTACCGCCTCGTCATACCCGATCAACGATACACTGGCGCGTAGGTAGTCCTGCGCTTCACCTTCCAGTGACAACTCGTTCACCTTCTGGCTGATGTACTGAAACACATTCACCTTTCGATCAACACATACAGTTATTCCGAGTAGCGATGCATTCGTACCTCCGGCCACCGGTGTGAACACATGCTCGAACACCCCACTGGCGGTTTCGCTTGAACTCTCTTCACCCAGCGTTGCAGCGAGAAGCTCGCCAATTGCATCCGGCTTTACGAGTAGTGAAACATCACCTGCCGTCTTAACAGACATGATGTCCATTCTGCGCGATGTCTTGCTACCTACCAGCGCATCTTCTTCCTGATACGAAGGTGTATAGCCAAGACTTTCACTTGTGAAGGGGAGCTGTACTGTGGTACTTACTGGAGTGCCCCACGTACTTTCCAGCCCCACCTGGCACTTGGAATCTCTTCCACTGATAATTCCCATAATTACACTCCTATATCCTTTATTCCTTGCCAGGTGATACTGGCAATTTTTATCTCAGTCTCTAACGACGGATACACCGCAACACTGACTGGTGTATCTGGATCTACGATCCATCCATTAGCCCCAAGCGCCTCAGCGTCTCGTAATATCTGACGAATGGCTTCGACGTAACGCAAAATCATTTTTGAGCTTTTCACAGCATCGCCATAATTGATCGCTACCAATGCGGTGAACATTATTCCCATTTGATCACTACCCATAGACATATGCCCCACCTCAACGTCTGTGGGATATATATCGATGACTGGATACTCATTGTGAGAAAACGGGTCCAGGTCAAGCAGGTCGATATTTGCGTCTTTAACGCTCTTTACAGTTAGTCCATCGCCAACATCAGTATTTATTGCTGAAAGGTAGGCGTTGAAGTTATCGCGAATAAAATCACGTGTGTCGTATATCATATTTTCTACTTCATTACTCACTTCCATCCCCCTTCTCGCATTACCTTATTGAATACTCCATTAAAAATTTTCATAGCGACCGGGCTATTTATAATCTCCTCAACTCCAGGCTTGATGAATGGACGCTTAGGCATCTTTACATGCTTAGTTATCACCCACTGATCACCGATTTTGAAGCGCAGTGCTTTCGCTTTTTTAGGGTATATATCACCGCCGAGCTCATGGATCGCTGCGTATTTGGCTGCATTATCAACGTCAATAGAGTAGCTGTTTGTTTGATTGAAAAACGTCTTCGTGCGGAGGTGACCTGATCGGATATTCAATACTTGCCCTGAGAGTTTGTTTTTCTGTATATGAGAGACCATCTTTTGACCAAGTCGCTTCAATAGCAATTGAAAAAACCTCTTTTCCGCTACTGGAAGACTGGCAAGATCATCTGCAACGCTTTTGGAAACATGAACATAATATCGCATTTACTACCTCTCCCTCCTGTAGCGGTTCCACACTTCTTTGACTGTCTCAGGGAGAGCAGTCTGAAACCTGGTGATCGAGCCCTCGCCTTTGCTTATAGAACTCAATCCCCAGCTCTTCTCGTTCTTGCGCTTCCAGAAAAACGCCACAGCCTCCATCACCGACAGGCGCAGAGCATAAGGGATCACTGTGTAGCCGGCAGTATAGGTGACTTTGATATGGCGCACGCCTACTCCCCATGCACCTCCAGCGTAATAGAGAATTCCGTTACTCTGATCGAGAACCAGGTCATCGGAGTCTATGAGCGTGTCGGCCCCGAAATCGCGGTCGGTGTCTATCCACACCTGAATAGTGCTCTCATCGATTATCACCGGATATTGATGTAGCAGTATTCGATCGCTGGTAGAGCCGTTGTGATATTCGGTGAACTCCTGCTCCAAGAAATACCGATCGGTGTTCAGCTCGCAGAGGGATGAGACCAGGTTGATAAAAAGACCGAGCTGATTGTCACGGTCTGCATCGTCATCGGTAAATCCGAGGTAGCCTTTCATCTCTGTAAGGTTTACCAGAAACAGCGTGCTATCCATTTTTCACCATCCTCAGAACAATATTCCCTCCGGAAATACGCTTCTCCTTGATCGTAAACTTACAAGGTGAGTAATAAGCGTACTTACTACCCCACACAGTTGCAGAGTCGAAGTAATCGAAGCTGTGCTCGGTGAGGTGCCATTTGTGAGTAGGGTCGATCCAGCTATTCGGGTGTTTAAAATGAGGGGTTGTGATATATACAGACCCTCCTACCTCGAGAACCCGGTGAATCTCCTCTATGGTAGCCACAACCTCATCGAGGTGCTCGATTATGTCCTCTGCTACCACCTCACCAAACTGACCATCTCTAAAAGGCCACGGCCGGCGGTTTAGATCGAGAAGTACATCTGGGTCTGCTGATCGCCTTATATCCACATGAGTTGCATCTTTGTGCTTTTTCTCTCCGGACCCTAATACAAGCTTCATTCCTCTACCCACTCCTCACACAACAGCCCTTCGTAATTCCCAGCCCACTCCGGAGTGAACTGTTTCTTTCTATGAAACTCCGGGTTGTTGCAGTTGTACCCTTCCCGCGCTCCTATATTCTGAACTCGAGAGAGGTACGGCCGGATCTCTACCCGGTTTCCTTTTGCCTTTTTGTGTATATGCGCATCCCACCCATGGGCCCCTTGCGGCCACCCATCAAGGATACTCTCCCACTCCCTTTTCCATGTAGCCCACCCCCATGGGGTAAACCAGTTGAGACGAAACACTGATGAATGCAACCCCGCTGCGACTCGAGATTCACTGCGGTTATATCCACAGATAGAGAACACGCTCTCATCACGGCGGTACTTCTTCAGGCCCCATAGAAAATAGCGCAGAGCATCGCCTGCGATCGGAGTATCATCCTCCAGTTTGATCACCTGGGATGAGAGCTCGAAGGCTCTACTCATCACCGAAAGGGTATTCTTAGGACCGCCCAGACGGGTGTCGTTTACCTTTACTTCCACTTCGAAGGGCAGACCCTCAAAGCATTTCTCTACCCCTTTATCATCTGGCTCTACATGCGCGACCAGATAAACT
>JAIPFV010000124.1 GCA_021736475.1 Spirochaetia bacterium | reverse complement strand
TAGGTCCTCAGCACGCCCTTGGGTAGGACTTTTGCGTCGTCGGCGAATGCGGGCAGTACCAGGGCCAGCATTATTAGTACTAGTAGTAATTTTTTCATTACACGCTCCTTTTTATTTGTGTGGCCGGAGTGGCCGGTTTTTTTGGCTGCCCACGGCAGCGCTTTTGCTTCTGTGGACGAAACAACCCGCGCGGGGCGGAGGTTACGTCCGTCAGAACATATAGACCGTTTTTCCGGTTTTGTCCAGTCGGTCACGGACCGATTCTATCATATCGGGCCGGCCGATGCAAATTTAAGCGACCCACCTCCTTTTACATAGACTTTCCCTCTATTTTATAGCGGAATCGCCGGATGTCAAATTATTTCACCGGGAACGAGGAAAAACAGGGGTATAGCGGGCCTGAGAAGGCCTCCCCAGGCGGGTGACTGTAACAAGGGCATCCCAAAAAATATAAAATTTAAATAAATGCAATTTTACAGAGGGCCTAGGCTGTGGGCAGGGCGTGCTGCAAGGCAGTCCAGTGCGGAATAAGGAGCGAGTCGGCGGGGAGTTTGGGCAGCTCGCTGTGGTAGCGGCCGGCTTTGAGTTCGGGGGAGGCGTACCACAGGGGGCGCAGGCCGGCGGCGGTGGCGCCGGTGCAGTCGACGGTGATCATGTTGCCGGCGTACCAGGCGGAGGCGGGGGGCAGGTGCATGCGCTGCAGGGCGATTTCGTACAGCAGGGGGTCGGGTTTGCGGATGCCGTAGTCGGCGGAGGCCATGACGAACTCGAAGTGAGGCATCAGGCGGTGGCGCTCGAGTTCGCGCTGCAGGACCTGGGCGCGGTAGGTGGTGTTGCTGATGACGGCCATGCGGACGCCGCGGCGGCCCAAATCCTCCAGCAGCTCCGGCAGGCCGGCTTCGGGGCGCATGGTCAGGGAGGCATCCCAGTAACGCTGCTCCAGTTCATCGTCGTCGATAGAAAAGTCGATGCCGAACTTGCCGTACAGCAGGCGGTGAAAATCGGTTTGCCGGTATTCCAGATTGTGCCGGGCGCAGAGGGTCTCGAAGCGCTGGTCCAGGCTTCGGCCGAACTCGGATAGCTGGTCAATAAGCGCCTCCCGGGTGGCCGGCTCGAGGTTCACCGCATAGGAGAGCAGCGCTTCTATGCCGCGGCGGCGGTAGGGGCCGTCGATTTCCATCAGGGTGTCGCCGAAGTCAAACAGAATTGCCTCCGGCAGGGTGTCGATGGGGGGGACAGTTTGGTCAGAGCGGTCGGGACGGTCTGGTTCGAACATTGGTGGTACCTCGTGGGTAATTTTAACGAAAAATCGTTCCCTTGGCCATATGCGACCAGTGGGCCTTGCACACAGAATCAGCCCCAGATACTCGGCATAAAGGCGGTTTTTGGCTATACTGGGGCTGCATCACAACAACTTATAGGGGGGAAATTGTATGTATGTAGTTGCTTTTAACGGGAGTGCCCGGCCGGAGGGCAATACCGCCTTTTTTATTGAGAAGGCTTTTGAGCCGCTGCGGGCGGCGGGGGTCGAGTGCGAGCGGGTGTCCCTGGCCGGCGGGGTGGTTCGCGGATGTACCGCCTGCATGACCTGCCGCGAGACGGGGGATGGGCGCTGTGTCTACGACGACGATATAATTAACACGTGCATCGAAAAGATGAAGAGGGCGGATGCCATTATTATCGGTTCGCCGGTGTACTTTTCCGATATTACTTCCGAGACCAAGGCACTGATCGACCGGGCGGGCTATGCGATTCGCGGCAGCGAGGACGGGAATCCTCTTAGCCGGAAGGTCGGGGCCGGTATTTCCGTGGCCCGCCGGGCCGGAACGGTGCATGCCCTGCAGTCGATTAACCAGTTCTTCTTTATAAATGATATGGTAGTGCCCGGTTCCAGCTACTGGAACATGTCCTTGTCCCGGGCGGTGGGGGACGGCGAGCAGGATACCGAAGGTAGTAACACCATGCTCCGGCTGGGCGAGAATATCGCCTGGCTGATAAAAAAACTCAACAATTAGGGATTTTTAACATTTTCGGTTGATAGACCGACTGAGAAGGGGTACATTTTTATTGTGAGTGAACTCGAAAAACAGATTACCGGCGATTGGTACGAGCTGCGCACCGCCCTCGACGAGCCGGATACATTGGTAGATTTTCTCGACATCAAACCCCCGGAGTTTAAGGGTGCCGCCGAAAGGCTGCGTCTTTCGGTGGAGGAGGGCGTTGTCGAGTACAAGCGGGGACTGCTGCACTCGGTCATGTCCCCCCTTAAGTCGCTAAAGTGGGACAGCCGTGCGATTACCGACCTCAACCCGCCCCTGCGCGAGGCGGCGGTGGGAGTGCTTACCCCCGCAGTTCAGCGCCTGTTTGCCCTGGGGCTGCTGCGCCTCTACTCCCCGAAAGGCGGCGGGGCCGAGCAAGAGCCGGGCCCGGGCGGGAACGCCGCCGCTCAAAGCGCCGGGCAAGATGCCGGTGCAGGTACCGCCGGCGCAGGCGCCGCCGAAGAGGGCGGTGAACAGGCCCCCGATATTAAAAAGGTGGTGCAGGAGGTCAAAAAGCTGTTAAAGGAGCGTCCTGAGCTGCAGCAGCATCAGGAGGTTAAGCGGATTATGGTGCAGCTCAAGTACTACAATACCGAGCTGGAGAAGATGCGCTCTCTGGCACCCAACATCCCCCGCGAAAAAGCGGCGGCCTTTAAGAAAAACTTTCAAACCACCTTTAACGAGATTGCCCAGAAAATCGGTGCAGCATACAACACACTAATTAGTGAGGAAATTGAGCGGGACCGCCCCAAGGAACAGCTGCCGGTGCTCAAGCGCTACGATTTTAGCACTATGGACAAGCTCTTCCGCGAGCAAATCGCCAACGCAGCCAAAATCTATTCGACCATCCGCTACGCCGGCCGGGAGCGCTATCAAATGCGCGAGGTCCTGGTGGAGCTGTCCGCGGGCGAGCCCTTTTACGCCGGCTTCTTTGCCCGCGAACTCAAGCAGTACCAGCAGCTGGCCCCCTTTGGCGAGGACTACCTTAAAATCTCCCGCGCCTTCGGAGGCCAGCTCCAACACTACTACGACCGCTACGCCGAGTGGCTCAGTCCTTAGAGCAGGTCCTGCCGGTCCAGCTCTTTCAGCCGGTTTACCACCTGTTTTACCTGCTGGCCGGCACCCTTCTTTGCAATCAGCACTGCCCCGTTTTTCACAACTACCATCAAATCTTCCACCCCGCACAGGGCTACGGGAAGGTCGGAGTATACAAAATTTCCATCGGATTCTATGGGGATTACCTCATCTTTTCCGCCGTTGGTGTTGGTGCCGCCGGCCTGCTCACCGGTTTTCTTGTCGGTTTTTTCGGCGGCTTTTTCGGCGGCTTTTTCGGCGGCTTTTTCGGCGTAAAGAGCGGCCATCTCCTCCCAACTGCCAATGTCGTTCCAATCGAAGCTGGCCTCGACCATGGCAGAACTGCTGCTCTTCTCCATTACCGCGTAATCGATGGAGTCCTTGGGACTGGCCTGATACACCTTTTCCACTTCCGGGCCCTCCATGAGCACCTCTATCTCTCCAGCCCGGCGGCTCTGTCCCTTGGCTCCAACTCCCTCGAACAGGGAACCGATTTCCGGGGTAAGCCGGGTCAGTTCTTCAAGGTAGCGGCCCACCTTAAAGGCAAACATACCCGAGTTCCAGTAGTAGTTGCCCGCCTCAACAAAACTGCGGGCGGTGGGCTCATCGGGTTTCTCCCGGAAGGAGGCTACCCGGCGTCCCGGGGGCAGCTCCTCCCCCGCTTCGATGTATCCGTAGCCGGTTTCCGCCCGGGTGGGCGGTATCCCGAAGGTCACCAGCTTATCCTGCCGGGCCAGGGCATCGGCGTCGCGGACATTGGCGGAAAACTTCTCCAGCGGGGTAATCAGATGGTCGGCGGTCAGCACCGCCACCGTTTCATCACCCCCGCCACCGGCCTGGGCCTTCAGATACTCCGCGGCGATTGCAATGGCCGGGGCGGTGTTCCGAGCCATCGGCTCGGGTATTACCTTTATTTTATCGCGTCCCTGCTCGATTTTACCGCATTCGGCAATGATCGGGTCAAGCTGCTCCTTCAGGGTGATAATAATCACGCTGCCCTTAATTCCCAGGGCCAGAGCCCGCTCTATCGTCAGCTGAAGGAGGCTCTTTCCGTCCTGCACCGGCAAAAACTGCTTGGGCATTTTCGAATTGGAAGCCGGCCACAAGCGTGTGCCCGAACCCCCTGCAAGTATCAATACATGGTCTACCATAACTTCCTCCTAATACTCTCATTATAAATAAAACCGGCGGCTTTCGCAAAGCCGGACTGCTTGTTACACATGGCAAATTGTTGTTCATTATATCAAACTTATTCCTCTTGACCGCTGCAAAATGCTCGCGTACAATAGGTATAAAGAAAGGAGGCGGACTATGGCAAAAGGTTTTACCCTGGCAGTATTACCCTGGGTTTATATTGCAAAATATGGCGAAGATAACAAGTGGAGTGAGGAGTTTAAAGAAAAGCCTCATAAGAGCCCCGCGGAAGAGGCGACGCTGAGCGAAGAGGAGCAGCAGAGCCTGCACGAACAGCGTAACTCTTTTCCGGAGCTCCCCTTAGTAAACTATACCACTCAGTACGGTATGGGGGTTTTTGAAGGGATGAAGGCCTTTCCCCAGAAAGACGGCAGTATGAAACTGTTTCGCCCGGACGAGAACGGGAAGCGGATGAACAGGTCTATGGAGGGCTTGCGGAGCCCCGGTTTTCCGGTAGATATGTTCGTAGAGGCGGCGAAAGGGGTCTGCCGGCGGAACAAGGAACTGGGGTTTGCCCCCACCTACGACTCGTCCTGGGAAAAGGACGACTTTGTCTCGGCGGAGTCAATTTATGTACGCCCCTTCAGTTATTCTGAACCGGCCATTGGCCTTGGCGTAAGTAAACACCCGTGGGTGGTATTTGCAAGCACCCAGGTGGGCGCCTACTTCAAGCCGGGTAACCACAAGGGGCTGGTCACCGATAAAATTCGCGCCTTCAAGGGCGGTACCGGCTGGATCAAATGCGATGCAAACTATGTGGTTCCGATTCTGGCCAAAAAGGCCGCTGAAGAGCAGGGTTTTATGGAAGCAATTTTTCTGGATGCAGAGACCCGCACCTATCTGGAGGAGGGCTCATCCTCCAACATATTCGTGCTGCTGAAAAACGGTACTTTGGTTACTCCGGAGCTGGGCGACACAATTCTGCCGGGGATTACCCGCAAGACCATTCTTCAGTTAGCCCAGGACATGGGTGTAAAAACCGAAGAGCGCAAGGTCAGCATAGAAGAGGCGATGGAGGAAGGCACCGAGTGCTTTGTATCCGGAACCGCCGCCGGACTCAGCTATATTGAGTCTATTACCCACCACGGCAAAGAGGCGGTTTTTAACAACCGTGAAATGGGCGAGCTCTCACGCAATCTGCTGGTTACCCTGAAGGGAATTCAGTATGGGAAGGTAGAGGACCGCCACGGCTGGATGCTGCCTGTCGAGTAGATATAGTAAATACAAGTGTATTCATGGCGGGCTGGACCTTCGGGGCACAGCCCGCTTTTTTATGAGCCCAACTCCAGGGAGTTCATATCCAGGGGCAGGTCGGCATAGATCTGCAACTCATAATTCTCGTTTGGAAACAGCAGATTACGCTGGTTAAGGTAACCTAGGTTAGAGAGCCCCGTGCGCTCGAGTGTTTCGGGGTCCCGGGAGAGCCGGTCAAAGTAGCGGCTTGAATCGGAAAACTGTACCATCGCCCGGGAATAATACTCTGTTTGCCCGGTTTTAAGGTGCAGATTATGGAGAGTAACCCCCAGGTTATTACTGACCTTCATCAAATTTTCTGTCAGTGCCCGGTGATCACGACGCTCTTCAATCAACAGAGGCCGCTCCTGCTCGAGCCGGCTTTTGAGCATATCCAACAGGTGGGTATAGTGTCCTTCGGCATTGTGGTAGGAGCCCCGCTGCACAAAGGTATTTGCCTTGGCGTACACCAGATTATGATTATTGGTAAATGCTCCGGCGGACTGGCGGAACTCCGTCAAGGCGTCTGAGTATTCACCATTTCGATACGAGATATGCCCTTGCTTGTACTTCATCTCCTGAGAATCGTACAGATTCTCCTCGGCTTTGCTGTAAAGCTGGTCCGCCTGGGTAAACTCACCGCTCTGGTAGTAATGAATATCGCCTAAATCGGCATACAGCTTTCCAAGCCGGGGCTGTTTATTGATCAGTTTCCGGCTTAGAGCATCCTCGTACAATTCGATCCCCCGGGTATAGTTTGCCCGGGCTTCCAGATAATTCTCCCGGTCATACAAGCCCTCTCCCAGGCGCCGGTACGTATCGACTTTCATCTCGATACGGTCGCTGGAGAGCGGGGAAAGACCCTGCATCAAACTGAGGGTATTCCGCAGAGCCTTCAATTCCTCGCCCTGCTCCTGCAGACGCTTGAAGTAGCGGGCCAGCTGATAGTGGGTCTCCGGGAGCCGATCATCGGCACTCTTGGCTCGAAACAGGATATCCTGTACCTCGTCTAACTTATTCTTATCGAGCAGGTAGCCTCCCAGTTCGGTATAGGCCTCCGCATCTACTTCGGCGCCCGGCCGGGCCTGGAAGTAGTTCTTGAGTTTCATTACCTCCGGCTGGTTATCGGTCCGGATAAAATAGCGGAGCATGCGAAACAGGAGGGTATCACTGACCCCGTATTCTTCCATGAGCACCGCATAGGACATCCGGGCTTGCTGGTATTTGCTGGGATCTTCTCCTCCCCACTCTAAGTAGGTGTCTCCCAACAGCAAGAGTGCCTCGTAATCGCGGGGTTCTTCCCGCAGAAATCCGTTCAACAGGCTGGCAGACTTTTCATAGTTGGAGAGGGTCTCCAGCTCCATCCGGGCGTACTCAAGGGTTCCCTGCTTGTCAAAGGGAAAATAGTCCAGCAGCTGCTCGTATTTTTGCTCGGCCAGGGTCCACTGCTGCTGCTGCTTATAGCCATCGGCATAGCGGAAGAACTGCTTTTTCATTACCCGTTGCTCTAGGCCGCGCTGAAAATAATTTTGTGCCGAGGGGTACTCCCGCTCTTCCAGCTGTTCATAGCCGAGGTTGTACAAATGCAGGGCATACAGGGGCTGATAGATAAAGCGGTAGCTTAGGAACACCACCAGAAACAGTAAAGCCGCGGTGAGAACTACGGTGCGAACAAGGGGCAGAATCCGGTATCTGAAGGCATAGGCAAAGCTGCCCTTCTCTTCTTCAAAAGCCGCACCGGTCTTCTTTTCATACTGTGTCGGAATTTTTATCCGCCGGCCGGTAATTCTGGAGGCGATCGCCGCTATCTCTTTGGCTGAGCGCCGCTCTACCAGGGCATTTACCAGGCGGTTAAGGGGCTCGCCGGAGAGGCCCATCTCTCCGATCTGCTCCTCAACAATCAGTTTTAAATTGCGCGGGAGGGTCACCAGAGTTTCGGTCAGGGCCTTAAAATCCTCGTCCGACAGCTCTATCGGGGCAGCCTCTTCGGCCAACTCCCCTTCCGCCTCTCCCTCAGCCTGGATTTCCTCTTCCGGAGCCGTTTCCTCTTCTTCCAGCACTCCGAACTCTTCGCCGAGGTCGCCCAGGTTGAACTCGTCTATCTCAAACTCGCCCTCTCCAAACTCTTCTTCCGGCAGTTCAAGCTCTTCAAGGCCCCCTTCTTCAGCCTCTTCACCCGCACCTGCTTCGGGCTCCGCTACAAACTCTTCTTCGAAGTCTTCGCCCGCTTGGGCCTCGGCAAACTCGTCCAATTCCTCTTCTTCCGGCTCGGCCTCCGCTTCCTCTGTTCCAAACTCTTCATCTTCAAAATCGGGCAGAGCAAAATCCTCGTCTTCACCGAACTCCGGCAGCCCGCCTACATCCTCCTCCGGCTCTGCCTCTGCTCCGGAGAAATCCGGGAGTTCTTGCTCGAACATATCTTCCGCTTCACTGGGCGCTTCAAACTCTTCAGGTTCAAAGTCTTCAGCTTCAAACTCTTCAGGCTCAAACTCTTCAGGCTCAAGCTCTTCCAGATCTTCTAAGTCCTCGCCGGCCCCTTCCGCCTCGGCCTCCGGCTCTTCTACCGCAGGCTCCGGCTCTTCTCCGGGAGGCTCTTCTTCCGCAATCTCTGGCTCTTCTACCGCAGGCTCCGGCTCTTCAAATTCTTCAGGCACCGGTTCCCCAGCTTCTTGGGGCTCTTCCTCGGCAAACAGGTCCTCCAGATCTTCAAACTCTTCAAATTCTCCGGCTTCCGGTTCTTCGGCTTCCGGTTCTTCAGGTTGCGGTTCTTCGGGTTCCTCGGGGG
>JAIPFV010000123.1 GCA_021736475.1 Spirochaetia bacterium | reverse complement strand
TGCGGATGATCAACTATCTGCGCCATACCGGGCTGTCCATCGAAGAGATAAAACAGCTGTTCAGCAATCCTAAGATCAGTGATTACACCCGGCAGCTGCAATCACATCTCAGTACGATTTCTGAACAAATCGAACATCTCCAGAAAATTGAGCGGCGCCTCCACAAGCGCATCGGGGCGCTGGAACATGTGCTGGGCATCAGCGAGTTCGACACCATCCGAATACAGAACTTACCAGCCCGAAGCATATTCTCGTACCGTGCATCGGTTTCACAGCCGATAGAGTGGGAGCGTCATCTCATCCAATTCGAGCAGGAAGGCCGGCTGCCGCCCAGCCTTTTCATCGGCGATCCGGGATTCTTCGTGGACCTGTCTACGGTTGATCGGCGCCGCAGCACCGATTTCAGCGGAATTTTCCTCATAGCCGATGATCCCTTTCTCGACAATCCCGAGCTCAAAGGCGAACTGCCGGGAGGCAGCTGGCTGACGGTGTACGTACGGGGCGACCATTCCGATGCGGCGCCCTGGTATCGGCGAATGATCGATTATGCGGCTGCCATGGGGATCGTACTGGCAGAATATGGAATCGAGAGGACCTTGAGCGATAACAATATCTCAGCCGATCCTCAAATGCATATTACCGAAATTCAAATACCGGAAGCCCGAAAATTGTGGGATCTGTAACCCTCACCGCTTAGAGTGCTGAACATAAGCGACGAAAAGTAAGAACCTGCATCGTGAAAATTCTGATCCCACAATTCTCAGACCGCCGGCAGGCAGCGGTACCCGGCTGCTACCATTCAAGCTCGGGTCGGTCTGCATCCACCAGAAATGTCTGTACACTGCCGCCGAAACGGCTGCAGACTATCTCTTCCAGTTCTTCCATAGCATTTTTCAGCTGCACAAAATGATCACCTTTGAATCCGACCAGCTGAAAGAACACATCGGTGGTTTCCAGGGTCATTTTGCCCAGTTCGCTCTGCCGCCACAGCCAACGGCGGGTTTGTACGGTATTGCCACTGGTAAATACCACTTCCCCCGGTCCCACTTGCTCCCACTCTTCGGCACCAAACGGCAGAAAGCGGTCGCCCTCCACTGCCCGGCGTACGGCCAGTCCAGCATCAATGTCCTTCAAGTCGTGCCCGCCCAACGAGACTACCTGCTGCAAGCCGATGGCATTACAGATATCCACTAAGGCATTTATTCGGGGCAACGACTGCCCCTTCATTATCCGCTTGCTCATCGCCTCTACCGAGTTCATGTATTTGTTGGGATTGATGCCTACATTTTGAATTGCATCCCTGTACACCTTGATATCCGGGTGCTCTTTGAGAGGAGTACCGTCAAGCCGCTCCCGCAGTGCAGCCTCCGCTGCCGCCAGCATGTCCGTGCTCTCCGCTGTAGTCGGCGTGTTCTGCAGCCCTCGGCCAACAAGCACTCCGAAACACACATGCGGGTTCTGTTCAAACATCCATGGTGAAACTTTGTATTCCATAAGATCATAATAAACCTTACAGCAGGTGTAAGGTCAAGAAAAAAAATCAGCGAAACTGAACAGGGAATAAAGTGGCCCCTGCCGAAGCCTCTTCACGCTGGTTGCCCCACAGCCGGCTAATTAGTAATTTTAAAGTAAGGAGGAAGACCAATGAATGATTATTATGTAAGCCCGGTTATTATGACAGAGTTTTTCAAGAACACGAAAATCAAAGACCTGACCCTTGATGAAATATCGAACAACCTCCAGGAAGCTATTATCGAAGATCCGGAACTTTCGGATACTACCAACATTGCGGTAAAAGCTAAAAATGAAAGCGATTCAAAGGAGCCGGTAATACACCTCATCGGCAAAGTAGCCAGCGAAGCCGACCGGGCTCGGGCCAAGGAGATTATCGAGAAAAACACCAGCAATAGCATAAAAGTAGCAAATGAGCTCGCGATCGAGTAAACTCTACAGGAAGCCGATCAGCAGGGAAAGCATCGACCAGTCCCAGTCCGTGAAGCTATCTAATTCATACAATACATAAGAAAGTGTTGCATCTTTGGTGAGATTCTTTATGAGAGTTCACAGGATACATACTTGACGGTGCAAGAAATAGTGACTTACAATTATATTGGAATCTGAAAAATGTTATTATGAATGTCGATAGTGGGTGGAAAGGGCTATACGATCTCTTGAACGATCTGATTCGGCAGGAAGAGTCTGCCGATTTGGAAGCCAGCCTATGCGATAACATCAACAGCCTGATACCGGCCGATAAAGGTGCGGGCTTTTTTCAATATTATGAGGCTTATCCCCATTGTGTAAAATGGCCCGATTATGCATCTTCGCTTGTACCGGATTTCAATTCACATTACGGAAAAGTGTGCCCGGTCCCCTTCCGAATGAAGGACATGATGATGGGCCCCGTATCATGGCGCCGTTATCACAATACCGAATATGATACCGACTTTAATCATCCCTTGAACATAGGGCATTCAATGGCCGTCGGATTTAGGCTGCCACAGGCTAAGTTCATCCATATAATCGCCTTGAATCGCAGTCAAGAATCGAGGGGTTTTTCCCAACACGAAGCGCAGAATTTAAAGCTTTTATCCGGTCTATTTGCCCAGCTGTATCAGAGAATAGAACATACGGAGGGATGCATAGAAAACCGGATACAAAAGGCAAATTTGAGGCTGGGGATGGCTCCCCTCAGCCCCAGAGAGACCGAAATCTGCGCGCTCATCTGCAGACGATACACCGCCAGAGAAATCGCCGAACACCTTCAAATCAGCACACGGACTGTCGAGTGCCACTACAAGCATATTTATTATAAAATGAACGTCGCCAACCGCGGCGAACTCTTGAGGCTTATTTTTTCAACGGACTCTTGAATCCGGTAACGGTTAATATAAAAATGACAAAATTATCCCCCAACCGCTACTTATACCGCCAGAGGGCCATGTCATTATCAGTGCCGTTAGAGCTATAACCCGCCACGAGAACCCGTCCAATTTTGTCGATGCAAACAGAATATCCGATATCATAGTTATCTCCTCCAGCAGCATTATGGTGCATCACCACTCCGTCTCCGCCGAAGCTTGTATCCAGGCTGCCGTCCTCTAAGTAGCGCCACACCGCCATATCGTAGTCATTGCCATTATAATTTACACCCGCCACGAGGATCCGATTACTATCATCAATACTGATCGAGAGCCCGGCAGACGTATTGACACCTTCAGAAACATTATTGTACGTCACCACCCCATTGGTACCGAAGCTTGTATCCAGGCTGCCGTCCTCTAAGTAGCGCCACACCGCCATATCAAAGCTGCTATCATTGTAGCTTTCCCCCGTTACGAGGATCCGTCCACTGCCGTCGTTACATACCGACCACCCATAATCATTTCCATAACCATTAGCTGCATTGTGGTCTGTATCTACTCCACCAGTGCCGAAATAAGTATCCAGGCTTCCGTCCTCTAAGTAGCACCACAGGGCCATATCAGCATCACTGTCGTTGTAGCTATACCCCGTCACTATGATCCGATTGTTGTTGTCGAGGCAAACCGATTTTCCATAATCCAAATTGTCTCCACCGGCTGCACTGTGGTGCGTCACCACCCCATTAGTACCGAAGCTTGTATCCAGGCTGCCGTCCTCTAAGTAGCACCATAGGGCCATGTCGGAGTCAATGCCGTTATAACTTGCACCTGCTACAAGTATCCGCCCGCTACCGTCAATATAGAGGGAGTATCCTTCGTCATCTACCCCTCCTCCAGCCGCATCGTGGTGGGTCACCACCCCGTCGCCGCCGAAGCTCGCGTCCAGACTGCCGTCATTCAAATAACACCACAAAGCCAAGTCGAAATCGTTGCCGTTATAACTTGAACCCGCCACGAGGACCCGTCCACCTTCGGCGAGGCAGACAGCCCTTCCTATATCCCAATTATCTCCCCCCGCCGCGTTGTGGTGCGTCACCACCCCATCCCCGCCAAAGCTTGTATCCAGGCTCCCGTCCTCCAAATACCGCCATAGGGCCATGTCATTGTCGCTGCCGTTGATACTAGAACCCGCTACAATGATCCGCCCGCTGCCGTCGACACACACCGAATATCCATAATCAGAACTGTCTCCCCCCGCAGCATTGTGATGGGTCACCACCCCGTCGCCACCGAAGCTCTCGTCCAAAATCCCGCGGGCACCATCCACTTCCTCTCCCTGAGAATCACTACTCACCTTTTCCATGAGTAATTCGGTATAGGGCGAGTCGATATTACAGGTGACAAGAAGCAGAAAGAGCGCTGCAGCCAGCCCCACTGCAAAAATTCCTTTCGCGCCCCCCACGACAGAACACAGCCGCCGTCTTTTCCTTTCCTTAATATCTTTCCGCGCCGGGATAACCCGGCGTTCGATATCATCCAATCCCTTCATCGCTACTCCTCCTCCCAGACAACCTTACAGCGAAGCCCGGCCGCATCCGCTGCGCGACTGGCCTCCTCGCCGCGAAAGTCGAGATAGGCAAAACGGTGGGCCGTCTTTGGGTCCAGCATCTTCAGACGCCCGTAATCACGTTCGGCAAAACCGTAGTTTTCCAGCTCGTGATGACAGCGGGCTGAACCCAGCAGGGCTGTGGGGATGTTCTCGTCCACCTTCAGGGCCCGGTCGTAAAACTCTAAAGCCCGAGTATACTCATCGCGCATGAAGTAGATATTGCCGCTGTTGATCAGTGCCGGTGGATACTCTCGCAAATCGATAATATCCTGCAGTTCGGCGAGCGCCTTTTCATACAGACCATTTCTGGCATAAAGCACCGCCAGTTTGTTGGCCCATACATACCGCCTGTCGCCGCCCTCCATCTCGCGCAGCAGCCGCGCCTCTTGAGGGTAGATTTCTCGCTGCACATGCCGTTCCAACTCTTTTCCAAACAGTTCCGTAACCCGGTTGCGCTCGGGCAGCCGGATGTTCGCTCCCGCCTCGCGAAAGCCCACCGCCTGGTAGGTCCGCCAGGCTTCATGGGTGGGATACAGCTGCGCCTGGCCTAGACCGTAGTGCTCCCGCCACTGTTTGGCCCCGCGCTGCCACGCGTCCCGGAAAGAACCGCGGCACATGGTTATTTCGAGGGGCAGCCAGGCCTTTTCTTTTATAAATACAAGGTCTTCGGGACGGCTGAAGCTTTTCCGGGCCTCCTCCGGCGATATCTGCAATCCGATGGCCGGATAGATATGTCCCGGCACGGTAATCATGGCTGTCTCCACCCCAAGCGCCTCGAGCAGAGCGGTGTAAAGGGCCGAGAGATCGTCACAGTCTCCACTGGTAAACTGAAGGGTCTGACGGGGGAACTGCAGAAAATCGATCGCTGTTTTGGCAACCGACAGTTCGGCGAAGGGCGTGGCGGGGTCCACCTCATAATGCAAGCCGTAGGTCTGCAGGGCGGAGAAAAGGGCCATCCCCTTCTGCAGGTTTTCATCCACCGCCGGATTCTGCAGTTCCTGTATCCAGCCGCTTACATTTTTGGCAAAAGTAAGGACTTCCGGATCCTTGGCCGTGACAAAAGCGGCAATCTTCCGATCGTCGCTCCAGGTGAGAGCGTTGCGGTTGTGAAATTCAATCGCCGGGGTGTATTCTCTGCGTTTCTCTTTTCCTCCGATGACATATGAAACAGTGATCTTGCCGGAGGCCTTGGTTCCCTCGGTAACATCCATCAGCTCCTCGGTAAAAAGCCCGTAGAGCTCCACCACCACCGTATCGCCCGCTTCCAGGCGCTCGATTCGGTCGAGCTCCTTCGGATTGTCCATATACCGTTCCACAAAGAAGCTGAGCCTTATATCCTCTACCCTCCGGGACTCATAGTTGCAGAGGGTTAGCGTCCCTACGGGATGATCGTGATAGTAGGCATAGAGCACCGGAAACAAGGTTGGAACGGACATCTCTTCGATTTCCAGCCCCTCGCCATTTGCAGACAGGGGGACAGGCCGGGTCTCTGCTTTCCCACGGAAGCCTTCTCCGTTAACCTTTCTAGGCAACGAGTAACTCAGCGCCAGAGAAAAACTCAAGCCATTGTAGAGTTGATCGAGGTAACAAAAATCCGCCTCGCCCCCCAGAGCAATCCGTTCGTTGAGGAGGAAGCGGGCGCCAAGGCCACCACCGTACAACAGGCCTCCGCCGCCAGCGCCCTCAGCGTCCCAGCCTGAGGGATACCACCAGTAATAACCGGCCTGAGCCTCCGCGAAAACTTCAAATCTACTGCCGATGGGAAATAAGGCTACCGGACCGGCCGATCCGCTTGTTAGGTGCACGGCATCCTGAGACTTCAGGGGCAGCATCATGAACTCAGCCCCTGTTTTAAGACCGAAAGAATCAACCAAGAGCGGCCGAACCGCGAGAGACAAACCGATACCTGTACCAAAGTTGTACAACTCGCTGCTCGAACCGAGGGGCAGGAGTCCGGCAGGCACTATCTGAACCGCAAGCGATTCTGTAGCCTCCGGCCATATCACAAACACAATCAAAACCAATACAAGTGCAAGACAGATGAGTCTTTTCATACACACCTCCCTTCCCTCTCCCAGAGCGTTTTCCGCCAACAATTAATGTACTGTAAGTGTAGACCTTTGATCAGGGACTCACATCCGTAGAAACATCCGTATTTTTGAGTTTTATGTAACTTTGAGGCTTTGAATTGAAAGCAAACTGATGCCCGAGTGAGATTCGAACTTACACAGCCTCTCGGCCACATATACCAACAGGCAGAATTGATAAATTGTCTCTATTTCATCCTCATGTTATCGTCCACAGAGCAGATATCGGGACGGCGGCCATTCTTTCGGAAAAGGAGACGGTATGCTTTCCGTTGTAGAGAATTATTCCTCGTACAAACCGTTCTCCGGCATCCTCTTCGAGGGCGTGTAAGCCCCTGAAATGCTCCGGTTTTACTGAAGCCCTTCCCTTTACCTCGATACCTACGAGTCTTCCGTCGGACGCCTCTGCTACCACATCGACTTCCCTTCCCGATGAAGTGCGGTAGTGGTATAAGCGGCACCTTGTACGTGCCCAGGTACACTGTTTTCTCAATTCATTGATAACAAAAGACTCGAGCAATGGTCCAAAGAAAATATCATTTTGGTCAAACCTCTCTCCCGAGATACCCAACAAAAATGAGGCAAGACCGGTGTCGTTGAGAAAGACTTTTGGAGATTTTATCAGCCTCTTACCTCTATTAGATGTCCAAGCGGGCAGCGGTTCGAAGAGAAAAAGCTTTTCGAGAATCCCGAGATATCGTTTCAAGGTAGACTGGGGAATGGCGGTACTGTTGGAAAGCTCCGAATAATTCAGCAGGGCGCCGCTCCTCGATGCTAACAGGCTAAGAAGCCGTGGTAGTTGGGTCAGGCCTTCAATATTGGCTACTTCTCTTACATCACGACTTAGAACCGTAGAGACATACGACTCGAACCATGTCGTTCGACGGGAGTGACTGCTGCGCGCGACTGCCTCCGGATACCCGCCTGTAATGATTCTGCGTAGTAGTTTTTTTACATCTTCATCTCCCTCGATTTCGGGCACCTTTTCAAACAATGCATCCATGAAGCCTTCCGAAGACCCCGCGAGTTCACCTTGAGACAGAGGCCTGAGTTTTTGTATTTCCACTCTCCCCGAAAGTGAGTCGGATACACTAGGAAGAGTCATAAGGTTCGATGAACCAGTTAAAAAGTATCGGCCCGGCTCCCTCTGGCGGTCAACAAAATATTTTATTGCCAAAAGCAGTTCTGGAACTCTCTGCACTTCATCTATTATTGCTTTATCACCGAGTCCACGAAGAAAGCCTTCCGGATCAGAAGATGCAGCGGAGAGAACGGTTGCCTCATCGAGCGTTCTGTATGGGAGGTTCTCCTCTTCGGCAATTTGCATCGCAATGGTACTCTTGCCGCTCTGCCTGGCTCCTATGAGCAACTGGACCGGAGTATCCCTTCTACTTTCATACAATGTTTGAATGATATTGCGTTGATACATGGTTGTATTTTAACCACTTTTTGGTCAAAATACAACTAAAAGTTGCTTATTTTGCACTTACTTTTTCACAATTTTTAAGACTCTACTGGAACTTTTAAAGGTTGAAGCTTTCCGGGTTTTGGTTGAATTATAAGAGATTGTTTTTAAATGCAAAACTTTATGCGATAAGAAAAAGCTACCAAAGGGGCGAAGCCTCGGGGCTGATCAATCAATAATTCCTCATAAGCTTCTTGATGATGAGATCTTCCAAATTACGTCTGGAATCAATAATGGTATGGATGATAACTGTATCTTCTTGTATTGCGTAAATAATACGGTAATTACCTTCAATCAACTCTCTATAATCAACAATATTTTGTTTTTCCAGTTCTGGGACTAGCC
>JAIPFV010000122.1 GCA_021736475.1 Spirochaetia bacterium | reverse complement strand
ATTGCTGCACAGTCGGTCCTATCCGGCCGGGTAAAATCGCGCACCGAAACCAATCTGATTATCTTCGATCGGCGTGTACAGTACGGAGATATCGGGGGGCCTTTGATCAGTGTAAATGACGGGCAGGTAATTGGTGTGATCGGAGGAGTATTTGACCCAGTGGAACTGGAAGGAGGACAAATTCCGGAAGGGGTCATGCCCATTAACTCCGACCTCTCCTACGCTACTTCGATTGAATACGGAAGGCAGCTTTTGGAGAAAGCGCTGGAAGATACGTCCGGCGAGTAAGGCGAATAAGGCAAGTAAGACTGTTAAGGCCCCGGCATCCGACAGCAAAAAGCATTCCTGCAGCTCTTCAATTAATCCCGATATGTGTTAAAATACGCCAAAATCATTGAAGGAGCATTCGCATGGCTGTGATCGAAGACTATAAAGCACATACTCTCGACAGAGAAAAACTTGGAGTTCCTCCGCTTCCGCTAAGCGCAGCCCAGACCGAAGAACTGGTAAACCTCCTGCAGCAGAATTCGATTCCCGAATCGGAATATGCTCTGGACCTGTTCGAGAACCACATTAGCCCGGGCGTAGACGACGCGGCCTATGTGAAAGCTGCCTTTCTGAAAGCTATCATCAGCGGTTCCTCCGCTTCAGCCGTTATATCTAAACTGAAGGCAGTACAAATATTGGGTACGATGCTCGGGGGCTACAACGTGGCTCCTTTGATCACGGCGCTGACTAATCAGGACACAGCAGTGGCAGCCGAGGCGGCTGAACAGCTCAAAAATACCCTTCTGGTGTATGACTCCTATGATGATGTAAAAGCTCTGATGGATAAAGGCAACGGGTATGCAAAGGCTGTCATCGAGTCGTGGGCCGCTGCCGAATGGTTTCATAACCGCGAACCGATGCCGGAAGAGCTCACGGTTACGGTGTTTAAAGTGCCCGGCGAAACCAATACGGATGATTTAAGCCCCGCCTCCGAAGCTTTTACCCGCAGCGATATTCCCCTGCATGCAAATTCAATGCTGGCCGGAAAAATGGAGCAGCCCCTGGAGACCATCGAGGGGCTCAGGCTGAAGGGTTATCCTGTTGCCTATGTAGGCGATGTGGTGGGGACCGGCTCGAGCCGCAAGTCGGGCATCAACTCACTGCAGTGGCACATCGGACATTCGATTCCCGGTGTCCCCAACAAAAAGAGCGGTGGAGTGGTTATCGGAAGTACTATTGCGCCAATCTTTTTTAATACCGCCGAAGACAGCGGGGCACTGCCCATTCAGGCTAATGTAGACCAGCTTGAGACCGGCGACGTAATCACCATTAAGCCCTTCGATGGCAAAATTATGAAGAACGGCACAGTTGTCAGCCAGTTCACCCTTACTCCCAGCACCCTCAGCGATGAAGTGCGGGCAGGTGGCCGGATCCCTCTAATAATTGGGCGCAACTTAACCAATAAGGCCAGACAAACTTTGGGTTTAGGGCCGGAAGAGTTTTTCACCAAACCGATTCAGCCGGAAGATACCGGCAAGGGCTACACCCTGGCCCAGAAGATAGTCGGCCGAGCCTGCGGCCGGGAAGGCGCGCGGCCGGGAATGTATGTCGAACCGGAAACTGTCACCGTTGGCAGCCAGGACACTACCGGGCCGATGACTCGGGACGAAATCCGTGAGTTAGCTGCACTCAATTTCGGGGCGGACCTGGTAATGCAGAGCTTCTGCCACACTGCCGCGTACCCTAAACCTACGGACGCCGAACTGCACCATACGCTGCCCGGTTTTTTTACCAGCCGGCAGGGCGTCAGCCTGGCACCCCGTGACGGGGTCATTCACTCGTGGCTCAACCGATTCTGTCTGCCGGATACTGTTGGCACCGGCGGCGATTCACACACCCGGCTTCCGTTGGGTGTCTCTTTTCCGGCCGGTAGTGGTCTGGTAGCCTTTGCCTCTGTAGCCGGCAGTATGCCGCTGAATATGCCCGAGTCGGTGAAAGTCACCTTCAAAGGCGAAATGCAGCCGGGTATCACCCTGCGGGATTTAGTAAATGCAATTCCCTATGTGGCGATTAAACAGGGATTACTTACGGTGGAGAAGAGCAGCAAGAAGAATGTCTTTGCCGGTCGGATTATAGAAATTGAGGGCTTGGAAAACCTGAAAGTAGAACAAGCCTTTGAATTGAGCGACTCCTCGGCCGAAAGGTCCGCCGCCGCCTGCACTGTGAAGCTTAATCCTGAACCTATTGCCGAGTATCTTGAATCCAACATCGCCCTGATCGAGCAGTTGATTGCAGAGGGGTATGAAGACAAGCATACTCTACAGCGGCGCAAGGAGAAGATGCAAGCCTGGCTCGCGAAGCCCGAGCTGTTACAGGCCGACAGCGACGCTGAGTATGTCGAAAAAATTGAAATAGACATGAATAAGATCACCGAACCGATTGTTGCCTGTCCGAACGACCCCGACGATGTTGCTACCCTTACCGAAGTCTTAGCCGATCCCGGCCGCCTGCATGTGATCGATGAGGTTTTTGTCGGCAGCTGCATGACAAATATCGGGCTGTTCCGGGCCCTCGGTGAGGTGTTAAAGGGGGAGGGGCAGGTTCCTACCCGTCTGTGGGTAACTCCCCCGACCAAGATGGACGCGCGTAAACTAATTGAAGAGGGGTATTACTCGGTCTTTGGTCAGGCCGGAGCCCGCACTGAGGTTCCCGGCTGCAGTTTATGTATGGGCAATCAGGCGAGGGTACGGGACCAGGCGACGGTGTTTTCCACCAGTACCCGCAATTTCGATAATCGGATGGGAAAAGGGGCCCAGGTCTACCTGGGGAGTGCCGAGCTGGCGGCAGTAACCTCTATCCTCGGTCGAATACCCAGTAGTGAGGAGTACCATACTATTGTGGCGAAAAAGCTGGATAAGGCGAAGCAGCAGCAGGTGTACCGCTATCTTAACTTTCACAAGTTGGAACCGGCGCAGCTCAAAGAGCTGGTAGAATAGTCCGTAGTTAGAATAAGCTGTAGGTGTAGCTAAAAAAAACCCGGGCTTCAAGGCCCGGGTTTTGTGTAAAACACAAAAGGATTGTGTTTAATCTAATGAACCGATACCAATTTCACCGGTAACCTCAGAGTCGTCACTAATAGTGGCGCTTTCTCTTAGCTCTTCATCGGCAAAGTAGAGGTCTCCTTTGATTGTCCCTCCGCCGGTCAGCTCAAAACCGCGTTCTTCAACGTACACATCACCGTCAATAATTCCGCTCTGAATGCGGGTATTCATGTGATGTACCACCAGTTGCGGTAGAGAGAGGGTATAGCGTGCGGTTACGTTGCGGTCCGAGTCCTGTGAGTAAAGAGCCAGTTTACGGCGGGGTGACTCAGCCTCTTCGTCTTCGTAGGCTGCACCAAACACCATAATTCCCTGATCCACCTTTAGGTCATCCTCGAAGATGACAATCCAGGATCCATCGGCTCCAACAGCTTCCTGTAAGTTCTCCGCGTTAGTTACGGTCATTTGGGTGGGCCGGGAGACTGCATCGGTAATTGGTCCAAGGCGGACTTCGCCCATTACGGTTGAGGAGTCGTCAATTGTAGCACTGTCCCGGATTGCTTCGCTTGCAAAATACAGATTGCCATTGATGGTGGCTCCGTTTACCAGTTCAAAACCTTCGGCGTTCACATAAACGTTACCAGCAACCTCTCCGCTTTGAATGCGGGTATTCACGTGATCGACGATCAAGCGCGGTACGGTAAGCGTATAACGTGCAGTTACGTTGCGGTCCGAGTCCTGGGCGTAGAGAGCGAGCTTACGACGGGGTGCTTCTGCACCTTCCTCTTCGTACACTTCACCGGAGATTGTAATTTCCTCGCCTACTGTTAGGTCATCCTCAAAAATTATAATCCAAGATCCCTTTGGACCGAGGGCCTCTTGTAGATTGGTCGCGTTTGTTGCGGTCATCTGAGTAGGCTGAGATGTTGCATCAACCTCGGCAGCCTGCTCGCTTTCGGTAGTCCCTTCGCTCTTGGCGGCTTCTTCACCTCCGCAGCCGATAAAAACAAAAGTTGTAAGCGCTGCGAGTAACAAAAATATGATTGTTCGTTTCATGTGTTTCTCCTTTTCAATATAGTTACATATAGTTGTAACATTAGTAATACAGTAATCATTATACTACATGTGTGAGTCCTTGAAAAGGCGCTGTTAATCCAGTAGGCCAAGTTGTGAGAGCCTGGCATTTTCTTTTATATCAATCCCTTCCGGTCCCACCGTAACAAGCACCTGCAGAGGAGACTGGGATGAGTCGATTACCATAAAGGGGTGCTGAATACCGTTTCGGGCGGCTTTCTCCCAGATCTGCAGATACGCTCGCATTCCGACCGAGAGCTCCAATTCTTCATTGAATTCAACCATATAACTTCCCGGCGGGAGGTGCCACCAGCCATACTTGTCTTCTTCCTGCTGTTTCTGTGGTACGAGCCAGTCGAGTTGAGCTTTCGAGTATTCGCTGCCTCCAAAATCGAGACTGCCCCGACCGGCAAGTACAGCAATTTGGTGAACAGTCAGATAGGCGATCGGGTTTTCTTCTGAAAACTGTTTCCCTTCGTGGATGTAGTTTTTCACCATAGATAAAAGTACGTTTTCTGAAGTTGACATTTTGATCCTCCTATATTGAAAAATTTACAGATTAGTTGATCTGGGCCTAACTCCGCAGGGTTAACTCGCGATCTATCAGTGCTTCAGTTATTTCTGCAGCTGCAAGGATAATTGGATGGCAGCTATCCTGCGGTGAGCGGTAGTGTTCTTTTAGGTAGTCACAATCTATAGACTCCATTCTTATTTTGAAGGTTTCAAATAATTCTGTATTCAGGGTTTTAATGTAGTCGCTCTCATGGCCGCGATCTTTTACAAATATGGCACTTAGAGCCATGATACTGCCGGTAAGAGCTCCGCAGGTTGCGCCGATACCCATGCCGCCACCGAAGCCGGCGGCTAATTTAAGTGCAGAATGGGGTAACTGAAGTCCATAAGCCCGGTTCGCTGCATACAAAACCGTCTCGGCACAATTAAGATCTTCAGCCTCAGAGAGCCCATTTTCAACTAATGATTTTAATGATGTAAGTTTCTTCATACTTATAGTTTAATAAAAATTGAAGTTCAGTGAAAGTGCTGCCCTTGGTAGTCTTAATCTATACTGCTATACTTATTTTCCAGGGGGAGTTATATGCAGAACATCAACACATGGCCTGAAGGTTTAAAGCACGGGCGCTGGATCTTAAAATCAAACTGGAATGAATTAAGCTTGTTTGAGACTGATCGTAAGAAGAATACACCGCGGCCGCCGCTGCAGAAAGCACCGAGCACAGATACTGTGCTTGCCCTGCCGGCAATAGACTCGGTGCGGAAGGGAGTCGGAAGCACAATTTCCCTGAACGAGGCAATTCATGCCCGGCAGAGTCGCCGTAAGTTCAGCGATGAAGCTTTGAGTCTCGATGAGCTGGCCTATCTATTGTGGGCTACCCAGGGAGTTCGTAAGAAGACAGACAAAATAACCCTCAGGACGGTTCCCTCCGGTGGAGCGCGTCATCCCTTAGAGTCCTACCTCTTTGTGCAAAGAGTAGAGGGCTTAAAGCCGGGTTTGTATCATTATTTGCCCTTGGATCACGGCCTAGAATTACTAAAACCGGCTGAAGATTTTGGAGAAGAAAGTGACAAACTGCTCGATGAAGCTCTTTTGGCTCACAATTTTGGGGCGGCGGCCAGCTTTATCTGGACTGCGATACCCTATCGTTCCGAGCGAGCCTATGCCTTCGAAGCCTATCGCCTGATTCTGCTCGATGCCGGGCATCTGTGTCAGAACCTGTACCTGGCCTGTGAGGCAATTGGTGCCGGAACCTGCGCGGTAGGCGCCTTTGACCAGGAAAAGAGCGATCGTTTACTTGGGGTAGACGGGCAGGATGAGTTTGTGGTGTATGCAGCTCCAGTAGGCAAGCCAAAATCGGAGGTTTAGGGCTCCTTTTGTCACTTACACAACGGTAATTAAATGATCACCTTCGATCATCGACTCAAAGGAGTGGATCTTGTCTATGGTAACTTGGTCCAGTATTATTCCGTGGGGAATGGAACTTCCCTGCAGCTGGTCGGGAAATCCGTGTCCGTCGTACCGCTCATGATGAGAGCGAATTATATCTGCGGTGCGTTTAAGATTGTACACAGTGCTGATGATTTTCTCCCCGTAGAGGGGGTGCTGCCGGAACTCTTCCCGTTGCTGGTCCGAGAGCTGCTCCGGGGGAATTCCGCTTAGCTCGGTCTCTTTTCCAACCAGCCCGATGTCGTGCAGTAGCGCGCCGTAGTAATGCAGGTAACACATGTCTTTCGGCAGTTGCATATGCTTGCAGAAATGCCATGTAGTTTCTGCGCAGCGCTTCAGATGCCCGCCTAGATAGCGATTTTCTAGTGATATAACCTCAATCAACAGTTGTACCATTCTATGGTAGTTACGCCGAACTGTTTTACGGGTTTCCTTCAGCGTCTTGATAGTTTCGTTATGCTGCTCTGCATTACGGCGGACAATCTGCTTCAACTCTTCAATACGCGCGGCAGCCACTTCGTCCAGATTTTCAGCTTCATCCATACTGTACCTCCTGCCATTTACCCTGTAAGAGGGCCATACCACGCGAATAACCCGCTCCAGTAATTATCTCTAGCGCCTCATTAAAGCCGAAACCTACCCACGAGGGTTTATGGGCATCTGAGTTCAAGATAATCGGAATGTTCCGCTCAAAGCACATTTTCAGAATCCAGGGGGAGGGATAGGGCTCATCGGTGTATCCTCGGGCGATAGCCCCGGTATTCACCTCCACCATCCGTCCATAGACAGAGATAGTATCCAGCACTCCCGTAATTAGGCTTTGGTACCACTCCTCTTTCTCCGAGAAAAAGTCCATTTTTCGGTTGTGTTTCTTTACCAGGTCGAGGTGACCGATAAAATCGAAGCCCCCGATTCTCACCATATTCTGCAGCTGACTGTAATACGCGCTTATCATTTTTTCAGCCGAGCCCTTGTACACTTTATTCAAAAGATGTTCAATCTCGTCAGTTGGCCCGTCGACCGAATAAAATTCGCCGTTCTCCGGGTCCGGAAGCATATGCACCGAACCTATTCGGTAGTCCAGATCCAGAGCCTCGTAATAGGAATGGGCCGGATTGTGTGTCTCATCAAGGTAGTCGATTTCTAAACCTGTATAAAGCTCAATCCTGCCACGGTACAGGTCTTTTAAGTGCTGCGCCTGTCCAAGGTAAAGGGATAGAGCTTCCTCATCCATCGTCCATGCGTTGGAGAAGGGCAGCGGGGCATGACCGGAGAAGCCGAGGGCTTGCATATGCTGGGAAAGGGCATATTCAACATATTCCTCTAAGCGTCCCTCTCCATCGCAGAATGAGCTGTGGCTATGGTAATTTGTTTTAATCATACAAACCGTCCTTCTTTTTCTTCTCGGCATAAATTATCAAACATAGTAAGTATACAGTGTATTGCAACCTCTACGTTGATATATTATTGTAAAAGGTCACTACAAAGTAAAGCAATATAAGGATACTCTATGATAATGACGGAATTTGAGGATAGAATAACCCACACCTCTGCTGAGCTTGATCAGTGTAGGGAAGAGATAGGTAAACGCATTGTAGGTCAGCAGAATATGGTAGATGGTATTTTGATGGCCTTGATTGCCGGCGGCCATGTACTGCTGGAGGGTGTGCCGGGGTTGGCAAAAACATTGGCGGTAAAGACTGTCGCCGATGTAGTCGATGCCGAATTCAAGCGATTGCAGTTTACCCCGGATTTGCTGCCGGCTGACTTGATCGGTACACTGATATATCGACAGAATACCGGTGAGTTTGTGCCGCGCAAAGGACCTGTGTTTAGCAATATTATTCTAGCCGACGAAATTAACCGCGCCCCGGCTAAAGTGCAATCGGCTTTATTAGAGGCAATGGAAGAGCGGCAAGTAACTATCGGTGAGACAACCTACCCCTTGCCGGACCCATTTTTTGTACTGGCCACTCAGAACCCAATTGAACAGGAGGGTACCTACCCCTTACCGGAAGCCCAGCTCGACCGTTTTCTTATGAAACTGCAGGTTGAATATCCGAGCAGCGAAGAGGAGCTGAAGATCCTACGGCGAATGGGCATCTCCCAGGATATTAGAGTGGAGAAGGTCCTCACTCCTGTTCAGCTGCGGGAACTACGGAAGGTTGCATCTACAATTCTGGTAGATGAACGGATAGAAGAGTATATTGTAAAGATCGTAACCGCCTCACGGACAACAAGTGAAGAGAGTCGTAGTTTTTCCCGTTTTATTGATTACGGAGCATCTACCCGTGCAACCATTTATCTGTATCGCTGTGCAAAGATAAAAGCTCTGTTTGAGGGACGAACTTTTGCTATTCCCGATGATGTAAAAGCAG
>JAIPFV010000121.1 GCA_021736475.1 Spirochaetia bacterium | reverse complement strand
CAGCCGAGGCATTTGAAGCGGGTGACCTCCCCATGGGCCAGGGTCTCGTAGCTGCCGGAGACGTGGTACCAGCGCCCGAAGTCAGGTGGACTGCTGTGATATTCACAGTCGCAGTGGGGACAAAATGGGGGAATAAGCATTGGTGGACCTCCTCTAAAGTAAAGTGTGGGTACACTCTAATAGAGGGGGTAAGTCGCACCTGTGCTTCAATTCCCCATGGTTTGAACCATTAATTATTCTTTTGCCAGACGCTCATTAATCTGGGCGGCGGCCTTACGCCCCTGTCCCATTGCCAGAATAACCGTTGCAGCACCGAGCACTATATCGCCTCCGGCATATATCCGGTCGATGGAGGTTTCCAGGTCCTCATTTACCACGATATTGCCCCATTTGTTGGTTTCAAGGTTATCGGTGGTGTGTTCGAGGAGGGGATTAGAATCATTTCCGATAGACACAATCACGGTATCAACATCCAGGACGCTCTCGCTGCCCTCGATGGGGATAGGACGACGCCGTCCGGAGTCATCCGGCTCACCAAGCTCGTAGGTTAAAAGTTCCAAGCCCTCAACACGGCCCTTTTCATTGCCGAGAATCCGTTTGGGGTTGTGGAGCAGAAGGAACTCAATTCCCTCTTCCTTGGCGTGATGAACCTCTTCTACACGGGCGGGCATCTCTTTTTCGGTCCGGCGATACACAATATACACCTTTTCAGCACCCAAGCGCAGGGCGGTACGGGCGGCATCCATGGCTACATTTCCACCACCAAGAACAGCAACCTTCTTTGAGTGGTAAATTGGCGTATCCGCATGGTCCTCATCGTAGGCTTTCATCATGTTGGAACGGGTCAAATACTCGTTGGCACTAAAGACCCCCACCAGGTTCTCGCCCTCAATATTCATAAACTTTGGTAGTCCGGCTCCGCTGCCGATAAAAATGGCATTGTATCCGTCTTTTTCAATTAAGTCGGTGAGTTTTCGGGTCCGTCCGACTAGAAAATTGGTCTGTAGTTCAACTCCCATCGCTGTTAAGGTATCAAACTCCTCCTGCACAATTGCTTTCGGCAGCCTAAACTCCGGAATACCGTAGATCATAACTCCACCCGGCCGGTGGAAGGCTTCAAAAATGGTTACTTGATGTCCGGCTTTACGTAAGTCCGCGGCGGCGGTGATGCCCGCCGGTCCGGATCCTATTACCGCTACCTTTTTTCCCGTTTCGGAGGCTATCTCAGGTATAGACTTCTTACCGGTTTCCCGCTCTATATCGGCCACATAGCGCTCTATTCGTCCGATAGAAACCGATTTGAGGGGATCTTTTTTGGCTTTTCCAACAGTACAGGTTGCCTGACACTGGGTCTCCTGGGGGCATACACGCCCGCAGATTGCCGGAAGCAGACTGCTCTCTTTGATAATTTTAACGGACTTATCGAAGTCGCCCTCTTCGGCGGCTTTTAAGAAGGCCGGGATGTTTATCGCTACCGGACAGCCCTGAATACAGGGAGCATTTTTACACTGTAAACAGCGGGCAGCCTCTACCCGCACCTGCGGCTCGAAATAGCCGGTAGCCACCTCATTCATATTCTTAATCCGCTCCAGGGGATCCTGATTGGGCATATCCTGGGGCGGCAGTTTAAGTCGATCCTTGTTTTTCAGCTCCAGACCTTCAATTTCAGAAAATAGTTCATCCGCTTCACGCTTTAACTCTTCGACAGGCTTCATTTGGACTCCTTCCCTTGCTTCTGTTCTATCTGTGCATCGAGCAAACACTTATGGGCGTGTTCCTCTTCCTGTTGTTTGTAGGCACCCAGACGCAGCATCATATTTTCAAAATCAACCTTGTGGCCGTCAAACTCGGGGCCGTCAACACAGACAAACTTGGTCTTGCCGCCAACTGTAACCCGGCAGCCGCCGCACATACCGGTGCCGTCAACCATTATAGTATTCAAGGACACCACTGTGTGAACTCCGAAGGGTCGAGTTGTCTCAGCGGCGAATTTCATCATAATCGGAGGCCCAATTGCCACTACCTGATCGGGGGGATTTTGTTCACAAATTTCCTTCAAAGGTTCGGTAACCAGAGCCTTGCGGCCGTAACTGCCGTCATCGGTCACCACAATCAGCTCATCGGCGATCGCCTTCATCTCATCTTCCATAATCACCAAATCTTTATTCCGGGCTCCGATAATAATAATAACCTTGTTACCGACCGCCTTCATAGCTTTAGCAATTGGATGCATTGGGGCAACTCCGATGCCTCCACCAACACATACCACAGTGCCCAGCTTCTCAATATGGGTAGGTTGTCCCAGTGGGCCCAGGACATTCTCAATTGAATCGCCCGGCTCAAATTGTGACAATTCGATGGTTGTTTTACCGACAGCCTGAAAAATGATTGTTATGGAACCTTCATCCGGATCAGCATCCGCGATGGTAAGGGGAACTCGTTCACCAAAGTTTGTGTCTTTTTGCACTATTACAAATTGACCAGGTTTTCGCTCCTGGGCAATTAGAGGAGCTTCAAGCTTCATCTTATACACTTGATCGGATAGCTGAAGCTTTTCAAGGACCTTATTCATACAACGCCTCTCACTGCTGATTTGGACCGGTCTTTCTTACAGTTTACGGTAGGCAACCCAGAGTAGTGTAGTTCCCACTCGACCCGGTCAATCATCTATTACATAGTAAAAATTGATTTTTCGCAAGTACATTCATAAAATAGCATATAGATATAAAAACACCGGTCAGGGCAGGTCTGATCCGGTGTTGAAATTGCTCGAAAAAGTTCGGATTAAATGATATACCCTGCGATTGCCTGAGCGACCTGGGTGGTACCGGCCGCCGGGCTTTCGGAACCGGAAAGTAGATCGGCAGTACAGATACCTTCGGTAAAGCTCTGTTCAACCGCTTTTCGGATAGCTGCAGCCGCATCGGGTAAACCCAATCCGTACTCACACATCATGGCTGCTGATAATATCTGCGCCACCGGATTAGCCTTGTCCAAGCCGGCAAGGTCGGGCGCCGATCCTCCGGCCGGTTCAAACAGATGCACCGAATCACCCAGAGAGGCCGAGGGCAGTACCCCCAGCGAACCCGGCAGGGCGGCGGACTCATCGGACAGGATATCCCCAAACAGGTTTCCAGTGAGAATAACATCAAACTGCCCCGGGTTAACGATCATCTGCATGGCCGCGTTATCGACATACATATGATCCAGCTCTACCTTTGGATACTCGGGAGCAATTTCCTCAACAGCCTCCCGCCATAAAAGCGAACTGTACAACACGTTCGCCTTATCAACCGAAGTAAGCTTATTCCGCCGGCGACCGGCAGCCTCAAAGGCAAGCCTGGCTACTCGGCTGATAGTCTGCTTGTCGTAGTACATGGTATCCAGTCCGCTCGTATCGCACTTCTCTTTCGGCTCACCAAAATAGATACCCCCGGAGAGCTCCCGGACCGTCAGCAGATCTACCCCGTTTTCCAGGCGGCGGCTATTGAGAGGAGAGAGGTGGGCAATGGACGGATACACCCGCACCGGTCGTAAGTTGGCAAATAGATTCAACTGTTTCCGCAGGGCTAATAAACCGCCCCTCTCAGGACGCTTTTCAGGTGGGAGGGCATCCCATTTGGGCCCTCCCACACTGCCCAGCAAAACAGCGTCGGCACTGCGGCACAGGTGCAGGGTATCCTCCGGCAAGGGGGTGTCCATCGCATCCAGTGCCGCCCCGCCGATAAGTCCGTGGCCATACTCAAAATGGAGGTTAAACTTTTTGCTCACCGCCGAAAGTACCCTTTGGGCAGCCTCCATAACCTCAGGGCCGATTCCATCGCCCGGTAAAACCGCAATCTTAAAGTTCGCTTTAGCTGTACTTTTCATTTCTGTTGTATTATCCATTTAAGCGCTCCCCTTCCAAAACCCATTGAGGTGCCAGGTGTGTGGTCGCATAGGTCAACCAGCCGCCGCTTTGGATAATCTGCTGTAGAAACTCCGGATATGTATTGGTAGTATATTCGGCTCCCTGGCTGGTATTTGTTACCTGCCCGGCGTTGAAATCTATTTTAAGGTAATCCCCCTCTTCCATCGCATCGGTCTGCTCCAGTTCCACAATCGGTAAACCGATGTTAATGCAGTTTCTCAGAAAAATTCTGGCAAAACTCTTTGCCACAACGCATTGGATTCCGGCAGCCTTTATCGCTATTGGTGCATGCTCACGGGATGATCCACAGCCGAAGTTTTCGCCGGCCACCATTATGCTGCCGGACACATCCTCCCGCATGCCAAAGCCCGGTCGGGCATCTTCCATACAGTTTTTTGCCAGCTCATCGGGGTCGGTGGTGGCCAGATAACGGGCCGGAATAATCTCATCTGTGTTAATGTGGTCTCCAAACTTAAAAACCTTACCTTCTCGTATCATTTATATCCTCACTCTTTTCGTTTAGAATGTTTCTCTTCCTTTGCCTCTATGTCAGCCTCTCGAGGGCCGCATCATCCGGACCACAGAGGTAGCCCTTTACAGCAGTGGCTGCAGCAACTACGGGAGAGGCAAGGTAGACTTCACTGCTGGAATGACCCATTCGGCCTACAAAGTTACGGTTGGTAGTCGAGACAGCAACCTCCTTTTCAGCCAAAATTCCCATATGTCCGCCTAGACAGGGACCACAAGTGGGGGTTGAAAATGCACAGCCGGCACTTACGAATTTTTCAGTTAAGCCCTCCCGCATAGCCTGCAGATACACCTCCTGCGATCCGGGCAGGATGATGCAGCGTAGGCCTTCGGCTATCGGTTCATCTCCCAACACCGCCGCAGCAGCCCGCAGGTCTTCGATCCGGCCGTTGGTACAGCTGCCAATGACCACCTGGTCAATTTTTATCTTTTCTGCAGTCAAAGTGCTGATAGTTGCGCCATTATCCGGCAGAAATGGGCGGGCGACCGTGGGTTCCAGAGTGCCTAAATCAATTTCTATGCTGCGGCTGTACACGGCTTCCTCATCGGCGCTGCGCGGATTGACCTTTATACCCCGAGACTCCTCATATTCCTGGGTAACAGCATCCACTGGAAACAGGCCCGCTTTGCCTCCGGCCTCGATTGCCATATTGCTGACGGTAAACCGAGAGTCCATACTTACCGCCGCAACCCCCGGCCCGGTGAACTCCAGAGCCTGATAATTAGCTCCGTCGACCCCCAGCAAAGTGATAAGATGCAGAATAAGGTCTTTTCCGGATACTCCCGGAGTAAACTTACCCTTCAGCTCTACCCGGATAGCCTCGGGAACCTTGAACCACGCCTTTCCGGTAAAAAACACTCCGGCCAGGTCGGTTGACCCTACCCCGGTGGAAAAAGCTCCCAGAGCACCATAGGTGCAGGTATGACTATCGGCACCTACTACCAGATCCCCAGACTTCACCAAACCCTGTTCCGGTAAAAGCACATGTTCGATGCCCATCTTACCTACATCAAAAAAGTTTTTAATGCCGTGGGTCCGGGCGAAATCACGCACCATCTTTACCTGCATTGCCGACTGGATGTCCTTATTAGGAGTGAAATGGTCGGCCACAAACACGATCCGCTCCGGATCATATACCCGGCGGCCGCCGAATTTTTCAAATTCTTTAATAGCTACCGGTGCTGTGATATCATTGCCTAAAGCAACATCAACATCCAGGAGTAGGTAATCTCCGGCCTTCACAATTCGTTCGGCTTTTTCGCTGAAAATCTTTTCGGTGAGAGTAAGCCTCTGCTCTTCAGTGTTCATAGTACTCCTCACTTTGTCCGGCTTTTGCCGGTGGCTTCGGCCATCTGAGATTCCTGCTCGTCTGCCTCTGAATGCCCGTTTGAAAGCCGCTTAAGAACATACCGGTTAACTGCATTCAAATATGCTAAAGCCGATGCTTCAACAATATCAGTCGAAGAAGCCTTCCCGGCAAACAACTCTTGTTCTATCTCCAGCATCAATTTTACTTGTCCCTGCGCATCTTTACCGGAACCAACTGCTTGAATAATGTACTCTTCGAGCCTGGTCGTGATGTGACAACATTTATCGATAGCATTGAACACCGCATCAACCGGACCGTCACCGGTGGCAGAGGCAATATACTCCTCGTCTTTCTCGATCAGCTTAATCGTCGCAGAAGGAATCAAGGTATTACCGGTATACACATGAAAATAGGGCATCCGATAACCGTCGATTGTGCCACCGAGCACATTAGAGACAATTGAGAACAGGTCCTCATCGTAGACCTCTTTTTTCTTGTCTGCTATCTCCGCAAAACGTTCAAACACCTTCTGAAACTGCTCCTCGGATAGACGGATATTGTACTGACGCAGTTTTTCCTGGAGTGCGTGTTTTCCCGAATGACGTCCCATTACCAGGCTTTCACTATGACGGCCAATGGTATTGGGATTCATAATTTCGTAGGTTTCCCGATGAGCGAGTACCCCATGCTGATGTATTCCCGACTCATGGGTAAACACATTATCCCCAAAAATAGGTTTGTTCCGTTGGAACAGAAGTCCGGTCAGGTTCTGCAGCAGTTTTCCGGTTGGGTACAGATACTCTTTTTGTATGCGAGTATCCACATTGTAGAGATCACGGCGAACCTCCAGTCCCATCACCAGCTCTTCCAAGGCGCAATTTCCGGCCCGCTCACCAATCCCGTTCAAGGTAACCTCAACCTGGCTTGCACCGGCCTTCACTGCAGCAAGAGAGTTGGCCGCTGCCAAACCTAGATCGTTGTGACAGTGCACTGAAAGATCAACTGCCCCGCTCTGGAATTCCGGGATCTCGCTCACCAGCTTCTCAATCAACTCTCCGAACTCATCGGGCATGGAAAAGCCAACGGTATCGGGAATGTTGATGGTAGTTGCCCCATGGGCGATCGCTGTTTTAATTACCTCTAACAAAAAATCAGTTTCGGTACGGGATGCATCTTCCGGTGAAAATTCTATACGCTTAAAATACTGCCGTGCATAATCAAGGTGCGTTGCAATCGACTCGAGCACCTGACTGCGGTCCTTTTTTAGTTTGAATTCCCGGTGCAGCGGACTGGTGGCGATAAAAAGATGCAGCATCGGATGCACCGCATCTTTCACCGCTTCGTAGGTAATATCGATGTCCTTTTTTACACAGCGCGAGAGGCCGACCACCGCTGCTGTTTTGAGGGTCCCGGCAACGCGGCGCACCGCCTCGAACTGAACCTTGGAGGAAACCGGAAACCCGGCTTCAATAACATCCACCCCGAGACTCTCCAGGGCCTCGGCCATTTCCACCTTTTGATCGAGGGTCATTGAAGCCCCCGGCGACTGTTCACCATCGCGTAATGTGGTATCAAAAATCTTAATATATCGTCCCATATACGTGCTCCTTTCCATTCTCAGCTGACGAATTTGCTTTTCCGCCGTCAGCAGCCCCTTTGGCTTCGTCTTTTTTCAATTTGTAAATGAGAGAATCGGTCAAAGCCTGCCATGAGGCTTCGATGATATTCTCCGAAACTCCCACTGTTCCCCAGCTGGTCTCTTCATCGGAAGTATTTATAATTACCCGAGTAAGTGCACAGGTTCCCGATTCCTCGTTCAAAATACGCACCTTATAATCGGTAAGGCGGGTATTCTTAATATGCGGATAGAACTTCTCCAGCACCTTTCGCAGGGCTTTGTCCAGGGCCTCGACCGGTCCGCTGCCGTCGGCAGAGGTATGTTCCACGGCTTCACTGTGACCCTGTTGATGGGACACATCCTCCGGAACAGAGGCTTTTATAGTAGCTTCAGACCAGGTATTACCATCTCCATTGTTCCAGATCATTATTCGGTACCCGTGCAGGGTAAAGTACTCCTTCAGTGAACCCATCAAGGCCGCCGATAGAAGTTCGAAGGAAGCTTCCGCTCCCTCAAAGTGATACCCCTGTGACTCCAGCTCTTTTACCTTCTCTACAATTTTGCCGGCTTCCTCACCACTCAACTCCTGACCAAGCCCCATATTTCTGGTCTTTTCAATAATATTGCTCTTCCCTGAAAGCTCAGAGACGGTCGTAAAACGGCTATTTCCTACCAATTCAGGGTCAATGTGTTCGTAGGTCAGGGGGTTTTTGCGTACCGCAGAAACGTGGATGCCCCCCTTATGGCTAAAGGCGTGCTGCCCTACAAAGGGCATGTGCTCGATCGGAGTAGTATTTGACATTTCCGACACAAAGTGAGAGACCTTCTGCAGTTTGCGGATATTCTCCTCGCCCACTGTCGAGTAGGACTGTTTCAGACTCAAATTCGGCACTACACTGCACAAGTTTGCGTTTCCGCATCGCTCGCCTAAGCCGTTGATAGTTCCCTGCACCATCTTAGCACCGGCCCCCACCCCTAATAGTGAGTTGGCTACAGCCGAATCAGAATCATTATGCGCATGAACGCCGACCGGCACAGAGTAGCGGTCTATAACCTTCTCAGTCTCCCGCTGGAAGACCTCCGGGAGAGTACCTCCATTGGTGTCACACAGCACCAGCCAATCCGCTCCGGCTTCGGCAGCTGCGTTTAAAGTGGCAAAGGCATACT
>JAIPFV010000021.1 GCA_021736475.1 Spirochaetia bacterium | reverse complement strand
GATAGGCCCCCGGGATATGGAAAACGGCAAAGCCATGCTGGTGCGCCGGGATACCGGAGAAAAAGAGTCGGTTGACATTGAAGCTGCCTCCGAGCGGGTTGGAGAGCTATTAGAACAGATTCAAAAGGATCTGTATCAGCGCGCTCTTGAGCTGCGCGCAGAGAATACCCATCAGCTGCAGAACTACGATGAGTTCAAGGCGCTGTACAAGGATGGCAACGGCTTTGTCGATACCCACTGGTGCGGCTCGGCGGAGTGTGAAGCAGCTGTAAAAAACGATACCAAAGCCACCATCCGGGTGCTCCCCTTTGATCAGGATGGGGTAAGCGGAACAAAATGTGTGCGCTGCGGTGAGCCCGCTCAGTACCGAGCCATCTTCTCAAAAGCGTACTAACCGGAGGTATCTCCTCCGGACGCGTGAACCATAAAATCCGCCTTCCGTTGTCTCATAGGCAGCGAGGAGGCGGATTTTTTTTGTTCTTATGGGCAGACTGTGGTAGTATAGAAAAAAGTTATGAGTACCTACGACCTTGAGATCAGCTCTATCCAACCGGACTTCGCTTCTGAACGGAAGCCGGTAGGCGATTTTTTAGCCTCCCAACAGCTTTCCTACGACCTGGATGTCGAGCATACGGTAGTGGCGAAGAGCAATGGAGTTATTGTCGGTACCGGTTCATTGGCCGGCAATGTGTTGAAATGTATTGCAGTAGATACCGCGTATCAGGGCGAGGCTCTGACCAATACAATCGTCGGCGAGCTGGAGCTTGAAGCCAACCATAAGGGAATTGAACATCTGTTTGTATTTACCAAAACAAAAAACCGCTCTGTGTTCCGGAGCCTCGGTTTCGGAGTCGTAGCGGAGTCCTCCGCCGGTGAGCAGACGGACGTGGTCTTGCTGGAGAAACCCGACGGCCAGGTGGAGAGCTGGCTTAAGATTCTTGAGAAATACGCATCCCCCGGTGGCGCTACCGCACTGGTGATGAACTGTAATCCCTTTACCCTGGGGCACCGGTATCTGGTGGAGCAGGCCTCCCGGCGGGCAGCGGAGATCGGGCAGAAGGTGCATCTGTTTGTAGTTTCCGCCGAGCGGTCGCTGTTTCCAGAAGAGGTGCGGTTTCAACTGGTATGGGAGGGAACCCGGGAGTTTGAAAATGTGCTGGTTCATCACGGCGGGCCGTATATGATCTCCGGGGCAACCTTTCCCTCCTATTTTTTGCGTGACAGCGAGGCGGTTACCAGTGCCCATGCCCGTCTGGATCTGCAGATTTTCGGTCAGAGAATAGCTCCCGCCCTGAATATTGACCGCCGGATGGTAGGGGAAGAGCCCTACTGCCCGGTAACCGCCGCCTACAACCGGCAGATGCGGTTGATACTGCCGAACTATGGAATAGAGGTCGAAGAGATTCCCCGGCTTGAGTATGCCGGGGCGGCGGTAAGTGCCTCGAAGGTGCGGCAGCTGATACGCGAGAACCGGCGGAAAGAGATAGAATCGTTGGTTCCACGGTCTACCTGGATGTATCTGAACAGCCCGGAAGCCGGCCCCGTGTTAGACCGCATACGCCGGGAGAATCGACGGCACTAGGGCATTCCAAAGCCCCATCTCAAAGAGGAGAAGCAGCATGGAATTAATCCATACCGGAAAGGCCGGCACCTTGGAATCGAGCGATGTACTTATAAGTGTAAAAACCCATCCTGAGAATAAAATCGAGATAAAGCTAAAGAGTATTGTGGAAAAACGCTTCGGCAGACATATCGAGAAGTTAGTGAGGGATATTCTGGATGAGATGCAGGTGAGCTCTGCCCTAGTGGATGTGGATGACCGCAGTGCCCTGGATTGTGTAATCCGGGCACGCCTCGAAACAGCCCTGTATCGGGGCGCCGGGGTGCAGACCTACCACTGGGAGGAGCTGTAGATGAAACTGCGTCGAACAATGCTGTACGTTCCGGGGAATAACCCGAATATGGTAAAGGATGCGCACATCTACCGCTCCGATTCGGTGATGTTCGATTTAGAGGATTCTGTGTCGGTGCGGGAGAAGGATGCCGCCCGGCTGCTTATCTTCCATGCGCTGCGCTGTATCGACTATGAGACTACCGAAACGGTGGTGCGGATCAACGGGCTGGACACGCCCTTCGGCCGGGATGATGTCGAGGCGATGGTGCGGGCCCAGCCGGATATAATCCGCCTGCCCAAGACCGAGACACCCGAAGATATTCAGATGATTGACCAGAAGCTGACCGAGGTTGAACGGCAGGCGGGAGTGGAGGCGGGCTCAATTAAACTGTTCGCGGCCATTGAAAGTGCCCGGGGCGTGGTAAATGCCTACCGCATCGCCACCTCCAGTGAGCGGCTGGTAGGTATAGCCTTCGGCGCTGAAGATTTTGTCACCAACATGCACACCAGCCGCAGCAAGCCGGGAACCGAACTATTCACCGCCCGGCAGGAGATTCTGTTAGCCGCCCGTGCGGCGGGGCTTCATGCGGTAGATACAGTGTTTGCCGATATCTCCGATGATGAGGGCTTTCGGGAAGAGGTAGGGTTAATTAAGAACATGGGCTTTGATGGAAAATCAGTAATCAACCCCAGGCAGGTTGGAATTGTGCATAGCATTTATATGCCCTCGGTGGTAGAGATTAAAACTGCCCGGCGTATTATCCGTGCAATTAAGCGGGCGGAGCAGGAGGGCAGCGGAGTGGTAGCGGTGAACGGTAAAATGATAGACAAGCCGGTGGTGGATCGCGCCCGGCATACCCTCGACTTGGCACAGGCTTCAGGAATCTATTTGGATGAGATCGAAGAGGAGGAGATCAATGGCTAACAACGCCGCCGGCAGGGATATCCCTGCCCGTATTAAAGGCTTGCCGGAGATTCGGCCCTTTGAAGGGGCCTTTAAAAATACTCCTTTAGTGCGAAAGCAAAAGGGTTCCCGAAGCCTGCCCCGGCTAAATAAGATTGTTGACAGCATCGAACAGGCGGTGCTGAAAAGCGGAGTGCAGGACGGTATGACCATCTCCTTTCACCATCACCTGCGTAACGGAGATATGGTGCTGAATATGGTGATGGATGTAATCGCAAACCTGGGATTAAAGGACCTGACCATCGCCTCAAGCTCCCTAACCGATGCCCATACCCCGCTTATTACGCATATAAAACAAGGGGTGGTACGGCGACTGATATGCAGCGGCATTCGCGGTGAGCTGGCCGAGGCGGTCTCCCACGGAGTGCTGGATACACCGGTCCTGTTCCATTCCCACGGCGGACGGGCTCGGATGATAGAGGCTGGCGAGCTGCAGATTGATGTAGCCTTTCTGGCGGTGCCCTCTTGCGATGTATACGGAAACGCCAACGGCTACACCGGTCCCTCGGCCTGCGGGTCCCTGGGATACGCCAAGGTGGATGCGGTGCATGCTGCCAAGGTGGTGCTGATTACCGACAACCTGGTCGAGTATCCAAACACTCCCTTTAGTATTCACCAGGATCATGTAGATTTAATAGTGCCGGTGGATCAAATTGGCGACCCCCAGGGAATCAGTGCCGGATCGCTGCGGATGACCCGCAATCCCCGGGATATTCTTATTGCCCAGTACGCCTCGCATGTAATCGAACACTCCGGCTACATGGAGGACGGCTTTTCCATCCAAACCGGTTCCGGCAGTATCTCCCTGGCGGTTACCCAGTTTCTGCGGGATGTGATGCTGCGGAAAAACTATACCGCCAGCTTTGCCCTGGGCGGGGTCACGGGGAATATCGTCACACTCCACGAGGAGGGATTGATAAAGCGCATTCTGGATGTGCAGAGCTTTGACCAGGAAGCGATTCGGTCCATCGCGGAGAACCGCTACCACACCGAAATCGATGCCTCCTACTACGCCAATCCCCACAATAAGGGCTGTGCTACCAACAAAATTAATGTGGTAGTCTTAAGTGCCATGGAGATCGACACCGATTTTAATGTGAATGTGTTAACCGGCTCGGACGGGGTAATCCGGGGAGCCTCGGGAGGGCACTCCGACACAGCCATTGGATCGGGCATTTCCATTGTGGTTGCCCCGCTGATTCGCGGTCGTACCGCCACCGTGGTGGACAGGGTGGACACTATTATCACTCCCGGCGAGACGGTAGATGTGCTGGTAACCGACCACGGCGTGGCGGTGAATCCGAAACGCCGGGACATCTATGACCGGCTAAAAACGAAACATCTTCCCCTTTACAGCATAGAGCAGCTCAAGCAGAAGGCCGAAAAGGTAACCGGGGTCCCGGAACCGGTACAGTTTGAAGATAAAATTGTGGGAGTCGTGGAGTACCGGGACGGGACTATCATTGATGTGGTCTATCAGGTAAAAGACTAGGGTGAATGCCGGTGTGTGAAACAGAGATCGCCCCCGGGCCGAGGGACAAGCGTGGCATGTGGGCCATCCTGGCTTGCCGGGAAAATCGGGTGAGGCGCCGGGAGCAGTTGCAGCAGGAATATGGGCTGCCGGCGGTGCTGCTTAGTTTGAATATTCCCGGAGCTGCGAAAGATGCCCCGCTCTATGAGAAGGCCCATGTGGCCGGTGAGCAGGAGTTTCTCCGCCGCTGCGCCGCTGCAGGACTCCGGGTTGAGCGGGAGGAAGTTCGCCGCGGTGCCTGCGGACGGGAGGCGTTTTTTCTCCTGGCGGCAGAACCAGTCCAGCTGAAGCGGCTTTGCATCCAAATAGAAGCGCAGCATCCCCTGGGCCGGATTTTCGACTTTGATGTATATGCCGGGGATGGATCGGTTGTGGACCGGGGGCAGCTGAATCTGCCTCCGCGTCGCTGCTTTTTGTGCAGAGAACCGGCCCGGGAGTGTGCCCGTCTCAGACGGCACTCTGCCGCGGATCTGCAGAGCTACCTTTTTTCTCTTATAGAACCCTATTTTTTACAAAACCGGAACAGTGAAGATGCCGGTACAGCTTAATACCCTGAGCCCTTCTCCAGCCTTCCCGGCGCACATGGCCCAGTCGATCGCTCTCCCTGCGCAGTTCGATCTTGCAGCCGCGTCCAAAGCGTTGAGTGTAAAGGCAGCTGAAGCACTCAAGGCCGAGGCCTGGATTGCTCCTAAACCAGGATTGGTGGACAGATTCGGCAGCGGCTCCCACAGCGATATGGATTTGAGTACGTTTTGCCGCAGCGCCGAGGCCGTTTCGCCCTATTTCGGCCGGATGTACGAGTGTGGTTTTGCTGCATCCCAGAGGAGGGAGGCTGCACCTCGGGCTGTATTTGAACAGGCCCGCCGGATAGGTGTGCAGGCCGAGGTAGCCATGTACGCTGCAACCGGTGGGGTAAATACCCATAAAGGAGCCATTTTTACCTTTGGCCTCCTGAGTACCGCCTTGGGGTACCTTTCCGGGAAAGGGAGTGGCAGTACGTTTTATCCAGACCAACTGCTGCAGTGTGCAGCGGAGATGGTGCAGGGGATTGTACAAAGGGAGTTGTCTGCGGACAGCCGCCTGCCCGACGCGGAAGCCCACAACACAGCCGACATGAAAGAGACCGCCGGCGAGCGCCTTTTTAAATCCTGGGGTTTGACGGGTATCCGGGGCGAGGCTGAGCGGGCTTATCCTTCGGTGCTGCTGTACGGTCTGCCGGCACTGGAACCGGTACGGCGGGGAACAGCGAGTCTCGATCAGGCCGGGGTCCAGGCACTGCTGCACTTAATGACGGTAGTGGAGGATTCCAATGTGGCTGCCCGCGGCGGCATCCCGGGCCTATTGTATGTACAGGAGTCTGCTGAACAAGCCCTTTCGCTGGGAGGAGCATATACGGCTGCGGGGCGCAGCTTCCTACAGCAGATGAATAGCGAGTTTGTGTCCCGTAATATCAGTCCGGGGGGAAGTGCCGACCTCCTCTCCGCTTCCCTCTATATCGACAGTCTTTTTACTATATAATATCAGCTCCTCTATTCAGCCCTTTTAAGTACTGTTATCATAGCTGCTATTAGGAGCAGCTATGACCTCAAGAGCACAAACACAACTTCCCGGCTTTTTGCAGGGAATCCAGGCCGGACTTACTATCGCAATCGGTTATATGCCGATTGCCCTTGCCTTTGGTCTACTGGCTAAGAATACCGGCATCAGTTTGATGCATACGGTTGGTATGAGCTTGTTCGTATTTGCCGGGGCCTCGCAGTTTATGGCATTGGGTTTACTGGCCCTGGGTACGGGCACGGTAGAGATCATATTCTCTACCTTTATTGTGAATATTCGGCACTTGCTGATGAGTATGTCGATTAATGAGAAGGCAGTGCCGGAGTCGAAGCTGCGGAAGATGGTCTACGCCTTCGGCATCACCGACGAAGTGTTTGCAGTTGCCTCGACCCGAGAAGGTGGGGTGGGCTCACACTACCTGTACGGATTAAGCCTGATGGCCTACTCCAGCTGGGTCATCAATTCCGGAATAGGCTATGCGGCCGGGACTGCCCTGCCGCCGGCCTTTCAGCAGGGCATGAGTATAGCCCTGTATGCCATGTTTATCGGCCTGTTAATTCCTTCGGTGAAAAAGTACCGCAAAGCGCTGTTTCTGGCGGTGACCGCCGGACTGTTGAACAGCCTTCTGGTTCTAATCTTGCCGGTCGGCTGGGCAATTATCGGGGCAACCATTGGAGCGGTCCTGTTGATGGAGCTCATCCAGAAGGAGGAGAAATGAATCTTGAAACAACTCTTGGAGAAACGAATAGCACTGTGTGGATAATAATACTCGGTATGACTCTGGTTACCTACATTCCGAGAATGCTGCCCCTGGTGGCATTGGATGCGGAGAAGATACCCCCTGTCCTTGCCAGAATGCTTCGCAACATCCCCTATGCAGCCCTGGGCGCCCTCATATTTCCTGGGATTCTGGGGATTCATGACCAGCTGTGGTACGGTCTGGTTGGTGGTATAGTGGCTGTCGGTGTAGCCTACACAGGCGCGCATCTGATTGTAGTGGTTCTGAGTTCGGTGGTTGTGTTGAGTGCACTGGCACTCTTACTGTAGAGGAGAAGTGTGAATGACCTTTGTATCCCTGTTTGTAACCTCTTTTGTTATAGCCCTCTCCGGCGCAATGATGCCGGGGCCCCTGCTTACCGCCACAATAAGTGAAAGTGTGAAGCGTGGTCCGGCAGCTGGTCCGCTGATTATGAGCGGCCACGCCCTGCTGGAAGGGGTATTGGTGGCGGCCCTGATTGCCGGGGTCGCCCCACTGCTGCAGCGGGATATGTTTTTTGTGCTTGTCTCCTTCGGCGGAGCCCTTATTTTGGCGTGGATGGCTTATGGAATGTTCCGCAGTCTGCCCCATCTGCGTATCGAATGGGGTGACGAGAGGGGCTTGGTCTCGCATTCCTCCGACGACGTGGCGCTGAATGGGGTTGGGCGTCCCATGAAAATCGGCATACTCCTCAGCCTCGCCAACCCCTACTGGGTGGTATGGTGGGCAACTATTGGCCTTGGACTGGTGGCTCGCTCGCAAAAAGCCGGTCTGCTGGGAGTGTTGATATTTTTCTTGGGCCATCAGGCCGCCGATTTTGCCTGGTACACCATTGTATCTACCGCAGTTGGCAAGGGCCGGCGCTTTTTCAGCGACCGAATCTACCGCGGCATTATTGCAGTGTCGGCGCTCGTGCTAATAGGCTTTGCCGTTTACTTTGGCTGGAGCGGGGCGGAGCGGCTGTTATTATAAAAGCTGGACTTGATATTCCGTCGTCAGCAGATTACAGTGAAAAATATAAGCACTAGTGAGGAAAGGTTATGGAACTGGTCTATACATTAAGCGGCGGTGCGGCCTACGGGTATGCCCATGTAGGCGTGTTGCGGTATCTGGAAGAGTGGGGGCTGCGGCCTACGGCGGTGGTCGGTACTTCGATGGGAGCGATAGTCGGCGGACTGTATGCGTATGGCTATGATTCCAAGCAGATTCAGCAGGTGGCGGAGCAGGTACGGTCGATCGAAATTGTGAAGCTTTTCTTTCCTTCCTTTCCCCGGGGCGGGATTATCGATACCGACGGCATACGGGACTTCTTTCACGGCTTTATTCAGGATACTCTTATAGAAGACCTTCCTATCGCCTACCGGAGTGTCGCGGTTGATGTAAACACCGGGCAGCAGGTTATATTCGACAGGGGTCGACTGCTGGATGCTATGATGGCCTCCATGTCCATACCAACGGTCTTCAAACCCTATAGTTTTCATGGGCATCAGCTGATTGACGGTGGTGTGCTGAATAATCTGCCCTGGAAGGTGGCTGAAGAGTTCGGCCGGCTGCATGTAGTAGTAGATGTGGCCCCTAAACGCCGCGAGGATACACAGCGGGTGCTGCATGCTTCAGAATTAATCGAAACCGCGGCAGAAGAAAAGGCGAAGGATGAGGCGAAGGATGAGGCGAAGGATGAGGCGAAGCGACAGGCCGCGGAAAAACGTCGAAAAGAAGTTTCCAGCCAAGCCTTGTCGGAAAACCAGCAGTCTGCTTTTCAAAAACTGGAGGATCGCTTAACCAACGGAGCTTTTCGAATTCCTCTGCAGAAACTTGTTGATACCCTGCAAGCCCGGGAGACCTTCGCGGTGAAAGATCTTGTAAATAGTTTTACCCGGCGGCCCGATCATAAAGCGGCCACCCTCACCCTGCCGGAGGTCATCACCAATGTGATGGCCATTATCAATGAACAACAAACGGCTGAACCGGAGGGCGGGTTTTTGAACACCTATGCCTATATTCATCCAGCCCTGGAAGAGTATTACCTGAACGACTTCAACAAATCCGACGAAATAATCGAACAGGGATATAACGAAGCCCTTACAAATCCGCAGTTTGTTCAGCAGGTACGAAAAATCGCCAAAAAAGCCGGCAGCCGGTGAGGTTAGCCTCCACCGGCCGGCCAACGCAGAACTCTACTTTTCCGGCTTCTGTTCTTTCTCTTTCTTCTTATCCCCCGGGGTCCCCGAATCAAACACAATGGTAGTGCCCTCTATGTTCACCACATCCCCGTCGCGCAGCTTCCGGTTGCCGCTTATTCTGCGGTTGTTCACGGTGATGTTGCCCTCTCCGGCCAGGGTATAGTCCCCGTTTTGCTCATCATACATGATGGTAGCGTGTTCCGGTTTGAGGGAAGGGAGCCCGCTGATGGTCAGGTCGGCCCTCTCGCCGCCGCCGATCACGGTTTTCTCCTGGGTAAGTGCGATGGTGGAGGAGCTGACCTTGGTCCGGTACCCGGGCTGCAGAACCTCCAGGGCGGCATTTTTCTGCAGCTTGCGGTAGCGCAGCAGCAGCAATAAAAGCCACAGCAGCAGGGCCGCCGCAATTAAGAGCAGAATCAGATAGGGGTAGGGCTGAACGGGAATTCCGAACAGGGTGCCGGCGTAGTAGTAGCGCTCGGCTTCGGCCTGCTGCCGGCCGCTCTCAAATTCCACCTTCACATACTTGCGGTCGGTAGGAATCATACCTGCCCGATAGGTCAGGCGATACTCATTTTCTATTTTCTGTTTAATATCCTGGTACACCGTTGCAAGTTCTTCTTCATTTCTGGCATCGTAGACGTTCCCGCCGGTCTTCAAGGCCATCTGGCCCAGGTTTCGGTCCCGCTCAATACCGAAATGGATCGCATACAGGGTTACCCCTTCCCTTTGAAAGCTGTCTACCACCTCCTCCGGTTCCAGAAGCTCGGTGCCATACTCAGAATGGGGGGTACCTGAATGCTCATAGTAGGGATAATTCTCGCCATCCGAGAGCACTACCACCACCTTGCGTCCCCGGTATCCAGCCATCCGGTAGACAGAATCATCCAGGGAGTGGTACAGCTCGGTGTAGGCCTGTTCGCTCTCCGGCCTGCGGATAGACTCCAGCAGCCCTTCCAGGGCACTGGGGTCCTTTAATGCTTCGGAATGCAGGGTCAGGTCGGTATTAAATGAGGCCAGGGAAACTACATCTCGCGGATTGAAAGAGCGGTTGATAAACTGTCGAATGGCCGCTTTCGCATGGGTAATGCGCATTTTTTCCCGATCTTCGGTGGCTCTCCCCTCGAGGGTATCGTACATACTGCCGGAGTTGTCGATCAGCAGCAGAATATGGATGCCCTGCTCCTTATTCGGTTGCTCTGCAAGTTTTTCAATTGCAGAGATTTCAGTATACTCCTGCCCGTCCGCCGACTCATATACGGTAAAGTTGTCTTTCTCTAACCCGGCAATGGAATTGCCCTGTCTGTCGTTTACACTTAAATACAGGTCTACCTGTTGCGAAAGCAGCAGGGAAGAGCTGTCGATTTGGGATATTGTCAGTGATTGTGCCTCCAGCCGGCCGACCCCCGGACCAAAACCCAGGCCGAATATAATACCCAGGATAGCCAAAAATGCTTTTATTTTATTTCTCATTTTTCTCTCCCATGTTCTTCTCCTACTCAGTCTTAAAAAACAGCTTGGCCGAACCAATCTGGATGACATCTTCGTACTTGAGCAGTTGTTCTGTTTCTACCGGCCGCTCATTCACATAGATTTTCGCTCCCTTTTTTACATCGATGTGCTGTATATACACATCTTTTCCCCTGACCCTAAAGCGGGCATGTTTCGGAGCCACATAAGAGTAATTGTCCAAGACGATATCGTTTTTGTTATCGCTGCCGACACTCACGCGGTTTTGCACAAAACTGTACTCCTTTCCCCGCCGCGGGCCGTTCAAAACCCGCAGTATTCCCAAGGATACTCCCCTCTCGAGCAGGGAATAGCAGATGCCGATCAACAGTCCGAATACCGCCAAACCGACCAATCGGGTGTACAGAAGCTCCGGATAGAGGGTCCGCACATATTCAATACTTGCTCCGCCGAGCACTCCCCCTAAAAAGCCGCCCCCCGCACCAACCAGGGTTTTCTTCAGTGAGCGGGCCCGCAGCCCCTCCGAGGCACCTACCGCAATACCCAGAATTGCCCAGCCAACTATTCTGGCCAGTGGGACGGCAATCATCTGTTGGCTTCGGTAGGAGGTAAAGGCCTGCTGGACCACCAAAAAAAGTATGCCCTGACCGGCTAAAAACCCGACAATTCCCCCCGCCGCTCCGGTGGCAGCTCCCATCAGAGTACCGTGGATGATTTTGCCCCGCTCCTTGGCGGTAAGCCCCTCTCCGCTTCCGAAGAAGGCTCCCATTACCACACCAAACAGAGCTCCCTGGGCCAGACTGAACAGGAAGTAGCTTGGGAACAGGTGCTGATAACTGAGTATCAGTTCCATCAGAGGCCACGCGGCAACTCCTGCCAGCAAACCCAAAATAGATATAACTAATCGCCTTAGTGCTGTGGACATGTACTTCTCCTTTTACTCTTCAATCGGGATAAGCCGCGGATTCAGTACCAGCTGGTACTGCTCAGGCCGGATCAACAGACTGAAAGTTTTCGGCTTGTAACCCGGGGCGTTAAAGTGAAAACGGTATACCCGGCCCGTCTGCAGGCTCTGGGCCAGTTCCGGGCTCCAGGGCTCCCGCCGTCCGTTCATTTCAACCTCGATGCGGGTTAAGCCGGTTATGTTCTCCCAGCTCGATCGGTCCTGGACAAAAAACTCTACCTCCAGGGGCAGGGCCCTCTGTTCACCGAAATGAAACTCCAGGGTGCGTCCCTCTCTGGTGTTGATGTTCTGTTTCTGGCTGCTTCGCGGCTCCAGGTAAAAGCTTTTCCAGTGCAGGGTATTTTCAATTTGAAGTTTTACCCGGTACTCATCTTCCGGCAGATACAATTTTCGGCTGCGAAACTGCAGCGCCTCTCCCTCGGTCTGCTGAACCCGGGTAAAACGTAAAGGTGCCGTATCCATCTCTTTGGCATTGTCCCCGGTATCGGTAAACAGCCAGCCGCGAATATAGTAATCCTCCGGCGGTTTATAGCTCTCATCTACCTTTACCTGCAAGTTTAAGGCCCCATACGCATCCGGCTCTACCCATTCGTGGTAATAGCCAAGGCTGTAAAGGATGCCTCCGGCTGCCCCCAGCAGTACCAGGACCGCCGGAACCGTGATCAGTGCCGTTTTGATTTTTGAGCGACGGCGCGGGGTCAGAGGCTCTACAGTTTTACCGGCAACCGCCTGCTGCAGCTGCAGTCGGTAGGGTTCGAGCCGGCGCCGTTTGAAGAACCCTTCCAGCAGAGCAAGCACCTCTTCCAGGTTCTGAAAACGCCGTGCACGCTTGGGGTGCATACTCTTTTTGATAATTTTGCGAACCAGTCGGTTTACCTTCGGGTTGTACCTTTTCGGGGGAGGGTACTTTCCCTTCTGGATAGACGCCACCAGATCGGCTGAAAAGCCGCCGGGGTACGGTTTTTTTCCGGTCACCCCTTCGTACAGCATAACTCCAAGGGAATAGATGTCCGCCCGCAGGTCCACATTGCGGGTGTTTTCAAACTGCTCCGGCGCCATGTAGGCCGGAGAGCCGAGGGTCATCCCCTCCCGGGTTAAACCGCTCTCGGAATCTTCGGCGGAAGTGGCAATTCCGAAATCTACCAGCTTTACCTCGCCCCGTTTCGACAGCAGTATGTTGGCCGGTTTAATGTCGCGGTGCACCACTTCCCGGTCGTGGGCGTATTTGAGCGCCCGGCAGGACTGATAGAGAATATAAAGGGCCATCTCGTTCGGCAGGTAGCGTTCGCGGCGGATTAACTGTTCCAGGGAAAGCCCGTCAATGTACTCAAGCACAATAAAATGGCTGCGACCCTCCTTAAAGTGGTCGTATACATCGACAATATTATCATGACGAAAGTCCATCAACAGGCGGGCTTCCCGCCTAAACCGCTCGGCAAAGTCGGGGTTCCCGCGGAGGGTCAGCTTTTTCAGTATGACCGGGCGTTCGAGGGTGGGGTGAACCCCCTTGTATACCGCCCCCATTCCGCCCTGGGCGATAAGCTCACTAATTTTGTACTTTCCGATACTCTCGGGCACTTTTGCCATACTATTCCTCCGCTCTCAACACCGCTTCTTCGTCGTGGGGTAGTACCAGTATATCCTGCTGAGGGTCAGGGGGAATACCCGGCTGCAGCAGGGCGAAGCTGTAGGTTCCGGGATTGTGCAGTTGAACATATTTATCCTCGGCCCGCAGATTAAATTTGCCCTGTACCGGACGGTGGCCGCCGAAATAGCGGGCCTGATCGGGGTGGCTGCAGTAATCGGCTATCATCCGGTTCACACTTCCCTCCTCAGCCCCGTCATTGGGAGTCCAGGTCAGGCCCAGCACCACATCATCATATTCCCGGTAACGGATTACCTCTTCGTGGGTAAAGTAGCGCTGAGGCTCGGCGTGGGACACCATAAAGGTTCCGTCCACCGCCAGCAGGGGAAACTCATGTTCCATCTCGGCAAAGGCGTAGATAAACTCCTCTCCGTAGAACTTCAAGACCCACTCTTTCACCATTTCTCCCTCAAAAGCAAACTTTCGGAAGGGGTGGTTCCCGCGGCCTTCCTCATTCAGGATGTTCTCATGGTTGCCCTTCAGAAAATGAAACGAGTCGGGCCGCATACTTTTCAGCTGCATCACTATCTCCATCAGGCTCAAGCTCTCGCGCATCTCCTCATCCATTGCCGAGTGGCGGTGATACTTCCCGGTAAACTCCTTGAAGGCCTTTTTCCAGCGCTGCGCCGCCCTGGACTCACCATGAAAACCATCGCCCACACACACCATCTGCAGTTCCCCCTGACTCAGAAGCTCGAACACAGTGCTTGAGTCCGGCTGCCCCCCTGGCCGGTAGGCCAGTACCTGCAGCACAAACCACGGGCGTGCATGCAGATCGGGAATAATAATAGTAGGCTGGTGATTGAGCCGCAGCATCCCCCCGGGGCGGTTGCGTTCATCCCGCGGACGGTACAGGGGGTCTTCATTCTGCAGGACTTCGATGGTCTGTTTTATAAGAGCTGTGTAGGCCTCCCTTTCCGGAAGGCCCGCACGCTGAGCAATCTCGATGAGTTGCTGCATCCTACTCCTGGATTATTGTCTTGTTGACTTCAATAAAATCGTCGGTGAGCATCTGGGTCATCTCGGCCAGCAGCTCTTCCTGCTCTTCATCTTCCATCTCTTCGACAATGACTGCGATTTTGAAGATGGGAGAACTCTTTTTGATAGGACCGTTGGTAAAGCTTGCCCCTTCGTCAATAAGCACATCCGCGGCCAAATCGGTATTGTCGGTTTCCGCGGATTCCGGGACATCGTTGCGGACTCCTATGCTGTGGTAGGCAATAAAGCGGCCTTCCTCGCCTTTAGGTCCCAGGTTGATCAGGCTGCCCGAGTAGGTCATCAGCAGCGCGCCGCGTTCATCTTCGGCGTCGAACTCTTCGACCATCTCCATATCCCGCTCTTCCACCTGTTTTTCAAAGGTGCTCAGCTTCTCTTCCCAGCCCCGTTCGAGGCTCTCCAGAGACTCTTCGGTGTCGGGTAGGCCGGCGGTCTTTACCAACTGATGTATGTGCTGTCTAATTTTTTCAGAGAAATCTTCTGATCCCATTCTTCTTTCTCCTTTTTTCTGTAATGTTGCGCACCGGAGTACAAAACCCGGTACACCTTGAATTTAGTACGCAAACGCCTGAAAAACAAGGAGTTCACCGTATAAATCCATAATATAAGTAACTTGTGAATTTCCGTTCTTAAGGTATACAATAGTCGTATGAAAGTAAAACGTGAACAGATCGACAATCTTCCGGAGGAAATCCGGGAGCATTTACGGCAGTTAGTTCGGAGGAATGAGCTTTCGGGCCCGGGAGGCGAAGAAGAAGCTTTCGAGCGCTTAGCCGCAGCCTGGATCGAAAAGGATCAGCTCTTTGCAGGTCAAACCGCCGCCCTGGATATGGAGCCGGCGGAGGAAGTAGCCGAGGATGATGAGCAGGGTATGTTGCTGCTGAGCAACAGCGGCTCTCTGCTCAGCCTGTGGCCTGCCCGGGACGGACAGCGGGAGATGGAATATGCCAGCATCCCCCTGCGCAGCGATGTACCGGATATTCTGCGCGGAGTCAAGGTGAGTATAGACGGGGCTATCCGGCGCGGCAGCCCGGCTAGGGTCCATGACGGGCCCCTTAAAAAAACTTCACCCGTGTATCGAATCGCCCGTTTTTCCGCCGGCCTAAGCAAAGAAGAACAGGAGAAGCGCATCCGCGAGGCAACCATTTTTCTCACCAACGGTTTTACCCGTATCAACAAGCAGTCCCGGGATCCTCAGAATGCCGCAGTAGACCACTTTAACAAGCAGTCCATAGTTGCCTACATTGCCCAGCGCAGCGACCTCACCCAGAAAGAGGTCAAACAGGTGATCGATGATTACCTGTACATGGTCGAAAGTGGTCTGCTTTTGGGCGAGTCGGTGAACCTGGGCCGCCTCGGCCGTATTTCAATCAAGCAGCGGCCCCCTCAGAAGGCGCGGGTTGGCCGTAATCCCGCCACCGGCGAGGAAATGACCATCCCTGCCAAACCGGCCCAGGGGGTTCCCAAAATCTCCTTTTCAAGCTACCTCAAGCAACAAGCCGCCGAGCTGGAGCTGGAGGAAGAAGAGGAGACTTAAAGGCGAAGGACTGAAACCAAGCCCTGACGGGTCTCTTTGCAGCGGGGCGCCCCCGCCGCCGCATCCCGCAGATTGAAAGGCTGTCTGTGCCTGCCGCCGCGTGCCCGTCAAGGGGGAGGTCGGGCTCTTTGCTGCAATTCCTCGACGCGCCCCTGGAGGGCGCGGCTGCGGGGTATCCCGGATGCATGCCCGAGCAACGAGCATGCGAGTGACCAGGGCCCGGATGCATGCCCGAGCAGCGAGCATGCGAGCGACCAGGGCCCGGATGCATGCCCGAGCAGCGAGCTTGCGAGCGACCAGGGGGGGGGCTACGATTCCTCGCACATTCGCAAATACTGTAGTAAAATATCCAAATGCACACAAAACAAGCGCTTTTAGATACCCTTACAGTTCCCTTTCTTCAGCGGGTCTCGCGCCACCTCATCGATATGTATCGTTCAAAACAGGATCGGCAGATACGCGATCTGCATGACTATCTCTTTCCGGTTTATCCGGCTGGCCGGGAAAAGCGGGGGGATCTAAAAAAGCAATTTATTGCCCTTATCAAGCTTTTCCATCCGGACACTTATAACTTCCATCGTAAACAGATTTTACAGAGTAACCCGACTGGCAGCGAAGCTCAGTTAGAGTTCTATCGCCGCTTCGTAGATGTTGAATCAAGAATGAAGCTCAACCGGCATCACAGCCAGCACATAGTTCGGGACGCTTTTTCTGGGGAAGAAGTTTATGCCTTCGAGGAAGATTCCAATCTGGAGGACTATGTTGAGGCGGAGATCTTTGCGGAACAAGCCTCGCCGCAGAATATCTATTCAATAATCCGCAGCCTCTTTCTGGGAAATAATCTCACTGCCGAATTAAGTCCCATCGATTTAGAACAGATTGACGGCGAACTCATATTGAGCAACCAAGAAATCGAAGATCTGGATGGAATCCAGCACTGCACTCATTTACGAGCGCTCGATCTCTCCGGTAATCAGCTCGACAACATCTATGAGCTGCGATTTCTCGAAGATCTGGAAGAACTGGATCTCTCCTACAATCACATCCATAGTATAGATAAACTTACCGAAATCCACAGCTTAAAAGTTGTGTACCTCGATGAAAACAGTGTCGAGGATTTATCGCCACTGCTTCAGCTGCCGTCTCTCGAGTTTGTCAGTGTAATCGGAAACCCGCTCAGCAGCATGCAGCCAATCTCTGAACTACAGGAAAACGGGGTGGTGGTAGTGTATTTTTGAAGGTGCGGATATTAATATCACCTTTTCGGCACATCAAGAGCTACGCCTGCTTTCCGCCCCGCAGCAAGAGCCACACAGCTAAGACGATCTCCGCCATCATAGGGATTGTTAAGACATTTTCGAGTACCGCCAACAGATTTTGAAATTGCGGAATCACTAGTTTCAGCGAGTTCAAAGAGAAGTAACTTACAGCGGCAATTACTATCAGAATCCCGATTATCCGGGGAACGAAATCCGCCTTCAGTGCCAGCAGGCCCAAAATAAGCAAATGCAACCCGAATACAATCAAGCCTGTCGACCACACGCTGTTGAATACATCAATACAGAGCATCACAAGTGAGTTCAACTCTGCTGCCGGCAGTTGAGAACCGGAACCGCCTTTGCTCACCGCAATACCGGCCACTGTTAGACCGGCAATAGCGATACCCAGAATACCGGCATAAGACAGTCGCAGCCATCCACACAGTAATGACACAGCTTTGTCGACACGTGCAAAATACAAGTACAATGCCCAGGCTACGACTATATCGGCCACCAGAATAATCATCCAGGCTGCAAGGCCTACTCTAAAAAGAGTAAGACCTTTACCCAAATTGCTTACAGTAGCCTCTGCATTTCCCGGCACGATCAAACTGCCATATACAAATCCGTATGCGAACATTGCCGCTACCGACATCACCAGCAGGGCGAGTCCAGCCGTCACTGCCGCCTGGCGCTGTGAAATCCCTTCTCCGTTCATCACTGTCATTGCCAACCTCCTTTACAACGGTGCTTATTCTAATAAGTATACCGCATAGCTGCTGAATTCTGCGAATTCATCCTGCAGTATCAGCTTTTTTTCCCGACCATTCCGGACAGCTCATTCGGCCAATTTTTAAAACCATTCCTTTCCCCCCAGGTGGAAATACAATATACTGTGTATTCTGGACTACTTCAGAGCGGAAGGAATTAGTGTAACAATATGCTGAAACACTATGAACCGGGAGTCCGCCGCACTGGCAGCGAAGCTCGCCTTTCCGTTGATGAAGGCGCTTGAAAAACGCCGATTCAAAGCGCAAATGGCAGAACGCCCCCCTCTCCGAGCAGCAGCTGTCGAATCTGCTGTGGGCAGCCTGCGGGATAAGCAAAGAAGGAAGCAAGTCCAGCAAAAGCCGGCGACCGCAAATGGTTTGTATCCGGTACTGATGCCGCTTACATCAGCCAGAACGTGTATCTCTACTGCGCAGCCGCTCAGCTCAACAGGGTGGTCCTCGGCCTTGTAGGCAGGGAGCATCTCCATAGCTGATGGATTTGGAGAAGCATGAAAAGGTTGTTTACACTCAGGTAGTCGGCAATGCAATTGAAGGGTGATTCGCCGAAGGCAGCCCTAATTCAGGGTTCAAGAGCGAGCCTCCTCCGAAAGATACCTATCCAGCGCCTTCCCGGCGATTCTCGGGTTGGCTGCAGCACCAGGGCATATTGAGATGCTGATTCGATCATTCATAAAATCTCCATTTATAGACCTCTGAATCTTTAACGGTAATTGTTTTGATATCCATGCTTTTCCGGAGTATAATTCTAGGATGAAAAACAAAATAATGTTGTTATGTATGCTTGTACTGCTGGCTGCAGGAGTGGGACCTGCTGTCCTGTGGGGGCAATCCGCGGCCTCGATGGACTCTATACTTGATCAAGATATGCTGACCTTCGGTGCAGCTTCTTACCTGCTCCTAGTCGCCCAAGGAGATATCGAGGATAATGCGGATTTTGCACAGGCAGCTGAATTGATGGCGGATACTCATTCTGTTTTCTCCGATAAAGACGCGGAAGCAGCACTAACCCTCGGTGAATATTCATTTCTAATCATGAAGATATACGACCGTTCGGGGGGGCTTATGTACCGCTTTTTTCCAGGTCCCCGCTACGCGGTGCGGGAGTTATCCTTCATCGAGGCGATACAGGGCAGCACCTATCCGAACTCCCCCCTCACGGGGGAGCGGGCTGTGCGGATCCTCGAGCGCTTTCTTACTCTCTCTCAGGACGGGAATACCGGGGGTGAGGTATGAAACGACTGAGTATTATTTTAGTCATGGCCGTAAGCCTCCTGCTTGGATCTGTTTTATCGGTTTCAGCACTTAACTGGGATTGGGGCGGAGAATTGGCCAATACCTCCGGATACCTTTTCGCTGATGGGGGAGAAGCTACCCAGGAGGACAAACTGTCGCTGTGGATCGACGGTGAGATGAAGCGCGAGAAGTCTACCCTCGGTTTTCGGGCACAGGCGAGCTACCTTTTTACCGAAGACCGCGCCTATCTTCTGGACATTGATGAACTGAGCTTCAAGGGCAGCTTTCCAGCTGCCCTTGGAACCTCTTCGCTGGTACAAACAAGCATTGGGCGATTCGGTTTTTCAGATCCGACGGGTTACATTCTGGTGCATACTGCCGACGGGGCCAGTTTGAATCTCCTCTTTCCCCAGGTGCACTTCAAGTTGGATGGGGCTTACACCGGTTTGCTGCTGAACCCAACAAGTGATATACGTCTGTCCGCGCCCGACTTGAGCGAACAGGCGGATGAGGAAAGCAATACATTCGGTCCGAAGCGCTTTTTCACTCAGGGACAGGTCAGTTTTATCGATGTTGGAAAAAGGCTGCAGAACTGGGTGTTTTTCGGTCTGGCCCAGTTCGACCTGCGCGATCCTGAAGGCGGCGAAGAGACCATCGACAGTCAATACTGGGGAACCCTGTTGTCGTACAAATTCGGACGGTATCTGTATCACGACGGTTTTCTTGCAGTGGGGACCTCCCAGATCAGCTCGGTAGAGAATACGAAGAAACTGTCGCTCATCACCGGGTTTACATCCCGCTACCTGCGGAAGGACTGGCTCGACTCAAAAATCGCCTTCTACGGACTGGTGGCAACACCTGACGCACCGGTGGAGGATATCGATATCGGATTCGACATGCCCTTCGGATTGAGTAAATTCAGGCCGTTGAACAAACCGACCCTCGGCCTGGTGGTAGATCCGACCCTCGATTCTCTCATGTACTCAGGAATTTCCTATTCACTGCGGCCATTCCTGAACGGATCTTCTCCGGTCATGAGAAGGCTGCGGCCTTCGGTAGGCGGACGTGCCTATTTCCGCATCTACGAGTGGAATGCCGACTGGATGGATCTGGATGGGGGTTCTGATTCCTGGTTCGTCGGCACCGAGTTTGATGCCGCTTTCACCTGGGACATAGTATCCGATCTTTCGGCGGGATTGACAGGCGCCGTTTTCGTCCCGGGATCAGCATGGGTTCAGGATGCGGATTCGGACTTTATGCTTCGCTTTGAATTGACCGCGCGTTTTTAATTCGATTATAGAGAAGGAGCAAGATATGCGAGTACGAACTATAGGTATCATCCTGGGGGCCATGATGTTGTTGTCCTCCATGCTGTATGCGGCGGATGGAGTTTTCACATCGGTCACGGGAAAGGTCGAATACCGTCTTCACGGCAGTAACTGGCAGAACGCCGCCGTTGGAGTGCGGGTACCCACGGGAGCGCAGATCTCCACGGGATTCAACTCCAAGGCGAGCATCGAAATCGAGAAGGCAGTACTCCACGTCGACGCCCTGACCAGAATGAGGATCGACGAACTGGTAGAGAAGGAAGGGGTGATATCGACGGACATCAACCTCAAGGTGGGCAGAATTCAGGCTAATGTGAGGCGTACCGAGGGACTCAGGCACAACTTCAAACTGCGCAGCGCTCAGTCAACTGCGGCGGTGCGGGGCACCTCGTTTACCTATGACGGGATCAATTTGGAGGTCTTTGACGGAACCGTACGCTTCACAAACCCCTTCAATATCGGAAGGAACGTATCAGCCGGAGGTGAGGCAATCATGGGGCGGGATGGATTGCTGCGCTCCGGGATATTGGATGATAATTTCATGACGCCCTTTGAAGGCACCAGTTCGATCAAGGTGCTCGAATACGGCAGCGTCGGCGGAACGGTCAATTTCTATGAACAGGAGGTACCGGAGTAAAATGAAAACGACGGATATAAACCGGAAAAGACCGGTAGACATAAGGATATGTACCCGGCGGGCTGTGCTGCCTGCGCTCATCGCAGGCGCGGTGATCCTGCTGGTACTCGGCTCATGCTATGCTCCGATTTTACAGAGTGAACAGGGATTCAGCATGGATGTGACCATGCAGAGCAAGGGTCTTCCTGAAAATGACACGGTAGTGCTGGCCGGACTGCTCATCAATTCCGGCTTCGAGGAAGCCCTGAAGGATGTCACCCAGCTGACGGTGGCCCTCGACAGCGGGTTGCCGTCAGCTGAGATTGAAGCAGAAATCGAGGACAAGCTCGAGGAGATCCTCATCGATGTCGCCCTGGGGGGCACCATGAAGTTCAGCGGCAACCCCTACTTTGCTATTGAAGTTGATTATGACAGCGGGAATCAAGAAGCCGACTTCACGGTGACCGGTGTTCCAGCGAACAAGGACTATTTCCTCTACATGGGCGGTTTCAATACCATCGACGAGGTGAAACAGTTCTTTGGCCTCATGGAGGAGGATGCGGAATTCGACGAAGATCTGATCAATTACTCTCATCTTTTCTACATAGATGGGCCTACCGGTCCTCCAGTAACCATCCCATTCGAGGACGAGGGTGTGAATTCCCCAGGGGATTGTGTGGATAGCGATACTAATACTAAGTATGAAGGGCCCGGCTGGTACTATGTGGAACCCTGGAGTGGTCTTACTACGACAATAAAGGCTCCCGCGGGCCAGCCATTTTCGGTGGAACCGGGTAAGACCACCAAGGTGAAGGTCTATTTGACCGATGATTCTGCTCCTCTTCTGAACTGAAGGAGCTCTCGAATCTTTCAAACGGTTGACCTGTTTCATGCTGGCTGAATGCAGCAGTGATGCCTAGGCCTATGCCCCTATGACTGAAAAGAGTTTTGGGTAGCACAAAGCACGCGTCTCGGAGTGTTGGAACTTGAGCAGATTGACATATAGTTTTTCCTTGCAACAAGCTTATGGGATTGCCTTAAAACCTCATATCTGGTATTCTGGTTATAGTTGCCTATGCAACTAATATGATCTAAGCACACACAAGGACCGGGGCGCGGCATGGTAAATGACAGCCAAGAGCGATCTCTTGGCAAACAAATCAGCCATATTTCACGAAACATCCGCTGGATGATACAGCATGAGCTGGAATCCTGTGGAGTAGGTAGTGGAACTCACTTTTTCCTGCATCTAATTGAACAGCACCCGGGGATTACCCAAAACGAGCTGAGCCGAAAAACCGACATCGATAAGGCTACTGCTGCGAAGGGGCTGGCCAGACTTGAACAGAAGGGCTATCTGCAGCGGATTCCAGATGTCGAGGATGGACGTGTTCGGCGACTGTACCTGACCGACGCGGGCTGGGCTATTATGCCGACTATTCAGGCGACCCTGGGCCGGGTAACCGAAGTCTGTTCAGCCGACCTCTCGAGGGAAGAACTGGACCAGCTCTTCCGCCTGCTCGATAGGGTGGAAGCAGCCCTGGGCCACTACATTGGGCACCGAAAAAGCGGTCCTCCGGAGCACACAAAGTGAAAAACACTCAAATTAACCGAACCCGGCTCTTAGAAGCTCCGGTGGCACGTACCCTGTTGCAAATGGCCCTGCCCATGGTATTTGGAATTCTCAGTATGGTGGTCTTTAATCTGGCCGATACCTTTTTTGTAGGCCGGCTGGGCAAACAGCAGCTGGCTGCCCTCTCGTTTACTTTCCCGGTTGTGCTGACCATCAGCAGTCTGGCACAGGGCATTGGTATGGGAGCCTCGGCAGTGGTCTCGCGGGCTATTGGCAGCGAAAACTACCAGCGGGTGCGCCGCCTGGCCACGGACAGTCTGATTCTGGGCCTGTTAGTGGTTGGTCTCGGCGCCGCGGTGGGCCTGCTGACCATCCGTCCCCTCTTCGGTCTGCTGGGGGCAAAAGGGGTGGTGCTCGACTACATCGGTGAATACATGGGGGTGTGGTACTACGGCATGATCTTTGTGGTCGTGCCGATGGTGGGCAACAACATCATTCGAGCCACCGGCGATGCAAAAACTCCGGGGATGGTCATGGTCCTGGGAGCGGCGGCGAATCTCATCCTCGATCCTCTGATCATTTTTGGAATCGGCCCCTTCCCCGCATTGGGGATTCGGGGGGCCGCTCTGGCGACCCTGTTCGGCCGCGGGCTGACATTTCTTATTGCTATGTACGTGCTGGTAGTCAGGGAGAAACTGCTGGCCTACAACCTTCCGAAACCCTCCGAAGTATGGCGGTCGTGGAAGGAGATTCTGCACATCGGCATACCCAACGCCGCCACTAAGATGATCATACCCCTTGGGAACGGCTTTATCACCCGGGTGGTGGCCTCCTACGGAGCGGCGGCGGTGGCCGGTTACGGGGTTGCCTCCCGTATGGAATTTTTTTCACTGGCCGCCCTGAACGCCCTCTCCTCGGTGGTCGGTCCGTTTATCGGTCAGAACCTCGGGGCCGGCAAACTCCACCGGGTGAAAGCCGGATTCACCACCAGCGGTCACTTTTCTCTTTATGTGGGTGGATTCCTGTTTCTTGTGTACCTGGTCCTGGCCGGAAGAATTGCCGCAATCTTCAACACCGATCCTAAAGTCGTGGCTACTGCAGCACTCTACATGCGTATCGTCTCCTTCGCTTACGCAGCCCAGGGTTTTTATCTGGTGGTGAGCGCGGGTCTGAATGTGATGAAGCGCCCTCTCCAGGCGGCCGGCCTCAGCGTGCTGGAGATGTTCGGTCTGTCGGTTCCGCTGGCTCTATTAGGTTCATACCTGTTTGGTACTGTCGGGGTGTTTGTAGCCATCGCCTTCAGCTATACCGTTACCGGACTGGTCGCCCTGTGGACGATTCGCAGACAGCTCAACGCCACAAAAGCAGTACTAGGCTGAAGGCAGTAATTAATAAAGCGAGTCCCGAAAAGCCTAAAACCGATACACGATGGATAGCGTCAAAACGCTTATCGTGCTGGGTAAAGCGCTCGTCCATCAGCTTCTGCTGGGCATCAAAGCGCTCATCCATTTGTATTTGCTGGGCATCAAAGCGTTCAGCCATCTGTTTTTGATTTGCATTAAAGCGCTCGTCCATCAGCTTCTGCTGTGCATTAAAGCGTTCAGCCATTTGTTTTTGATTTGCATCAAAGCGGTCATCCATCTGCTTCTGTAAAGCAAAAAACTTTTGGTCCTGGGCGTCAAAGCGCTCTTCAGTCAGTTTCTGTTGTACCGCTAACCGTTCCTCCAGAAGCTTCTGCTGAGCATCAAAACGTGTATTCATTTGCTTTAACTGCGTTGTAAAGCGCTCATCCATGGCTTGAAAACCCTGTTCCATGGTGCTGCTGAAACTCTGTATCTCGTTATGCAGCTGTGTAAAATTGTCCTGGTACACCTGCTGTTCCACCAGATTTCTGCTGAGCAATGTAATGTATCGATGTAAGGAATCTCGATCTTTTACTTCAACCGCTTGAAGCAGTTCCTGCTCCAGCAACTCCGCCCACTCCTGCATATTCATACCTCCTAGTATACAACAAGCTCTGCTAGAAGAAAACAGCAGGAAAAGGCGCTGTGCTTCAAATAAAACACAAATTCAAGCTGGAGGGCGGGTCTATCCTTTCACCGAGCCGGACATCAAACCGCGTACGAAGTAGCGTCCCGATACAATATAGATAAAAAGTGTCGGCAGCGCTGCCATGATTGCTCCGGCAAAGTGGACGTTGTACTCCTTTACACCGGTAGAGGACTGGACGAGGTTGTTCAAGGCCACTGTCATTGGCTGCGAACGGGAGTCGCCAAAGGATACTCCAAATAGAAAGTCGTTCCAAATATTGGTGGTCTGCCAGATAATGGTGACCGCGATTACCGGCGCGGAGGTTGGAAGAATAATACTGGTAAAAATTTTCATGAATTGCGCCCCGTCAACCTGGGCCGACTGGACTAACTCGTCCGGCAGATTTGCATAGGTATTGCGGAAAAAGAGGGTGGTAAAGCCCACCCCGTAGGCCAGGTGAACCAGGACCAGGCCGCTGGTTGTGCCGGCAATACCCAAAATACCCAGAACCCGTGCCATGGGAATCAGAACGATCTGAAAGGGAATAAAGCAGCCGAAGAGTATCAGCCCGAATAACAGGTTGTCTCCCTTGAAACGCCATTTTGACAGCACAAATCCGCTGAAAGACCCGAACAGAGTTGAGAGAAGCACCGCAGGAATTACAATTTTGACGGAGTTGAAAAAGTAAGGGCGTAGTCCGGTGGCATTGACCCCTACCTGGGCAGTTTTCCAGGCTTTTACCCAATAATCGAAGGAGAACTCCCTGGGCAGGGCCAGCATGTTTCCCCCCTGAATTTCCGACAGGGGTTTTACCGAGTTTACCAGCATAACGTAGAAGGGTACCAGGAAATAGACTGCAAATAGGGTTAAAACAGTGACAATGATGAATTTTGAGAAACGGCTTAGACGGGTAGTTTCGCTGATAGTCATTGTTAGTCCTCCTCTACCTGTTTTTTGATATACGGCACAATGATCAGCATAATTGCTATCAGCATCATTACCGCAGCGCTGGCACCTATTCCCATCCGGCTTCTGGTAAAGGTATAGGAGTACATAAAGGTCGACGGCAGCGCCGTGGCCTGACCCGGACCGCCGTTTGTCAGTGCAATGACTAAGTCGTAGGATTTAATAGCCATATGACCGAGAATAACAAAGGCTGATAAGAAGGAAGCCCCTAACTGGGGAATTATCACCCGGGTGTATAACTGAAAGTTTGTAGCTCCATCCACCACTCCCGACTCGATGGTGGTATGGTTAATTCCCCGCAAGCCCGCTAAAAAAATTACCATCACAAAACCGGTAACCTGCCATATAGCTGCAATTACAACTGTGTAGATTGCAAAATCCGAGTTTTTAATCCAGGCAAATTTAAATGAGGCAAAGCCCCATAAATGCATGATATGTTCCAGTCCGATTCCCGGATCCAGAAACCACTTCCAGGCGGTACCTGTAACGATAAATGAGATTGCCATCGGATAAAGAAACACCGGGCGGAATATTATCTCCCCCATTCTGTTCATATCAATTAAAATAGCCAGCACCAGTCCAACCACAGTACTGATTCCGATGTACAGGACACCAAAAATGGCCATATTCTTTATGGCGATGTGCCAGTGACGTAGTTGCCACAGTTTTTCGTAATTTTCAAAGCCGACCCATTCGTAGATTGGCATGATAGTCGAGCCGGTAAAGGAAATATAAATTGTGTAAATAATAAATCCGTACACGCATACTGCCGACAGCAGTACGGTGGGAAACAACACAACTCTGGCAACTACATCATCCTTGGACAGGTGCCACTTGTTCTTAATTATCATGATCCTTGTACTCCCGTAGAAGAGGAATTATCAAAGGACGGGCCCAAATAGGCCCGCCCCAGGTTTACATACTATAAAAATTATTTCGCAGCTTCTACTGCTTTAGCCAAGGCTTCAACAGCTTCTTCAGCGGTGTACTGTCCATTGAAATGGGCACTTACTACATCGAATACCGCTTCTTTAATAGCGGAGGGTGCACCATGTCCATGGGCCAGGGAACCAAAGAGGGTTCCGTCATCATTGGCTTGGGCTAGGTCTTTCATCGCCTCTTTCCCAATGATAGTAAACTCATCATCGGGTACGTCTGTGCGTGCCGGTACTGAACCCTTGACCACGTTAAAGGAAACCTGAAATTCCGGGTCCATTACGTTTTTAGCCAGTACCTTCTGGGCATTTCTCTTGGCCTGGGATTCTTTCTCGAACATTACAAACTGGTCGGCATTAAAGGTTACAGAGCCCTTCGTGCCGGGGGTACGGAAACCAAAGAAATCCTCGCCCGGTACCATGTCGGCCCGCAGGAACTCTCCCTTTGCAAAGTCGCCCATCATCTGAAAGGCCGCCTGACCCTTGATTACCATTGCGGAGGCCAGGTTCCAGTCGCGTCCGCTGAAATTATCGTCAACAAAGCCGCGCAGAGTTTCCATCCGTTTGAAGGCTTCCAGCATCTGATCGGACTTAAGTGCATCCTGATCCATCGGAACGTTCATTGTTTTTTCGTAGAACTCAGGTCCGCCGACTCCCAGTACCACAGATTCGAAAATTGTTCCTGTCTGCCAGGGTTGTCCGCCGTGGGCCAGGGCTACTTTTCCAGAATCCTGTACTTTCTGCAGGGCATCTACATAGCCTTCCCAGGTGGTAATGGGTAGTTCAATTCCAAGGTCATCACAGATTTTCTGATTGGCCCATACCCAGTTTTCGGAGTGTACATTTACCGGGGCTGCAATCCACTTCCCGTCGTATTTAGAGAACTTTTTGATTGCGTCGGGGATTACTGCATCCCAATTCTCTTCTTCGGCCAGTTCGTTTAGGTTGGCCACTACGCCCATTTCGGCCCAGTCAAGGATGTCATATCCGAGCATTTGAACTGCCGCCGGCGGGTTTCCTGCAGTTACCCGTGAGCGCAGTACGGTCATTGCCTGTACACCACTTCCGCCTGCAACCGGAGTGTCGACCCACTTTATACCTTCGGCCTCTACCTTTTCTTTCAGTACATTCAGTGCAGCGGCTTCACCGCCGGATGTCCACCAGTGCAGTACCTCAATGGCCTTGGCCATCTGCTGTCCGTCACCTTCGGCCTTCTCTTGTTGTCCGCCGGCAAACACCGGTGCAGAAAATACCACGGCCAGCATGACCATGATTACGAGTAGTTTTTTCATTACTACTACCTCCTTGAGTTTTTTAACACTCAATACCATGCATATTCTGTGCCAAGCAGACAGCAGATGAAACAAATCTATCCAGCCACGACGTAAGATTTTCCAGCGGAGAAAGTTAAGGTTTTGTGAGGAATAACCCGGTGCCGCACACGGGAGGTCCAAATTCAGATGGATTCACACTAAAGCTGTTTCCTCCGGGTAACACTGTTACCGCTATGAAACAGCTTTAGAGCTGTTTAATCTACATGTTTTCGGGCGGCGGCCTGTAACTTTTCTTTGGTAAGGGGGATATCCTTGTTTACTATGAAGGAATCGATGATGCGGTACAACTCGTTTCGCCAGGCATCGGGAGCGACTGTTCCGTGGGTTACGCTTCCGAGTATCTGCTGCTCCCTAAAGGCGCGTATCGAACTTTGCTGATACGCATCGTAGCGCTCGATGTCGCTTCGGCTGTCCTTGCGTGCGGGTATAGAACCTTTTTTTGGATTAAATGCATCCTGCCCGGCTTTTGAGGCTGCAATCTCAAGCCATTTAACTGCGTTCTCCCGGTGGACGGCTCCCTTGGGTAGGGCAAATGTATCGGAGTTCATCACAAATTTGTCCTCAGAGCCTGGAAAGGGCACCCAGCCGAAATGTTGGTTTGGGATAAGCCCTTTTGCTTTCAGGTACCCCTCGGCAAAATCGCCCATAACCGTCATGGCGCATTTTCCGTCTATCATATACTGTACCGCTTCGTCCCAGGTTAGGGCAGCATGGTCGGAGTTTACGTAGTCAAACACATCCCTGAATTGGCGCAAAACAGCCTCCATCTCCCGGGTATCCCAGCGGCTGCCTCCATTCCAAAGCCCCTGATACTCTTCTGCGCTCAGCTGTGCAACCAATATGGATTCAAACAAGTGCAGAGCCGGCCAGTGGTTGCTGTCACCAACAGCCAGGGGGGTAATTCCATGGGCTGCAAGCTGTTCCAGGACTGCATATAAGTCTTCCGTGCTCCGGGGCGGGGCTATACCGTATCGTTCGAAAAGGGCTTTATTGTACCAAAGAACGTTCTCGCGGTGGATATTGACCGGAATGGCGAAGATACCGCCCCGGTAGCTTAATTTCTTTATTATTTCCGGTGGAAACAGGTGTAGCAGGTTGTTCTGTTCATAAATAAATGAGATGTCCTCAAGATAGCCAGGTTTGATCCAAAGTTTCATCAGACTGGGCCCAGCCAGTACCTGAAAGGCATCCGGAGGGTTGTTTCCCGCCATTCGGGTTTCCAGCACAGACCTTGCTTTTGAACCCATCCCCCCTACTACCGTGGCATTTATAATTTCTACCTCCGGATTGTGCTCGCGGTAGACCCGGTATAATTCGCTCAAGGCTTCTTCTTCCCCCATCGCAGTCCACCAACTGAAAATCTCCAGTTTATTGCCGAGGTTTGCAGGGGGACGCAGGAAGAAAAACAGCAAACCCACTCCTAACATCAATAGAATCCCAATTGCTACATACTGTTTCATAGGCCGTGACTCTCAATCTTTTTATATAAAGTTTTTCTGGAAATGCCGAGTCTTGAGGCGGTGCTGCTTATATTGCGGTTCTCCTCCTCCAGAACTTTCGAAAGCACCTCTTTTTCCAGCTTATCCGTATGCTGGTCAACATATGCTTTTAAGTTGATAAAGGAGCTCATTGACTCCGAGTCGTTGCAGCCCTGCTCAAAGTCGGGAATATTGAGTGACTGAAAGCTGTTTCCTTCGGAGAGCAGAACTGCATTAGTAATCACATTTTTTAACTGACGGATGTTTCCGGGCCAGGGGTAGGCCAATATTTGATTCAGTAAACCGCTTGAAATAGTTTCAATATTCTTGTCGTACTCCCGGTTTGCCTCTTCAATAAAATGATCTACCAGGTAGGGAATTTCCTCACTTCGCTCACGCAACGGGGGGAGGGTGATCTCTACTACGTTAAGACGATAATACAGGTCGCTCCTGAATCTCTGTTCTTGAACCGCCTGTTTCAGACGTTTATTGGTAGCGGCAATTATCCTGCAGTTAGTATGAATCTTCTGAGTTCCTCCCACGCGCTCAAAGCTGCGCTCTTCGATTACCCGCAGCAGTTTGCTCTGCATGGTCAGGGACATGTCGCCGATTTCGTCCAGAAATAGAGTTCCCTTGCCGGCAATTTCAAAGCGCCCCAACTTCCGGCTGTTGGCACCGGTGAAAGCCCCCTTTTCGTGCCCGAATAGTTCACTTTCTATCAGGTTATCGTTGAGAGCAGAACAATTGATGCTGATAAAGGGGGTGTCACGGTACTCTCCGGAGAAGTGGATCCTCTTGGCGGTCACTTCCTTCCCGGTGCCGGTTTCACCGGATATGAGGATATTTACATCCAGGTTCTTTACCTTTTGAATGATATTATCAACATGGGGCGGGAGGCGGATTGAAGAAGTTACAATCTTCTCCTTTTCTACAAAATCATCGAGGCTTTGTTTGAGGCCTGCATTTTCAGACTGGAGAGTAATGGTTTGGACTTCTCTTTTTATTGAGGTGAGCAGCATGTCCTGATCGATTGGTTTCGTCAGGTAATTAGCCGCCCCTGCCAGCATGCAGTTAACCGCACTTTGGATTGTCCCGTAACCGGTAATAATAATTATGGATATATCCGGTTCCTTCGCCTTTATAGCCTCCAACAGAGAATGCCCGTCTTCATCGGCCAGGCGTAAATCCAGCAATATAATATGGATTTTCTGCCGGCCGATTATGTCTAGAGCTTCCCTGGAATTGGAAGCCCCAAATACTTCATAGCCTTCGATACGGAGACGTTTTGTCAGACCGTGGCGCAGGCCGATTTCATCATCTGTGATCAGGATGTTCATAGGGTACGTGCTCTCCTTTCTCGACCACCGGCAGGGTTACTTCGACGGTGGTTCCTTTTTGGACGGTACTTTGTATGTGGATATCGCCTCCGGCCTTTCTGAGTATGTTATATGCAATTGAGAGTCCCAGACCGTTAGCCTCGGTGCTGGATTTAGTGGTAAAAAAGGGATTAAAAATATCCTTCAGATGCTCCCCGTCTATTCCATAACCTGAGTCCTCAATAATAACATGAAGGTAGCCCTCCCTATTTTCAGTGCTGAAGCTTATATCACCCTGGGTATCGATTGCCTGAGTAGCGTTTAAAAACAGATTCAGAAAGACCTGTTTGGCCTCATTCTGGGGTATACGGGCGGTGGGATGTGTCGATCGGAGCTGCTTATCGATGTGAATTTCCTTGCCCTTGATGCTGTATTTACTTACTTCTATCACATCATTAATTACCGAGTGGATGTCCGACACCGAGGAATTAGAATCACTGTCATGGGAGAAGGTCAGTACCCGTTTTACGATTCCCTCAATACGCTTGGTCTCGGTTTCCAGCCACATAATCGAGTCTTTTTTCTCCTCATCCCCTTCGACCGCCTTGAGATAGTTGATGTGAGACTGGATGGAGCCGAGGGGGTTATTAATTTCATGGGCCATACCGGCGGAGAGCAGACCCATAGAGGAGACTTTTTCGGTAATGAGAATTTTGTTCCAGATGCGTTCGGTGTCGGTGATATCTTCTAATACAATCAGCACCCGGCTCTGTTGGTCGTTCTCATCGAGGTACGAGAGTTTTAAGGAGAGTTTGGTTTCAATATTATTACTGTCTTTGATACTCAGCAGGTATGAACGCTTAGCCCCAAACTGCAGCTCTGGAAAATCTGTCCATTTTCCTTCCGGATTGAAGTAGGAGGTAAAGAACTGCGTATAAGGGCTGCCTAGAATACTTTCCTGGGCTGGAAGCTGCAGAATCGAGCGGAGGTACTGGTTCAGAAAATCGATGGACCCGTCGGGATTGAGTATCAGCACACCGGCTTTAAGATTTTCCATTATTTCGGTGTTGTATCTATTTAGAAATGATATTTCATGCAGCTGTTTTCTGATTATCTGTTCTTCCTTGATAAGCTTTTGAACCATTGAATAAAAGGTTTGGGTGAGAAATTCGATTTCGCCGGCTTGGGTGATATTAAGCTCCGCGGATTTTCCGGTTTTAAGGTATTCCGCGAGCCAGGAATTGAGTTCATAAAAGGGGGACAGAATGCGATTGGTCATCCCGACAATATAGCCCAGAGATATTATGAGTGTGACAAAAAAGGAGACGATGAAAATGGTGGTCAGCCAGCGTAGATACAGGCTGTCCTGCAGGTGCGACCTGAGTACAGTAAGCCTGAGACCCCCGGGGATAGCAGAAGATAAGAGCTTGGTTTTTATTCTGTAGGGGGTTGATGCAATTTTGATTTCATTGAAGGTACTTCCGGAATCCGGGGGAAGCGTGAAGTCCGGCACAACCGAACAGATAGGCTGGTCTTGGACAAACAGCGCAAAGTTGATTCCGGTTTTCTTATAGAGGTTATAGGCAAAGTCTTTGTTCAGCGAGTTTATAAAAAGTAGATAGTACCGCTTGCCCTCAGGGTGGTAGATCTTTGTGCCGGTAATCAGATAGAGCTGCTGTTGCGGGCCGTCCTCAAAGACGTATTTGCTTTTAAGAAAATCGAATTGCCCCAGATCCAGGGTCTCTTCTATGGGAGTCATTTTTTCAGCCTGCCTGTCAATTCGAAAAAGCACTTCCCCCGACTCCGCCAGCAGCACCACGCGGTCGGTATCGACCGAGTTAAAATGTGTACGAATACGTTTATGGAGGGTGTCGGGGTCTAAATCCTGAGTTTGCATCTCTTCTATAGTGTAGCGCAGGAGAAACACCCGGTTGAAGAGGGTCTGTTTTATGTAAGCAAGGGAAGAGCTGGTTTGTTCCAGATCCTGGCTAAGCTCGGTGTTCGCATTGCTGGATATGTTCTGATGGAACAGAAACAGCGACAGGGTGCTGATAATAACTATTTGAATAAACAGTACGATTGAGATGATAAGTTGGAGTTTGGCCTTTAGCTTTTTGGCCTTTGCATCCCTTTTTTTGAACATTGCGTACAGCTTACCAAGGAATTTAGCATTTGAGTAGAGTAAATTGACTGCTCCCTGGACTTATCGTAATTCTTCTTTTAAGATCGAGTTATGGAACAGCGTACTATCGGATCCGGCTATGAGAACTTGGTTGACCGGCTGAACCGTTTTCCCCAGGGGGCGCCGCCGTCAAAAACCCTTTACCAGATTTTGCAGCTCCTGTTCGATGAGCACGAGGCTCAGATGGTTTCACTGCTGCCGATTAAGCCCTTTACCGCCGGCAAAGCCGCCCGGGCGTGGAGGGTCTCGGAGAAGGAGGCCCGTAAGCTGCTGGACAGCTTAGCCTCCCGGGCGATTCTGCTGGATGTCTCCCGGGGAGATGAAAGTGTCTACGTACTGCCCCCGCCTATGGCAGGTTTTTTTGAGTTTTCCATGATGCGCATCCGGGGAGATGTGGACCAGAAGGCTCTGGGTCAGCTGTTCTACCAGTATATGAACGTGGAAGAGGATTTTATTAAGGATCTTTTTCTGGACGGAGAAACCCAGCTGGGGCGTGTGTTTATTAACGAGACTGTGCTGCCGAGCGGCGAGGGGCTGTACGTGCTGCCCTACGAGCGGGCCAGCGAGGTGGTGAAGACCGCCAGCCATATTGGGGTGGGAACCTGCTACTGCCGCCATAAGATGATGCATGCCCACACCGCCTGCGACGCTCCGCTGGATATCTGCATGACCTTTAACGGTTCCGCGGCGGCCCTGATAGATAACGGCTTTGCCCGGCAGGTTGATGCGGCGGAGTGCCTTGAGTTGCTGGACCAGGCCTATGAACACAATCTGGTGCAGTTTGGCGAGAATGTGCAGAAGGGGGTAAACTTTATCTGTAATTGCTGCGGCTGCTGCTGCGAGGCTCTGGTGGCCGCCCGGAAGTTCGGCTTCTTAAAGCCGGTGCATACCAGCAATTTTTTGCCGAAGCTTGCTGTTGAGAACTGCACGGGCTGCGGGAAGTGTGTGAGTGTCTGCCCGGTAGAGGCTTTGAGTCTGATTTCGGCTAATGACCCGGCCAGGAAAAACCGCAAGGTGGCGGCGATCAATGAGGACCTCTGTCTCGGCTGCGGGGTCTGTGTGCGTTCCTGCCCGACCAATGCCTTGAACCTGGAACAGAGGCCGGAGAGGGTGATTACCCCGGTAAACTCCACCCACCGGGTGGTACTGATGGCCATCGAACGGGGGAAACTGCAGAACCTCATCTTCGATAACCACTACCACTTCTCCCACCGGGCTATGGCCTCGGTACTGGGCGTTATTCTGAAGCTTCCTCCGGTGAAGCAGCTTATGGCAAGCGAGCAGATGAAATCGCGCTACCTTACCACACTGATTGAGCGCTACGAAAGGCGCCGAGCTTAAGAGCTCCCTTCACTTTCCGTTTGCTTCGCAGTTTCTCTATTGTTATGTTTTAAATATGAAGAAAGTAACCACCCTTTTGACATTACTGCTCTTTTCTCTATTCTCTTCGTACGCACAGGAGGTCATGACTATGCAATTGACAAGCGAGGCTTTTGAACAGGATCGACCCATACCCCGGAAGTATTCCTGCGACGGCAGCGATGTATCCCCGCCCTTAAGCTGGAGCGATGCTCCCGGAGCGACCGAGAGTTTTGTACTGATCTGCGACGACCCGGATGCACCGGGGGGCACCTTTGTCCATTGGCTGTACTACAATATCCCGGCCAAAGCTGAGAGCTTGCTCGAAGGGGTTCCGAATGATCCCCATCCGAGTCCCGGCGGGATGCAGGGCAAAAACAGTTTCGGAAAACTGGGCTACGGCGGTCCTTGCCCTCCAGGGGGTACACACCGCTACTTTTTCACCCTGTATGCCCTGGATATTCAGCTGGATGTGTCCCCCGGGCTGGATAAGCAGAAACTGTTGAATACTATTGACGGGCACGTGTTAGGCGAAGCCCAGCTGATGGGTACCTACGAGCGCTAGGCTTGCCCTGGTGACCCCGACATTGGAGAACTGCAGTGACCGCCGGCAAGGGCAGCCTCTGCCCCCGGCGGTTTCACCGGTAGTTCCGCACCCTCCCACCTGGGGCTGACCGCATTCGTTACAGATTACCTAAAGAGTCCGGAGAATCCAATCTCTTAATTTATTCTGAAGCTCACTTGCGTTCCCTAAGCAAGAGCACTAAGATTAAACCTTGAAGATTATATGTTGTAAAAATGTAGGTATGCTGAGTTTAGATAATATTTTGAGGTTGTAAATGGATACCGATTTTTACAAGAAATTGCTTGAACAGTCGCCCTTCGGGTATGCGTATCACCAAATAGTAACTGATGAAAACGGCACTCCGGTGGATTATATATTCTTGGACGTCAATTCGGAGTTCGAAAGACTGACCGGGCTTTGGCGAAGGGATATTTTAAACGAGTCTGTTCTCAAGGTACTGCCGAAGCTGCAGGAGGGTGAGTTTGATTGGGTAAAGTACTATGGTGAGGTTGCCCAGCACGGTGAGTCCCGCAGCTACGAGCACTACTCCGCACCCCTGGAGAGACACTATAAAGTAGATGTCTACTCCCCGCAAAAAGAATACTTTGTAACAATTTTTTCCGATATAACTGATAACAAGCTGATTCA